>PMNJ01000201.1 GCA_003162595.1 Bacteroidales bacterium | reverse complement strand
GTGAAGATGCTGAATATCTTCTGGTTGCATACGGTACAAGTGCACGCGTGTGTCAGAAGTCAGTTCAGCTTGCCAGGGAACAGGGTATAAAAGCAGGTTTGTTGAGGCCAATAACGCTTTTCCCGTTTCCTACAAAAAGAATCAAGGAGCTTGCCGGAAAAGTTAAAGGCATGCTCTCAGTCGAAATGAGCGCCGGGCAGATGGTAGAAGATGTTCTTCTGTCGGTAAATGGGAAAGTTCCGGTTTATCATTTTGGCAGAATGGGTGGTATTGTTACAACCCCTGAAGAGGTGGTTGAAAATCTGAAATCAAAATTCATAGGAGGCTGACAAATGGTTGAATCTTCAGGGATTAAAGAAATTATAAAACCGGAAAATCTGGTATACAAGAAAACTAATATTATGACAGAAAATACGCTGTCGTATTGCCCTGGATGCGGACATGGTACAGCTCACAGGATCATTGCTGAAATAATCAGTGAAGAGGGTCTTCAATCGGAGGCAATAGGTGTTTCACCGGTCGGATGTTCTGTCTTCATGTATAACTATCTCGACATTGACTGGCAGGAGGCTGCACATGGACGCGCTCCTGCAGTGGCTACCGCGATTAAACGTCTGTTACCTGAAAAATTTGTATTCACCTACCAGGGTGACGGTGATCTTGCAGCCATAGGCACAGCAGAAACAATTCATGCATGCAACAGAGGTGAGAATATTATGATAATCTTTATTAATAATGGTATATATGGAATGACTGGCGGCCAAATGGCGCCGACAACTCTTCCAGGAATGAAATCATCAACATCACCGTACGGAAGGGATGTAAAAACCATGGGGTTTCCTCTTAAAATAACCGATATTGTTGCAACTCTTCCTGGTTCTTATTATGTCACAAGACAGAGTGTTCATACTGCTGCGAACGTTAAAAAGACGAAGAAAGCAATAAGAAAAGCTGTTCAGTACCAGAAACTAAATAAAGGTACCTGTCTGGTTGAAATAGTCTCAAACTGTCCGTCAGGTTGGAAGATGACACCTGTTCAGTCGAATAAATGGATGGAGGAAAACATGTTCCCGTATTATCCCCTGGGAGATCTTAAAACACCGGTGGAATAGTCAATTTATAGAAATAAGAAATTCAAAAAAACATGACTGAGGAAATAATTATAGCCGGATTCGGAGGACAAGGTGTCCTTTCAATGGGGAAAATAATGGCATATTCAGGTGTGATGCAGGATATGGAAGTAAGCTGGATGCCTTCATACGGACCGGAGATGCGCGGTGGAACGGCAAATGTCATCGTGATTATAAGCAGTGAAAGAATAAGTTCACCTATAATAAAAAGTTTCGACACTGCAATTATACTGAACCAGCAATCACTGGATAAATTTGAAAGTTCCGTTAAGCCAGGTGGTGTTCTTATCTACGACGGGAACGGTATTACGAGGCATCCTGAAAGAAAAGATATCAATATCTACCGGGTTGATGCAGCTGAAGAGGCTTCCAGGATGAACAGCCCGAAAACATTCAATACTATTGTTCTTGGGGGCTTCCTTAAAGTGAAACCGATAATTAAACTTGAGAATGTTATTAAGGGATTAAAGAAGTCCCTTCCTGAAAGATACCATAATCTTATCCCAATGAATGAGAAGGCTCTGAAAAGGGGAGAGGAGATTATTACTGAGGTTCAGCAAGCTGTTTGAGACCCCCTTTTTATTCCCCCCAAGGGGAGAATAATACTCACTGTTTTTTGTCTGATTCAGTTAAATACCAGAGTATTATCGCCCCTTCAGGGGAGATGTCGTCCGCCAGCAGGCGGATGACAGAGGGGTTTTACAATCGAAACAGATTGCCTTTAGGCGAAGGACACGAAGCGGCCAGGAGGCATTATTTCTCATAGAAATGCATCTCCTTTATATATTTCCATACTAGCCGTGGTAGGAAGTAGGACATATCCTTTCCGTTTTTAATTCCATTACGGATAAAAGTACCTGAGATCTTCATAAGTGGAGCATCTACATGATGAACATCTGCGGCTGAAAGTATCCTATCGAGAAGGTGAGACGATGGTCTTTCTGCATCCGGACGAGGATATACATAGATCGGATATTTACTTACGAGTTCATTAGCATTCTTCCATTTATGAAGAGTAAAAAGATTGTCTTCCCCCATTACAAGGCAAAACTCATTTTTGGGGTATTTCTCTTTCAGATATGTCAGGGTATCAATGGTATATGATGGGACAGGCAATTTAAATTCTATATCTGAGGCTTTCAGTCTGTCATTATCTCCAATAGCAAGCTGTGACATATAGAGACGATGATGATCGGCAAGCAGAGTCTCTTTCTTTTTTAAAGGATTATGCGGACTTACTACGAACCAAACCTGATCGAGCCCGGCAAATTCAGTCATGTACCCTGCAATTGCCATATGGCCAATATGAACAGGGTTAAAAGATCCAAAGTATAAGCCTATTTTTGCCATCGGGTGTCCTTAATCATCTTCCGAGAAAGGAAGAAACAGTTTTTAATGTTTCTTCTTTTGCCCTATCCAGTTGGTGATTCACAATTATTGTATCGAACTGGTTAGAAAGTTTTAACTCCTCTTTTGCTTTTTCAACTCTTATTTTAATTTTTTCAGGAGTATCAGTCGCTCTTTTTATAAGCCTGGTCTCAAGTTCCTCAACTGAAGGTGGCATGATGAAGATTGCGATAGCACTTGTTCCAAATTTTTTTTTCAGGTTTATCCCTCCTTTTACATCGACATCAAATAAAACATATTGATTCATTGCCCATATCCTTTCCAGTTCACTTTTCAGGGTGCCATAGAAATGATCTTTATAAACTTCTTCCCACTCAACAAATTCATTGTTTTCAATCCTATTTTTGAATTCCTGAACAGAAAGAAAAAAATAGTCTTCTCCATCCTTTTCATTTCCCCTTATTGGCCTTGTAGTGGCTGATACTGAAAAAGACAGATTTAATCCACTATCGAGCAGATGTTTAACTATAGTGGTCTTCCCTGCACCCGAGGGAGCTGATATTATTACGAGTTTACCTTCCATTTCTTTTTATTTCAAAGGCTTAAAGGCTTCATGGCTCAATGGGACGGCAGAGCTTATTAAATTCCGATAAACCGTTACGCCTTTGCGCCGTTATGCCGTTACACCTTTTTGTTATAATACATTTAAAGTTTGTTCTTTGATTTTCTCCAGTTCATCCTTCATCATCACCACAAGTTTTTGAATTGAAGCATCATTTGCTTTGGAACCGATCGTGTTTATCTCTCGGCCAATCTCCTGTGCTATAAAGTTCAATATTTTTCCGTTTGGTGCAGGAGTATTGATTGTTTCAATGAAATAATCACAATGTGTTTTAAGCCTTACTTTTTCTTCGTTAATATCATATTTTTCAAGATAGAAGATGATTTCCTGTTCGAACCGGTTTTTATCGACTTTTTCTGAACCCAGGTTCTCTTCAAGAAGAGACATCAGTTTTTCCCTGATTTTCGTAATCCTTCCTGTTTCAAATGTCTGGACAGTTTCAAGCAAGGATAAAATTTTTCCAATGCATTTTTTGAGATCTGCCATTATCGAGTTCCCCTCCTCAATTCTGTACAGGTCGAGCATAGTAACCGATTCAATAATCTGATTCCTGATAACTTCCCATTCGGCCTCGGTCATCTCAGGTTTTTCAGTTTTCAGAGTGTCGGGGAGTTTCATTATGGCAGTAAAAATCTGATCATCAAGGTCTATCCTGAGCCCGGCAGCTATCTCTTTAAATTGATTATAATAATTTCTGACAGCTGATTTGTTAATAACAGTAACAACTTCATTATCGAGCATATCACAAAAAATTGAAAAATCAATTTTTCCTCTATCAAGTCTCTGACTTATGATATTTCTGATTTCAGGCTCCTTCTCCCTGTAAAGCCATGGTAGCTTTGTATTTAAATCAAGTTGTTTGGAATTGAGTGATTTTATTTCTATTGTTATTTTTTTCTTCGGTGTTTCAGCAATGGCTTTTCCATAGCCTGTCATGGATTTTATCATTTCCTCAATATTATAAGTATAAAAGTGAATTGAGTGTAAGTTATATATTTCCCTGTTAAATTGCTAATATCAGCTTGCTAAAAGAACTATGAAAGTCACATTAAAATCTTTCCAGCCTGACAGTAAAATGTCTCATTATGGGCGCTTCCCAACCAATCTTAACACCTCTTTTTATCCGGTCTCGGTTTTCTAAAACACTTCCGACAGTTGCAGCAACATAATTCATATGGTTATCAGTATAAACTCTTCTGGGAATTGCAAGTCTGACTGTTTCAATCTCGGGATAACGGTTTTGACGGGTTATCGGATCCCTGTCTGACATCAAAGCACCTATTTCAACTCCTCTTACACCGCCTTCAGTATAAATCTCAAGCGCCAGTGTCTGTGCAGGAAACTCTTCTTTTGGAATTTGAGGAAGGAACTTCTTTGCATCTATAAATACGGCATGCCCGCCAAAAGGTTCGAGAACCGGAATTCCGTACTTCTTCATAGTGGTTCCAAGTCCGGAAACCTGTTTTATACGCGATTCGAGATATAAAAATTCAGTGCCCTCATAGAGTCCCTGGGCAAGGGCATTCATATCCCTTCCTGACATCCCACCGTATGTTATAAAACCTTCATATATAATATTATATGTTGAAGCTTTTCGAAATAACTCTTCTTCCCTGAAACCTATAAAACCTCCCATATTCACAATTGCATCTTTTTTTGAACTCATCGTCATACAATCAGCGTATGAGAACATTTCCCTTGCTATGTCCCTGATATCTTTATCAGCATAGCCCTCTTCTCTCATCTTGATAAAATATGCGTTCTCGGCAAATCGGGCAGAGTCAATAATAAGTTTCACACCATATTTAGTGGAAAGCTTTCTGACCTCTCTCAGGTTGGACATACTTACCGGTTGTCCGCCTGCCGTATTATTGGTGACAGTGACAATAATAAAGGAGATCTTCCCCGGCGAAGTGATTTTAAGAACATTCTCCAGTTTTTCAATATCAACATTTCCTTTAAAAGGATGCCAGATTGTTGTGTCAGAAGCAGCATCAATAGTACAATCCACAGCTGTTGCTTTTCTGAATTCTATATGTCCTTTTGTCGTATCAAAATGTGAGTTCCCGGGCACGACGTCTCCTTCTTTGACAAGAACAGAGAAGAGAACATTTTCAGCGGCTCTTCCTTGATGAGTAGGAAGGAAAAAATCGAATCCGGTTATATCTTTTATCGCATCTTTCAGTTTATAATATGATGATGCCCCTGCATAACTCTCATCTCCAAGCATAATTTCGGACCACTGTTTATCGCTCATAGCTCCTGTGCCGGAATCAGTAAGAAGATCAATGAAGACCTGTTCTGATCTCAGGTTAAAAAGATTGAAATAAGCATCTTTAATCCAGCGCACCCTCTGTTCTTTTGTACTTCTGTATATGTTTTCGACCATTTTGATTTTAAATGGTTCTGTGAAAGGCAAGTCCATGATTAAATAGATTATAAAAAAGATTAAAAATTTGAATGATATTTATAATACTGATAATAAGTCGGTTAGATTGACTCGTACTGCAGTATTGCAAAGAAGAAATCTCTGTTTTTGATATTCTTGTATATATCAACCAGACTATTTTCCGTTAACAATATAGGGGATATTAATTTTTTAAATTGCACTTGTAAAATTAAAAGTATTTTGCGACATATTCAACAATGAAATCTGATCAGAAAAATATTATATAATGACCGTTAGAATTTTAAAATTTTGTTTGATAATTATTTTTATAACCATTTATGTTTCAGCTTTTTCTCAGGAAAATATTAAAGAAATAAAAACAGCCGGAGCAGTACCTGATTCCTTAAAGAAAAGCGAAGTGATTTTCAGGGATAATCAAAAGAAGCCTGAAATTGTACTTTCAACGAACGCGGCTTTGAAATATCTGAAGCGCAGATTTGATCCTCACATATGGAAAGGTAGTGGTGACATTTTCAGTCAGGCTATTGGACAACTTATCTATGAAACAGAACACCCTGCTGTCGATTCGCTGAGGAATATACTTATAAAATATCCCTTCGATTCACTCAACCTAAGGCTTTATGAAGAAAGTAAATCATCTTATATTTTGAAAGATATATCGGGATTAAACGATTCAACAGATCTGGTGAAATCAGATAGTCTGAACAAAGCAAGATCATCAAACTCAGGGTTCCCACTTAAAAATAATAATTATCCTTTTCGTACAGATTCGATTAAGGCAGCAGTCGAATCTTTATTAAACTACCTTAACAGCCGCGATTCAACTGTAATTTACTTTACCGGGGCCGGAAAAGCAGTTGCCCCGATTATGATTAATTCAAAGTCGGGAAAGGATATACGTTACTGGCTGAAAAACGAGTTATCCGATTCGGTAACAGTATGGATCGGAAACCCTTCAAGAAATACAATCAGTCTTTATCTTGAACAGGGAGTCAACTTCAAAAGACCTGTGATGCAGAGAAATTATGCAACTGCAAAAATCGACATGAAGCATCCTGATAATTCAAAATTGATACAAAGTCAAAAGATCTTTATTAAACAACAATACTGGAAATACCGAAAAGAGTCCTCGTTTATTTTCAGTCAGGCATCCCTGACAAACTGGGTGAAAGGTGGGGATAACAGTATTTCAACATCAATTGATATCACAGGTTATGCCGATTACAATAATATTCCATTAAAATTATCATCGAATAATTTTATACGGCTAAATCTCGGATTTCTGAAATCGGGTGATATCCCATTGAGGAAAAATCTCGATCTTCTTGAGACGAACTCAAAATTAAACCATAAAGCATTTGGAAAGTTTGACTTCAGCGCTATTCTGTTGTTTAAGACCCAGGTGGCCCCGGGTTACGATTTCAGTTCCGAACCATCTGTTATGGTCTCTAAATTTATGAACCCAGCTGTGCTTACTGTTGGCCTAGGGCTTGATTACCAGCCAAATAAAACGACATCTCTGAACTTTTCCCCACTCTCATACAAGGGTACTTTCATGACTGATACCGCACACATTGACCAAACCATATATGGCATTCCAAAAAACAGAAAATCACTTAATGAACCAGGCGTGAGCTTTATGATAACAAACGAATGGAAACCGTTGAAAACAGTCTCAGTCATAAACAGGTTGCAGTTATTTACAAATTATATTCATAATCCTCAGAATGTAGATGTGGATTGGGAAATGATAGGCGTGGCAAATCTGAACTGGTTCACTGATGTGCGGTTAGATACACATCTCATTTTTGATGATGACACCAAAACGCCTGAACTTGATAAGAATAATAAACCTGTATTATTGCCCGATGGAGCAGTGAAAAAAATTGCCAGAATTCAATTCAAGGAGATAATCGGAATCTCATTTACTTTCAGGTTTTAAAGTATATAGGAAAGCATATATTCAGCCAATAATAATAAATAAAATGCTGCCTTCGTTGACTAAACTGCTTTTATAACTCTTATAGTTCTTTCTGATATATCCTGAATTTTTTGACTACCTGGCAACCGATTCTTTCATATTCGGCTCTCATCTTAATGTTACTTTCCAGAACCAAATGGCTGTCAATCATTTCCATCTTGTGCTTAATCCCCGACTGCAGAATTTTAACGCCCATCAATACTTCAAGTCCTTTCCCTCTATAAGCTTTTTTAACCCCGCCAAGCATCATAAGTAATTTTTTTGATCTTTTGGAATCTCTCAGGATCTTAAAAATCCCGAAAGGGAATATTTTCCCTTTTGCATCTCGTATTCCTTTGCTTAAATCCGGCATGCCAACGGCAAATCCTACCAACTTACCACCTGTTTCAATGACTTTAATAAAGTTGGGATCGAGAATTGGCAGGTAACGGGCAGCAAATTCTGTTTTCTCTTTATCATTTAGAGGAACAAACCCGTATATCTCTGCAAAAGTTTCATTCATAAGTTCCAGAACATCAATGATATATGGTTTTAGTTCCTTTTTGGAATTAAATTCAATGATCTTATACTCTTTGTTACTATCAACCCTCGATAAAACTTTTTCATATACAGGAGGGAATTTTTCAGGCAATATACCCAGGTAGTCTACAAGATCAACCTTCTTTTCATATCCTTCAGCTTCTATTAGCTCAGGCATATATGGTGAGTTGGTCGGAGCAGTCATGAACTGTGGATATTCAAATCCTTCGATCTGAAATCCCTGAGGGTCCTTATCAGAAAATCCGAGCGGTCCTACTATCATTGTCATCCCCTTTTGTCTTGCCCAATCTTCAACCCTGGTCAGCAGGGCATGGAAAACCTCCTTGTCATTATAGCACTCCATAAAACAAAAACGACCATGCTGCTCATTATTAATTGCATTATACCGGTTATTTACTAACCCCATTATCCTTCCGACAGGTTTTTTATCCCTGTAAGCCAATAAAAGGATGGCATCGGCATACTGGTATGATTTATTCTTCTTTTTATTGTATAACTCCCTTTCATCCATATAGATAGGCGGAAGCCAATCAGGTTCATACTTATGAACTTTTTCCGGAAGATAAATGAAGTCGCGTCGGTCTTTTCTGGTAAGTACCTCTTTAATAATTAATTCCTCCATACAACCAATTTTTTAATGTACCAAGAAACAAAAAAACTTTAATAAGAACAATTTCTTATGAAATAAAATGAAAATAGACAGTCTTATAAAATGAGATCGAGAATGACAAAGAATGCAAAAATGATGCTCGCAATTCCATTGGTTGTACCAAATGCCATCGTTATTTTGCTCAGGTCATCATACCGGATTATGCTGTGTTGATAAATCAGTAATAAAGTGAATATTGTTGCTCCTGTCCAGAAAAGTATCCCGCCATTCCCGTACCATCCTGCTATAAGCACTAGAAGAAATGTAATAAAATGGATAAAAATTGAAATGGCAAGCGCTTTTCTTCTTCCGGTAGCTGAAGGCAGTGAGTGAACATGGTTTAATTTATCAAACTCATCGTCCTGGAGGGCATAGATGATGTCAAATCCACTAACCCAGCTCAG
>PMNJ01000098.1 GCA_003162595.1 Bacteroidales bacterium | reverse complement strand
TACAGGCCAAGACCAAGACCTTTGAATTTATGTATATTTCCTGTTGAAGCCCTGTAAAACTTATCGAAGATGTGTTTCTGATCGATCTTATTAATTCCGATCCCGTTATCAGATACCTTAATATATAGATTATTATTCTGCGTGAATCCTTCAACATCAATTACAGGCTGTTTAGCAGAATATTTCACGGCGTTGGAAAGAAGATTATTAAGAAGTGTTGTAAAATAAACAGCATCAAGATCGACTTTAGCGCCCCTGAAATCGTACTTCTGACTTATTGAAGCGCTGTTACCGCCACCTGATTTAAAACTATCGACGACATCATTCATTATTTCTTCAATATCAACCGTTCTTTTATCAAGCTGGAACTGGGTTCTTTCCCACATGCTTATCTCAAGNNATTTCAAGAGTTTTACCGGCAACCGTTATTGTAGACAGCGGGGTTTTTAATTCATGAGTCATATTGTTTATAAAGTCAGTTTTAAGATTCGAGAGCCTTTTTTCTTCCATAAGATTTTTATAGGTTATTATAAAAATTATGACTACAACGAGTATGCTTAAAATACTCATTCCCAGAAAGACAGACGTCTCTTTCAATATAACTTTTTGTTTATCAGAAAAGTCAATATAGTATGCAAAATTGAACCTGTAACTATTATCCTCCAGGTTGAACCAGTTGACCAGAATTTTATCTTTGAGATTATCTGCAGGGCCTTGTCTTACGCCTGGGTTTGGTCGTCCCCGGTTTAAAAAGCCCTCACTCTGATAGACGGGTATCGTATCATTATTGATCATCTCCAGATCTATAATCGAAATTGTGAATTTGAATTTTTTTTCAAATCCTCTTCTTTCAAAATATTTTGAAAGAAAGTCAGACAGATCCTGCTCCCTGTAAACAACAGTTGTGAAATAATCGAGAATCTCCTTTTTCTTAGCATTAATATCCTTAGGGTCTTTTAGTGCATGTATTTCTTTATTAGCCTGTTCGGAATAATTTCTTAACAACAATCGAACTGTATCAAAACCATCGGTTCGCATCCTTCTGTTTATAAAATCAAGCCCCTCCTTTGATAAAACAGAATACCTGAGAGCAAACAATTCGTTCCTCTGTGACCAGATTCCTTTTATTATAAAAACCTGGACAGACACAAGAATTATTATTGAAGCAATACCAGGAATCAGAACGGTATTTCTCTTTTTCATCTTTGTTGTTTTATTTTCTCAAAGTTATTCAATTTATTAATAGCTCTTTACAATTAGCCAAACATTAACCCAGTGTTAACCCGGTGTTAACAAAATAGCCTGATTACCGGCTGTACCTTTACATTGTCAAACTTAAAAAAGAAGGCAGTCATGAAAAACTTAAAATTACTACTAACGGTCATTTTCCTGATCACATTCGTTTCCTGCTTTCAGCGGGTCACGGCACAGGAAAAAACAAAAGAACAACAGGAAGCTGACCTGAAAATTCAGCAGAAAATCGACGAGCAGAAAAAAGCATTGGTGGAACTGAAAAAAGCACAGGAGGATGCAGAGCTGTCTTTGGATTCTAAAAAGTCGGAACTGGACAGCACTATGACAAAAATGCAGGTTGAGATGGCAAAAGCAAACTTATCCAGAGAAAAAATCTTCAGGGAATTGCCAAGAGGAAACGGTTCCTTTGTCTTTGATGAGCCTTTTGAATTCTCAGGACATGATGGACAGGCATTCTTCATACATTCAATGGGTGGTGATTCTGAAAGAACAACATGGGATTTTTCCAAAACAGTAATAGACAACACATTCTCAAAAGAATACTCTTTTGATGTGGAGAAGACGGCAAAATCAGTTGTGATGTCGGTAATGGGCGATTGTAAAGCAGGCGAGATCCGTGTTAAAATAGTTATGCCAAATGGTAAAAGCTATTCGGACATTTTAATTGACGAATCGGGCAATCTCAACTGGAGAAAATCATTCAACATTTCAGAAACGGAGAATCAAGATAAAACAGGCGATTGGAAATTTCAGATTTCATCGTCCAAAGCAACAGGATATTTTAAAATTTCACTTCAGGCTTATTAATTTTCATTCCTGACAAAAGGGGACTGGTACAGTGGGCCGGTCTCCTTTTTTTTGTCTAAGGGCTCAGGGCACAGAGTACAGAAAATGAGCTTTGACTCCGTTTGACTCCGTATAACGCCGTCGGCAAGCCTTTAGGTCCAATGGGAAACTCCATGTACCTAAATAGTTAAAATTCTTATCTTCTTCCGGTATTTATTGATTTCTTGCCAGCAGATTTGGACTGGCAATTATTAAAGAACGGATCCCAATTCCTGTTCTGATAAAACTCCGATGTTTTCAGGTTAAAATATCCAAGGATATGTTTGGGTGACAGAGTGTAGATCAACTCATCATTATCTCCGTAATATGGATCGCAGATAGTAAGCACTTCTTCAATACCAACATCTTTTTTATTTGAAACCCCTGTATATATTTCATAGATAACTTTAGGTATGGCAATAATTATTGTGAATGATCCATAATCCTTCCTCTGGAACAGGAAGTAAGTAACTTCAATGTGTTCGTTTGGATTTACACGGTCGGTAGAATGAGCAAGCTGACTTTCGAAAATAAACCCCTCATTCATAATGTTTTCAACAATATCAAACTCCTTTGTGTTATGGAGGAAGAAACAGCAATCTTTAAAATTTTTCAATATCGATGCAAGTATCTCTCCTTTATTCTTCATTCGGCAGGAAGTCGATTTTCAATTAATCTTATCCAAAAATAGCTTATATTATTTTATTTGCAACACTTAAACTATTTGTTCTGTTATATGTTAAATTTGCAATGGATGATCACTTTCCGATTTAATGAGAAAATTATTTTTTTTTCTGATAATATGTTTTACAATATCCTGTGGCCACGATGTTGCTGATTCCGGCAACAAAATAATTACCGTCAGTATTGCTCCATTCAAATACTTTGTTGAAGAGATTGCCGGCAATGATTTTACAGTTAACATTATGGTACCCGCAGGTGCGGATCCACATATTTATGAACCTTTCCCTGAGCAAATTAACAAACTCAGAAAATCAGTTGCTTATATTAGCAACGGTTATCTGGGATTTGAAATGACCTGGCTGGATCGTTTTTATGAGACAAACAGGACAATGAAGAGGTTATCTTTAGGCGATAAAATTGATCCCCTCACCTCAATACCTCACCCTGAAAGAGGCCACATGGAAGGAGTGGATCCCCATTACTGGGTATCGCCAAAATGTGCTTTAATAATGGCATCTTCAATAAAAGAGCTCTTATGTGAATTGAATCCGGCACAAAAACTGAAATACGAAAAAAATTGGCAGCTGCTGACTTCAAAAATTCAGGAAGTGGATAGTAAAGCCAGAGAACTTTTTTCAAATATGCCGAACAAATGTTTTATGATATATCATCCTAACCTTGCATATATTGCCAGAGATTATGGTCTTGAAGAGATCCCTGTGGAATTTGAGGGCAAAGAGCCGCCCCCGTCCAGAATGAGAGAACTTATTGATCGTGCCAGGAAAGATCACGTCAGGACAATATTTGTTCAAAGGGAATATGATACAAAAAATGCGAATGCCATCGCCGGTGAGATAGGCGCCAGGGTAATATTGATAGATCCTCTGTCGGAAAACTGGCTAAAGTCAACTATGGATATTATCGAAGCTCTGCATAAAAGTTTAGTTGAAAGCTCAAAATAATCACCTATGGCGTATTTATTCGAAATGTATTCTTTGTCAGCTTCTTATGGTGCAAATCTGGTTTTGCAGGATGTGAATTTTAGGGTAAATGAAAATGATTTTATTGGCATTATTGGCCCGAATGGTGGAGGGAAAACGACACTTTTGAGGGTAATACTGGGTTTGATGAAGCCGGTTACAGGCAAAATGGTTTTCAACAGCGATCTTTTAAATGGTAACAGTATAGGTTATCTTCCCCAGATGTCAACCGGAGATATTAATTACCCGGTAACAGTTACCGATATAATTCTTTCAGGCCTGATGATCGGGAAAGGGATTATATCCAGAATGTCCGCTTCCGACAAGAAAAAGGCAGATACTGTTATTGATGAACTTGGCCTTTCAGGAATGTCTAAATCCACCCTGAATGAATTGTCCGGTGGACAGATGCAAAGAGTGTTCCTTGCGCGTGCGATTATTGGAAACCCAAGGTTACTTTTACTTGATGAACCGGGAAATTTCGTTGATACAACATTTGAAAACGATTTTTATGAAAAGTTGAAAGAACTTAACAAACGTATGGCAATACTAATGGTCTCGCATGATGTAGGAACTATTTCATCACATATTAAATCGTTTGCGTGCGTTAACAGGAGTCTTCACTATCATCCTTCTCCTGAGATCACAAATGAAGATCTTCTGGCATACGGATGTCCGATTCAGCTTGTTACACATGGCGATGTTCCGCATACAGTACTTAAATACCATCAATAGTGGAAACAAGTATATTTCAATACGGATTTATAATTAAAGGTCTTCTCGGCGCTATCTTTGCAAGCATAACTGCTGGATTAGCAGGAACATACGTTGTATCGAAAAGGATGGTGTTTCTAAGTGGAGGTATAACACATGCTTCATTCGGCGGCATTGGTATAGGCTATTTTATAGGTATTAATCCTATTGTTGGAGCCGCTGTTTTTGGAATCCTATCAGCACTTGGCGTTGAGTATCTTTCTGTCAAACAAAGAATAAGAGAAGATTCGGCGATAGGAATTTTATGGGCTTTTGGAATGGCAATCGGAATAATCTTCATCTACCTGACGCCCGGTTATACGCCCAACCTGATGAGTTATCTCTTCGGGAGTATCCTCACCGTTTCGCGAGTTGATATAATTGCTCTGGGAATTATGTCAGCTATATTGATATTATATTTCGGAATATTTTACAGGACAATTCTTTATATCTCTTTCGATGAAGTATTTGCCAGAACATACTCCTCATATGTTGATGTATTTAAATACATTACTACATCATTAATAGCGCTGACAATAGTATTGAATATAAGAATGGCAGGGGTGGTTCTGGTTATTTCGTTGCTTACTATCCCGCCAAATATTGCAATGTTATTTACCAGGGTTTATTTTAAAATAGTCATTTGGTCGGTCCTTGCCGGATTTGTTGGGACAGCAACCGGTTATGCGATCTCATACTATGCAGGGATTCCTGTAGGTGCTACAATAATATTTACCCTTGTAATACTCTGGGTAATGGTAAAAGGCATTACTCAGTTAATATTGAAAATATCAAAAAAGAGAACTTTAGCTACTTGATAGTACAACTTCTAATGTGCCATTTTGATATAAATATAATTTTTAATCAAACTACCCCCTTTCTTTTTTCCCTCACGGGGGAAATGATATACTCCTTCCCCCGTGGGGGAAGGTTGGGAAGGGGGTAAAACTTTATAATATGAAAGTTTTAATTAAAATTTTTCAACAAAAACATATTCAAATTTTATAAACACAAATACTATGGATTACGATCTTATAATAATAGGCAGCGGACCTGGAGGTTATGTAGCCGCAATAAGGGCATCTCAGTTGAAAATGAAAGTAGCTGTAATTGAAAAAGCCGAACTCGGAGGGATTTGTCTTAACTGGGGATGTATACCAACAAAATCGCTCTTGAAAAGTGCTCAGGTGTTTGATTATCTGACTCATGCCTCTGATTACGGAATTACTATATCTGGTGAAGTGAAACCGGATTTTAATGCAATAGTTTCCAGAAGCAGAAATGTGGCCAACGGCATGAGTAAAGGGGTTCAATTCCTTTTCAAAAAAAATAATATTGAACATATCAAAGGACATGGTCGTCTTTCAGGAAAAAACAATGTAGAGGTAACTGATACTGAAGGAAATAAAAAAAATTATTCTGCCCCGAATATTATTTTAGCAACAGGTGCAAGATCAAAAGAGTTGCCAAATCTGAAACAGGACGGGAAGAAAATAATCGGCTATCGCGAGGCTATGACACTGGAAAAACAACCCGGGTCGATGGTTGTTGTCGGATCGGGTGCAATAGGCAGTGAATTTGCTAATTTCTTTCAGTCTTTGGGTACCAGTGTAACACTTGTTGAGTTTTTGCCAAGGATTGTTCCCATTGAAGATGAGGAAGTTTCAAAACAGCTTGAGAGATCTTTTAAAAAAATTGGCATGAAGGTGATAACAAGTTCATCGGTTGAAAACGTCGATACTTCTAAAGAAAAGTGCCGGGTGACCATCAAAACACCAAAAGGAGAGGAGATTGTGGAAGCTGATATTGTTTTATCTGCAGTTGGTATTACGACAAATCTTGAAGATATTGGTCTTGAAAAGGCCGGAGTTAAAACGGATAAGGGTAAAGTGGTTGTGGATGACTATTACTGTACATCGATCCCCGGCATTTTCGCTATAGGCGATATTGTTCATGGACCGGCCCTTGCCCATGTGGCATCTGCAGAAGGCATAATATGTGTTGAAAAGATTGCTGGAAAAGAGGTTGAGCCTCTTGATTATAAGAATATTCCCGGATGCACATATACCACTCCTGAAATAGCTTCATGCGGTCTTACAGAAGCTGCTGCAAAGGAAGAAGGCTATAATATAAAAGTTGGAAAATTCCCGTTTACGGCTTCAGGTAAAGCTAGTGCTTCAGGTGCAAAAGACGGGTTTATAAAACTTATCTTCGATGCAGAATATGGTGAACTGCTTGGAGCTCATATGATTGGTGCTAATGTTACCGAAATGATTGCAGAGATTGTTGTTGCCAGAAAGCTTGAAACTACTGCACATGAAATAATTAAATCGATTCACCCACATCCAACTATGTCTGAGGCTATTATGGAAGCAGCTGCCGCTGCGTATGGAGAGGTAATACATCTATAATGTTCGTTTCTCTTGGGCAAGCAAAAGAAATGAACATATCTTCTCTACGCAACCTTTTTTTAATAAATACCATCAATCTTTTTAGAAATACTGGCATTTGAGATAATTATTTTATATTTTTATGTTCTCATTCAGGTAAAAAACCTTGTCGGAGATAAAAAAAATAATAAAAGGTTGTCTTGCCGGTAGCAGAAGGGACCAGGAACTTTTGTACAGGAGACATTCTGCAAAGTTATACGCGGTGTGTCTGCAGTATTCAGGTAATGATGAAGAGGCTAGAGATATTTTACAGGAAGGCTTTATTAAAATATTTGAAAACCTGCATCATTATAAACATGAAGGTTCTTTTGAGGGTTGGATGCGCCGGATAACTGTGAATACAGCTCTTGAAAAATTCCGCACCAGGCATAGCCTATATCGTGTAGATGATATTGACACGATTCAGGAGCCCGATGCAGAACCTGATAATCAGGATTATGCAGGTCTTGAAGCTAATGATCTGCTCGAAATTATCAGAGAATTGCCTACGAAATACAGAATGGTGTTTAACCTATATGCAATTGAAGGATATTCTCATAAAGAGATTGGTGAAATGATAAATATTTCAGAGGGAACGTCGAAATCAAATCTTTCCCGGGCAAGGGTAATCCTTCAAAGAAGAGTAGGATCATATACAGGAATTAAGAAGAAAGTGGCAAATGGATGAAAAAGGTGCAAATATAGATCTTCTCTTCAGAAACGGACTCAAAGATTTCGAGGTCCTTCCTCCGCCAGGGTTATGGGATGGTATTCATTCCGCAATTAAAATGAAAACCAGACCCATAATATATCTTAGAGCCGCTGCAGCGGTTACTGTACTGCTGACAATGAGTCTCTTAGCTTACAGATGGAGCAGGGAAATGTCATTAGGACCTGCAGGTTCTGTAATTGCTTTCAATGTACCGGCTTCTTCTCCGGTTATCTATAACCCCATTGACAATACGCAGTATTTACCGGAGAAAAAATATAATACGGATAATAATTCTTCCAATGTACTGGTCGAAACAGAAAACCAGGTTGCCATTAATGAGGAAATTGAAACAATAGCTTCTCCTGAACAAATTTTAAATGTACCGGAATCCAAAAGCCTTTACTTGACAAAAAATGAATTAATTAACGGACTGGAACTGAAACCACTGAATTCGCCCAAGGGAAATCCAATAGCGATTCAATATCCCGATCTTCAGTATCCTCCGGTGAATACTGTTGCCAAGCCGGTGAAAAGATGGTCTATAGAAGCATTAGCCTCACCAACATATTATTCAACATTTACCTCAGGTAATGATCAACTGACCAGTCAGCTGACATCAACCGAAGATCCTCTCTTTTCCTACTCGGGGGGAGTTTCATTTTCCTATAAAATAAGTAAAAGGTTCAGCATACAATCGGGCATCTATTATTCCTCTCTCGGACAGAGAATAGATGGTATTTATTCTTTCAGCGGATTTCAGAAATATAATGAGTCCAAAGGAAGTCCTAGTTTTAAGGTACCTACCACAAGTGGTACTGTATATACAAGTAACCCTGATGTTTTCCTTGCCGCTTATGGTAATGGCAAAGTGTATACTACATACACAAACGATGTATTTGATCCTAATAAGGCAAGCCTTCAGTATATCAGCAATTCCCTGACCCAGAATTTAAGCTACCTGGAACTTCCTGTAATTGTAAGATATAAAGTTATTGATAAAATGATTGGCATTAATATTATAGGCGGATTATCATATAACCTGCTGGTCAGTAATTCTGCATATGCCATGAAGGATGGTACCAAATATAGTGTTGGGGATACCAAAGGACTAAATCCGCTTGCATTAAGTAGTTCCCTTGGTATGGGAATGGAATACAATCTCTCCGATAAATTATCTCTCAACCTCGAACCAACTTTCAGATATTACCTTGATCCGTTCAGTATAACAACAGGTTCATTAATCCATCCTTATTCTTTCGGAATATTCTCAGGAGTTTCATATAAATTCTGAGTCCGGGTATACCTTTTCCTCTTTTATTTTTCCACTCTGCATCTTTTGTTATTTTTTACCGGATTTGTTCCCTTATTATTTTACCATTACCTAAATTATTTTTCAGGTGCAAAAATGTTACCTTTGCGCTTTATTTCTTATGGCTTCAGTTATTATGATAAATACAAAAAAGAAATCGGTTCTTACTGCTTTGGTTCTGTCTGGAACAGCTATTATCATTCTGTCAATAGCTCAGGGCTTTAAAGGATTCAATAGCAGTATTGCAGGTGTAGGGCATGTAGTAGATACAATTTATAATATCAAATCATTTAAATTACCTGAGGAAGTTACTTTTTCAGGTGAGAAAATGCCTCTTGACAACTTTGATACACGTGAAAGCCTTGAGCGTGAAATCCTTACAAGCGCCTACAGACACTCCTCAACTATTCTGATTATAAAAAGAGCTAACAGATACCTTCCACTCATAGAAAAAATTCTTAAAAAGAACAATATCCCTGATGATTTTAAATACCTGGTAGCTGCCGAAAGTGAATACAGCAATATGGTTTCTCCGGCAGGTGCTACCGGTTTCTGGCAGATAATGCCTGAAACGGGAAAGGAAGAAGGATTGGAAATCAACACTGTTGTCGACGAAAGATTCAATGTTGAAAAATCAACACAATTCGCATGCGATTATTTTATTAAATCCTATGAAAAATATGGCAACTGGACACTTGCCGCTGCTTCATACGATGGTGGCAGAGCCGCAATAGATGAGCAGATCGAAATCCAGCACCAGCATAACTATTACGATCTGCTGTTAAGCGAAGAAACAGCAAGATATATATTCAGAGCTGTGGCATATAAACTTATAATCAGTGATCCGGAGAATTACGGATTTAAAATTTCAAAATCGGATTTATATCCAGAACTGAAATATTCTGAATTAAAAGTTGACAGTGCTATTACCGATTTTTCAGCTTTTGCTGAAAAGTTCGGCACCAATTATAAGATGTTAAAATTACTTAATCCATGGCTCAGGAAACCTTTTCTGACTCCTAAACCAAATAAAGAATATCTGATAAAGATTCCTTCAGGAGGAATGCGGAATACTGAAAAAACAGAAAATGGAGAACTGACATTTTGATGAGGAGAAGTGACGATGAATGAGGAGATTAAAGTTCTTGGTGCAAGGGTCCATAACTTACAAAACATAGATGTTACTATTCCCCGAAACAGCCTCGTAGTAATCACAGGTTTGAGCGGAAGCGGAAAATCATCTCTTGCTTTCGATACAATATATGCCGAGGGTCAGAGACGTTATATGGAGACTCTTTCAGCTTATGCCAGGCAGTTTCTTGGAGGGATGGAACGTCCAGATGTTGATAAGATAACAGGCTTAAGTCCGGTTATATCTATCGAGCAGAAAACTACAAACAAAAACCCGCGTTCCACTGTAGGAACTATTACCGAGATTTATGATTTTCTCAGACTTTTATATGCAAGGGCATCTGAAGCATATTCGTACGTGACTGGTGAAAAGATGGTCAAATACTCAGATAACCAAATACTTAATCTGATTAAAAATCGTTTTTCAGGAAAAAAAGTATACTTTCTTGCCCCAATAGTTAAAGGAAGAAAAGGTCATTATAAAGAGTTATTTGAACAACTCAGGCGAAAAGGCTTCCTTAATGTCCGCATCAACAACGAAATCAGGGAGCTGACTCCGGGAATGAAGCTCGACAGGTATAAAACTCATTACATTGAGTTAGTTGTTGATAAATTCAAAGTTGGAGAAACATCCGATAAAAGACTCAATGATTCAATCCTGATGTCACTCGATCAGGGTGACGGGGTAATGATGGTCCTGGATAGCGAAAATAATGAACCCAGGTATTTCAGCCGGCACCTTATGTGCCCGACCACCGGGATATCTTATAATGAACCGGCACCCCATACCTTTTCTTTTAATTCACCGCAGGGTGCATGTCCCCACTGTAACGGACTGGGTGAGATATCGAGCATAGATGAGGAGAAACTTATCCCCGATAAAGAGCTCAGCATCAGAAAAGGGGGGATTGAACCCCTCGGAAAGTACAAAAATACCTGGATTTTCTGGCAGATTGAAGCAATAGCTGAAAAAAATGGATTTACTCTTGATACTCCAATCAAAGAGATACCCGAAGATGCACTCAACAAAGTTCTTTACGGGTCGGAAGAGGTACTCAAGCTGTCAAACACACCTCTGGGAATGACATCCAACTATTTCCTGACGTTTGAAGGTGTTGTGAATTTTGTTGGAAATGTTGAAACAATAAACGGAAAGAAAAACGGGACAAAAATTAAAGATCAGTACGTACAATATAGTGTTTGCCCTGAATGTCAGGGTGCAAGGTTAAAAAAAGAGTCATTATTTTTCAGAATAGCTGACAAAAATATCGGGGAACTCTCAGCTATGGACATAAAAGAGTTATCTGATTTCCTGTCCACAATAGAGGAGAAGATGACCGGGAAGCAAAAATTAATAGCTGCGGAAATTCTAAAAGAGATTAGAGCCAGACTGGGTTTTCTGCTTGAGGTTGGACTGGAATATCTTTCGATGAACCGGGGAGCAAGAACTCTTTCCGGTGGAGAAAGTCAGAGGATAAGACTGGCTACTCAGATTGGTTCACGGCTGGTCAATGTGCTCTATATTCTGGATGAACCCAGCATTGGGCTTCATCAGAGAGATAACCGGCGGCTGATAGCTGCGTTAAAACAGCTCAGGGATGCCGGGAACTCTGTAATTGTGGTAGAACACGACAGAGAGATGATCATGTCGGCAGATCATGTGATTGATATGGGACCGGGAGCCGGACGCAACGGCGGCCTGGTAGTAGCTCATGGAAATCCCAAAGAACTGATGAAACTGGATACGCTTACTTCATCATACCTTAATAATAAAAAGAAGTTTCACATTCCCGAAGTGAGAAGAAAAGGGAATGGTAAATTTCTGACTCTCTCAGGCGCTTCTGGGCATAATCTTAATAATGTGGATGTTACGCTGCCTCTTGGTACACTTATCTGTGTCACGGGGGTATCTGGAAGTGGCAAATCATCGCTGATAAATCAGACACTCCATCCCGCACTGGCAAAGAAATTTCATAATTCAGGAAAATCACCCCTGGCGTACAGGGAAATTCATGGACTTGAATATCTCGATAAAGTAATCGAGGTTAGCCAGTCGCCTATAGGTAAAACACCGCGGTCGAATCCTGCAACATATACAGGCGTCTTTACCGATATCCGCAAGCTTTTTGAACAGACAACTGAGGCCAAAATACGCGGATTTGGAGCCGGGCGGTTCTCATTTAATGTGAAAGGAGGCCGATGTGAGGGATGCGAAGGAGCAGGCATGAAAACTATTGAGATGAATTTTCTGCCCGATGTTTACATCCATTGCACTGAATGTAACGGGAAAAGGTATAACCGTGAAACCCTTGAAGTCAAGTATAAAGGTCAGTCAATAAGTGACGTTCTGGAAATGACAATTAATATGGCAGTTGAATATTTTGTTAATGTACCTTCAATTTATCATAAAATAAAAACACTTCAGGATGTGGGGCTTGGATACATCAAGCTTGGACAACAGTCCACAACTCTTTCAGGAGGGGAAGCCCAAAGGGTCAAACTGGCCACTGAACTTGCCAGACGTGATACTGGTAAGACACTTTATATCCTTGACGAACCAACAACAGGGTTGCATTTTGAAGACGTAAGAGTTTTACTCGATGTTCTTAATAAACTCGTTGAAAGAGGTAATACTATTATCGTAATTGAACATAACCTGGATGTTGTTAAAATGGCTGATTATATTGTAGATCTTGGCAAAGAAGGTGGAAACGCGGGAGGTAATATAATCTTCGAGGGAACGCCCGAAAAACTTACTGAATGTTCAGACAGTTATACAGGAAAATACCTGAAAGCTGAACTTAAGGCATAAGAATTTAATTATATTTGAGTCGATTAACTATTATTGAAACCAAAATGGAGAAATCTGCTGATCTTATTAAAGATGCTTTCGAACAGAAAACCTGGAATGAAATTCATACAACTGATTCATGGAGAGTATTTAAAATTATCTCTGAGTTAGTGGAAGGTTTTGAAAAACTTGCACGAATAGGTCCATGTGTTTCAGTTTTTGGTTCTGCCCGTACACGTTCTGATAATAAGTATTATATACTCGCGGAAGATATATCATTCAAACTGACCCAGAAAGGATACGGGGTTATTACCGGGGGTGGACCAGGCATTATGGAAGCAGCTAACAAAGGAGCTGCCCGGGGGAAAGGCAAATCGGTCGGTATTAATATTGATCTCCCGTTTGAGCAGCATGCTAATCCATACATCGATTCTGATAAGCTGATAACTTTCGACCACTTTTTTGTCAGGAAAGTAATGTTTATGAAATATGCTCAGGGTTTTATAGTTCTTCCAGGTGGATTCGGAACATTCGATGAACTCTTTGAAGCTATTACTCTCATCCAGACAAGGAAGATTGGAAAATTTCCAATAGTACTGGTAGGTAAAAAATACTGGAGTGGTTTAATGGAATGGATTAAAACCGAGATGCTTGAGGAAGAACATAACATATCACCTGAGAATCTCGATGTATTTATTCTGGTCGATACAGCTGACGAGGCAGTGGATTATATTGTCAAATTCTATTCAAGATATCTGCTGAGTCCGAACTTCTGATCAGACCTTTCTCATCCTTTCCATTTCCCTCGAGGCATCTTTTCGTTTGAGGGTTTCGCGTTTGTCGTATTCTTTCTTCCCCCTGGAGATTGCAATTTCGGCTTTTGCCAATCCTCTGTTGCTGATAAAGACTTTAATGACAATGATTGTCAGCCCGCTCTCTTTTATTTTTCTTTCAATTTTTCTTAACTCACGGGATGTTAGCAATAACTTCCTTTCCCTGAGTGGATCATGATTATTAAGATTTCCCCACCAGTATTCCGCAATGTGCATTCCCTTGATAAAAAGTTCTCCATTACTGAAAAAACAGTATGAGTCGGCAAGAGTCGCTTTCCCGAGCCTGATCGATTTTATCTCAGTTCCGTAAAGGACGATTCCGGCCACAAACTTTTCAATAAACTCATAATCATGAAAAGCCTTTTTATTTTTAATCACAATATTTCCTGAGCCTCCTTTCATTCCGGCTGATTAAGAAAAGAATTTAAAGAATATTTTGTCTGTCAGCATTTTAAAGAGAAGATTAATTACAATATATATTCCGACAAATGTGACAAACGATGCAATGAGCAATGGTATTTTTTTGTGAGACGGTGAATTTAACATCTTCTCTGAACCAGTCCAGAAGATATAAAGTCCATAAAAAGCCAGGACATTAACAAAAAGAAGAGATTCGAAAAAACGGCTAAAAAACTGACATAAAAGAAACGGCACCAATGAATATACAATTAACCTGAAGGAAATGGTAAAACTTCTGCCAAGGTCAAGTGAATAGGTTATTTCTTTGATTATAAAGGCAGAAGCATAAACAGCTATATAGAAGAGGAAGAAACATCTTATCCCTACTAACACGGAATAAACAGGTGATAACTGAGAATTTGTAAATATTAATGATCCGGCGATGGCTGAAGCAGAAACAAGGACAATCAGAGGGAATAAAAGGTTATTTCTTGTTACCCTGACTGGTTCGATTTCTGAATTAATTGTTTCCCATGCCTTTGCAGGATTAGAAATTATATCTTTTACTAATAGAGGTAAGAACTTATTAGCCATAAAAATCAAATTTAAACGCACGGCAAAATTAAATAAATTTATGGTATATTGCTTTATGAACCGGTATGATTAAATAATGATACTGTGGAGCTGAATTCTATCTACGATATATTAGTGGTTACAGGTCCAACTGCATCAGGAAAAACTGCCCTGGCTGCAGCTATCGCCAATCGGGTAGGAGGTGAGATTATCAGTGCAGATTCACGTCAGGTCTACAGGGGTATGAACCTGGGTACAGGAAAGGACTATGATGATTACCATATCAATGGCACGGACATTCCTTGTCATTTGATAGATATCGTTGACCCCGGTTATAAATATAGTGTATTTGAATATCAGCGCGATTTTAAAAAAGTATATTCTGATCTGAAAAAACGAAAAATATTTCCGGTTATTTGTGGCGGTTCAGGTATGTATGCTGACAGTATTATAACAGGATACAAGATGTTTGAAGTACCACCTGACAGTGGGCTGAGAATTGAACTTGAAAAGAAATCGATGGAGGAGCTAAGGGAGATCCTTTCGACATTCAAAAGCCTTCATAATATTACAGATATAGATACAAAGAAGCGGGTTATCAGGGCAATTGAAATTGAACATTCCAGCAGGAACAAGGGAAGTCATTACAGTGAATTTCCAATGATAAAATCTCTTCTTACAGGAATTTTGTTCGATAGAGATACAAGAAGGAAAAGGATATCGGAAAGGCTTAAACAACGCCTCGATTCCGGAATGGTTGAGGAAGTGAAGAATCTGATTGATAGAGGTATAAATATTGAAACTTTGATTTATTATGGTCTTGAATATAAGTTTATTACTTTATATCTGACCGGAAAGATATCTTACCAGGAAATGAAAAGGGATCTTGAAATAGCTATTCATCAGTTTGCGAAAAGGCAGATGACGTGGTTCAGAGGAATGGAAAAGAAAGGAATTAAAATACACTGGATCGATGGTAAGATTCCAATAGAGGAAAAAGTTGTGAAAGTAATTGACTTATTATCAGTCAAAAGTCCATAAAGTCAAAAATCAAAAATATATGATTCTGAAGACTTTACAGACTTTATAGACTTTACAGACTATTTCAAATATGTATCCAGCCACTCAAAAAACTCACGTTGCCAGATAACGGAATTCTGCGGTTTTGTAACCCAATGACATTCATCCTCGAAGAAAAGCAGCCTGCTTGGAACACCATGTAACTGAGCAGCCGTGAATGCCTCCATACTTTGAGTATATGGTATTCTGAAATCATTCGCTCCCGTAATTATAAGTATAGGTGTTGTCCACTTATTGACCATGAGATGAGGCGAGAATTTATAGCTTGGAAGATTTTTCCAATATGGTCCTCCGTACTCTTTGTTGGGAAACCAAAGCTCTTCTGTAGATCCATATTCGCTGTCAAAATCGAAAACCCCGGCATGGGCAATAAAAGCTTTAAATCTTCCCTGGTGAACACCTGCAAGATAGAAAATAGAAAAGCCGCCATAACTAGCCCCTACCGCGCCCATTCTCTTTGCATCAATACAAGGTTCTTTTGCCATTGCATCCGTAGCATCCAAATAGTCCTGAATGTTTTTTCCTCCCCAGTCTCCGGAGATCTGTTCTTTCCATTCCTGACCAAACCCTGAAACGCCACGTCGGTTTGGTGCAAAAACTATATAGCCTTTTGCCGCTATCATCTGCATATTCCACCTGTATGACCAGAACTGGTCAAGCGACGACTGGGGACCTCCTTCACAGAAAAGCAGTGCAGGATATTTCTTTGCGGGGTTAAAGTCAGGTGGATAGATTACCCACATCTGAAGATCTTTATTATCTTTTGTTTTGGTATATTTCTCCTCAACCTTACCCATTCTGATATTATCGTATATACTTTTATTTATGGAAGTGATCTGCTTAATTGAGAATGTCTTCATATCAACGACGGAAAGTTCAGGAGCCATTGACATTGATGTCAGTTCTGAAATCAGAACTCCCGACTTCAGAGTGATTGGACCCAGATTATGTACTCCTTCTGTTACCTTTGTTACACCTTTCCCTTGAATGTCGGTTTTGAATATCTGGGAAGTACCAAGGTGCGAACAAACGAAAAATAATGTCTTGTCATCAGCCCATGTAATATTTGACACATCAAAATCCCATCCTTTTGATATCCAGGTTCTGGTTCCTTCCTTAATATTGTAAACAAACAACCGGTCGAGGTCAGCTTCATAACCATCTCTTTCCATACTCTGATAAGCTATCTTCGAACCATCGGGTGAAAATACCGGGTATCTGTCATATCCTTTGTTAACTTCAGTAATATTAATTTCCTTGCCTGTTTCAATATTGTACATGTAAATATCTGAATTAGTGCTTAATGCATCTTCTTTACCATAAAGTCTTTTTGTGGTAAAGGCTATTGATTTACAATCGGGATTCCACGAAATTTCACCGTCATCGAAATATGGGGCAGTAGGTGATTCAAACTTCTGTCCTTCCATAATATCTTTTCCTTCTGAAACGGTGTTTCCGTTAAAGGTGGCAACAAAAATATGGCTGTATGAATAATCACTCCAGTAGTTCCAGTGTCTGTACATCAGATCGTTGATAATCCTGACATTTGCCTTTGGAAGTTTGTGTTTCTCATTTGCAGTCTGGTCTAATTTGACTCTCTTTGTAAAATATATTTTGTTTCCATCAGGTGAAATGTTGAAAATCTCAAAATCTTCTATCCCGGATATTATTTTCTGTACTGAACCATCTGCATTCATTGTACAGAGTTTTCCCTTATTGACAAAAGCAATAGATTTCCCGTTATTGATCCATTGCGGAGAACTTCCTCCATCACTTGTTAACTGCACCGGATTACTCCCTTTTAAATCAATTTTAAAAATATTGCTCCGTCTTGCCTCACTCTGAAGATCTATATCTGTAACAGTATATAATACAGTCGATCCGTCAGGGGAAAGCGCAAAAGTCCCGAGTCTTCCGAACTTCCACATTATTTCAGGGGTCATTACTCCACCTGCTTTCTCTTCAGCAGTGAGTTGGTTATTGAACTGCGGCAAAGCCTCTTTCGTAACAGGTGTTTGTTGTTTGCAGGAACTGACAAAGAGCAGTGCCACAAGAAGTAACAGGAGAAAATACTTTTTCATATTAACTTTAATTATTAAATCTTTAGATCAGGTTTCTGAAGACAAATTTTAGGGACTATTTTCCTTTGTGTACCTTAGTGATAGACTTTGTGCGACTTTGCGGTAAAAAAATCCATTAACCACAGAGAACACGTAGGAATCACAAAGGATCTCAAAGGGAACTTATCATAATACTTTAATTACTTTTTGAGAGCTTCTGATACTTTAAGTTTCAGTTCATCATACAATTCCGGATTATCCTTAAGGATCTGTTTGACAGCATCACGTCCCTGACCGAGTTTAGTATCTCCATAACTGAACCAGGAACCGCTTTTCTTAATAATCTCAAAATCGACTCCAAGGTCCACTATCTCTCCAAGCTGAGAGATCCCTTCTCCATAAAGTATATCAAAATCAGCTTTTCTAAACGGAGGCGCAAGCTTATTCTTCACAATTTTGACCCTTGTACGGCTACCGATGATTTCTTCACCTTCTTTAAGCTGGCTTATCCGCCTGATATCTAATCTGACCGATGCATAGAACTTCAAAGCATTGCCCCCGGTCGTAGTTTCAGGATTGCCGAACACTATACCAATTTTATCCCTGAGCTGATTAATGAAAACACAGGAGGTGTTTGTTTTATTGATATTTGCTGTAAGTTTTCGCAGAGCCTGAGACATCAGTCTTGCCTGAAGGCCCATTTTGGAATCACCCATCTCCCCTTCAATTTCAGCTTTTGGTGTAAGTGCTGCAACTGAGTCAATAACAACTATATCAAGCGCTCCCGATCTGATGAGATTGTCAGTGATCTCAAGAGCCTGCTCTCCGTTATCAGGTTGAGAAATAAGCAGATTTTCAACATCTACGCCAAGTTTCTCGGCATAATTACGGTCAAATGTATGCTCAGCATCAATTATTGCAGCAATACCTCCGTTTTTTTGTGCTTCGGCAATAGCATGAATAGCCAGGGTTGTTTTTCCTGATGCTTCCGGGCCATAGATCTCTATAACCCTTCCGCGGGGTATTCCACCGATACCAAGAGCGGCATCAAGACCGATTGATCCTGTTGAAATGACCTGGATGTTATCAATTGCATGATCGCCTAACTTCATTATTGTTCCCTTACCAAAATCCTTTTCAATTTTCCCAAGGGTAATCTCAAGTGCCTTTAGCTTTTCTTTATT
>PMNJ01000276.1 GCA_003162595.1 Bacteroidales bacterium | reverse complement strand
GGATTGTATAGGGTGTTCGCTTTCAGCATTCCAACCAATACGGCAGATTCTTCAGGCTTAAGAAGTTCAACTTTTGTATCGAAGTACCTTCGTGATGCAGTTCCTATACCAAATATATTTTCTCCGAACGAAACTGTATTCAGATAAAGCGTCAGAATTTCTTCTTTGCTGAATGATTTCTCCAGACGATGAGCAAGTATTGCTTCTTTTGTTTTGGTGATCAGAAGAGTTATCCGTCCGGTCTTTTTTCTTCCAAACATGTTCTTTGCCAGTTGCTGGGAGATAGTACTGCCCCCTCCTGAACTACGGTCATTTAGTATAACCGTTTTGAAGAGAACCCTGAAAAGACTGCGTGAATCAATGCCTTTATGCTCAAAGAAACGTGAATCTTCTGTTGCAATCAGGGCATTGATAAGGTTCGGGGGAATTTGTCCGTAAGAAATATTTGTCCTGTTTTCAGAAAAGATATTACCAATAAGTTTGCCTTCTGAAGATAAAACTGATGTTGCCGCAGCATTCTTAAAGTTCAACAGTTCTTTTTTTGTTTGAAGATGGCCGAATACTCCCGAATATACAGAAAACACAAAAACAACCGGTAAGGAAAGTAATACAAGAGCAATTATAATAAGGGTTTTCCAGTTTTTCTTTAACATTACAGACTGTTTCTCAGAAGCTATATCAACAAGACATATTATGTTAACGGATATTTAAAGACATTTGTTTCGTATTGCACGCATCACACGGCCAACAACCCTGAGGTAACCAATGAAAGCAAATTAAATCCTAATTTATCTTATATAAAGTAAGTGATTCATCATCCTTTATATAAATAAAGTTGCCGGCTATAATCGGATAAGCAAAGATAGGAGCATCAGATACCTTGTAATGTACAACTTCTGTACAGGTCCTGGATTCTGGCTTTAAAACAATAAGGTTTGATGTACTGGTTAAACCTATCAAAACAGAACCACAATCTAAAATTGTGCCAAAATCACTGCTAACTGCATTATCGATCCAGGTTGCCTTTCCGGTGGAAGCGTTAATACAGTAAATTCTTTTCTGGTCGGTAAAACCATAAAGAAATCCGTCTTTAAGTACCGGTGTATTAAATTTAGACCCGGTGCTTTCATTGCTCCAAAGCTCTTCAGCAACAAACTTATCTCCCTGTTTGCTTATCTTAATTGCATTTGTTCCGGTCCCCAATCCTGAATAATAAACAGTCTGACCATTAATATAAGGACTTACTGCGCTGAAATAACGTTGTTTGGCAACAGCCGGTAGTTGCCAAAGAAGTTTTCCATCAGTAAGTGCCAGACCAATCAGGTTCTTTTCAGTAAAGAGTACTATCTGTTTAGTTTTTTCGACAGTCATCACCGAAGGGGAGGAAGAGGAAGGCCCTTCTCCATTCCATTTCCATTTTTCGTTACCTGTTTTAAGATCATAAGCAACAACTATTCCTGTGTCCTTTTTCCCGGCACTGACGATACATAAACCATCAATAATCAAAGGTGATAATGCTGACCATGAATCTGAAGCTGTTTGTGTCATATGTTCCTTGCGCCAGAAAATCTTCCCGGTTGAGGCTTCATAACATGAAAGGACTCCTGCAATACCAAGTGTTACTACCTTGTTGTCAGAAAAGGATGGTGTACTCCGTGGTCCGCCATGGGAGGCGTCGGGACCTGTAACAACAGGCGCAGGATAACTGTTTCTCCAGATTTCTTTTCCAGTGGTTGCATCGAGACATAGAATAACTTCATCTCCTCCCTGGCGCGTAATAAGATAGATTTTCCCACCGACCAATATAGGGGAGGCATCGCCTTTTCCAACCTTAATTTTCCACTGTTGAATCAATTCAGCCGGCCATTTTAATGGTACTTTAAATCCGGTCACCTTACTGTCGCGTGTAATTCCACGCCATTGTGGCCAGTCCTGGGAAAAGGAGTCTGTTGAGCTGAAAAGAATTAGTGCTGCCGCTATACTGAATATAAGATTTGCTTTCTTCATATATAATTGATTAAATCTATTTAATATGCTTTCGGTAAATTTATGTTTAATTAAATAAAAATCAAACAACATCTTTTCAACATGCTCCCATCTGTTGATATTTAATATTAATGGTTCGGATCGGTACCTTGTTTTGAAGTCTTGATGTCTCAGGGCTCAGAGCACAGGTTGAGGAACGGAGTGACGAACCGACCGAAGGGAGCTCGCCGAAGGCAAATCCCGACATCCCGAAGAATGAGTGATTATAGGGAGCTCTGGGTATAGAAAAGACAAAAGACAAAAGACAAAAGCTCTGGTGACTTTAATTAAGATTACTTACAGGACTACAAGACTGCAGCACCACATGACTTTCAAGACCGCAAGCCTATTTTAAATATAAAGCCACTTATAGTTTGTTCATTCTTTAATAAAACCTGCGTCTTTCAGCCAGGCAATGAAGCTATCTCTCCAGGTACTTATCGCGTACCCTAATTCCAATCCTGAATCGAAACCATGACCACCTTTAGCGTAAATATGTAATTCCGCAGAGAAGTGTTTTGAGGTAAGTACCTTATATAATTCTAAACAATTTCCTGCAGGTGTAGTAGTGTCCTCTCCACCATTAATAATAAAAACAGGAGGAAAGGTATCTTTTTTCCCGGCCTGATTTATCATATCGCTATCTAATCCGGGATAAAAAAGGCCTGCAAAATCAGGTTTTGTATTTAAATTATTAAAAACTGCATAAGAAGGTAACTCCTCTTCATACATACCGAGAGCCACCCGGAGCGATAACGAACCTCCGGCAGAAAATCCGGCGATACCTATTTTGTTTTCGTCAAGATCAAGTTCCTTAGCTCTGCTTCGCAAAGTATAAATTGCCTGTTTGGCATCGGCATATACCTGGGGCATATATTCATTCCATGAGAGTTTAAATCCCTCTGCATCCGCATTGAATGTCCTGTATTTCAGAACAAGTGAGGTAATGCCATGCTGTGCAAGCCATATTCCAAAATCATTACCTTCACGATCGAACCAGACATCACGGAAGCCTCCACCCGGGCAAATAACTATCGCAACTCCGTTGGCTTTCCCTTTTTCCGGCTTATGTATAATGTAAGTTGGTACCGAGACACAACTGAAAACCCTGTTCATCTGTGAAAGAGAACTCTTCCGGATATTGTCTGTACGGAGTTTTTCTTCTTTATATTTCACAGGATTAGCGGCAATGCCTTTGGGCCAGAGAGGCTGCTCCGACGGCAATTGTGCATAACAACTTAAGTTCCATACACCGGACAGAACTAAAATGAGATTTATAAGTAACCAGGATTTAAATTTCATGAGAAATATGTTTAGTCAGTTAATAAACAAATTTAACGATATTAATACAATCTGTAACACACCTTCAGTTTGAATTTAAGTCCCCAACATTCCAAATCTTTTGAAAAAGACAGCTATTAATCTAAACGGATTATTTTGCCTGTACCTCTTTTCTCAGCAAGGTTAATAACCGGATTCCCATAATAACAGATATTTCCCGGTCCGCGGATGAATGCTAAAATGTTATCGGAAGCATTGATATTAACATCTCCTACCGATTCATTATAAATTGCAGCATCTTTACAGAGAAGACTGTCGGCAAATATGCAGGAACCATAACGATTCCAGATCCAGCAACTTTCGGCTTTACCTATAAAATGAAAGTACCCGAGAGTATTAGAATTATTGTTGACAAGAAAATAATTGCATTTAAACACAAGCCTAACCTCTTCAATTTCTCCTTCTGCAATAAGAATGAACTGATCGGCTTTTATAGTATCTCTATTTGAAAGATTTATCGGATCGTAAGAATCTATATACTTAAGGTTGCTGAAATGAAGGACAAGTGTATTTTTATTCGGGTTGAATGATAGTTTCTTATGATCATCTATAATAAGAGTATCGTCTTTAATAAGTGCATCGATGGAATGAATATCGTTTTTCCCTGTTATGACCAGCCGGTTTGTTGAATCCTGAATCAGAACGAAATTGTATATTCCTAAGATTTTCAAAGCATGAAAATTCTCAAGCAGAANNGCTATACTCCCAATTATGTTCCGGGTCAAAAGGTATTGTATCGATATTTTGTTGTAAACCGGGGTAATAACGGTATATTTTGAATAAAGATCATATCCTATCTGAATTCCCATAATAAGTTGTTTATATCGGGTGGCATAAGATGTATGCAGACCAAAACGTATAAGTTTGTCAAAATGTTTATCAGGGGTACCGTCTTCACTGGCGATGGCTTCACTTATGGAACCATCATAAGAAAAATCGGCTCCCAGTCCAATTTTCCTTTTATGATTAATGATACGCTCCAGATTATACGAAAGCGATGAGACAAAATATTTTTTACCGTACAGGTTATCATATACCTTTGTTCCTGCCGAATATATAACCGATTGAACATACCGTTTATTAATCCCGGGAATTTCCGGGTCCTGTATGGTAGCACCTTTATTATTGAATAAATAGTTTAAACCTAGTGAAAAGGAACCAGCATTAATGCCGTAATTGGGTGATCTCGTTTTTCCGTTCGAGAAATGCGTAGCACCCGCTTCAATTACAAGTTCGCAACGGGGGAAGATTGTTATTTTTCCATCTATACCCAGGTGGATGTATATATTTGTATGAGAGCCGATTGCCCGGTCAAGGTGATCTTTGTATATATCAAATATTTTGGGAAGATATGCCACTCCGCATGAAATCTGGTAATTGAAAGAAAACTTTTCAGCAGGCTTGAAAAACGGAATGTTGATAAAACTGTATAAAGCATATGCCTTGCCGAATACCTCGTTATTGCCGAGGCTCCAGTACGAAAATCCGACACCTTGCCTGGGGTAACGATATAGTTTTTCCCAGTAATCCTTTCCATATGTCGGGAAACTTACAGAAACGTCAAAAGCATAAATATCATCTTTAATAAGATAACGCAGGGCTTTGTAAAAAGGCAGATTCATGCCCGTATGTATCTTAGATTCGATAATAAAAGGACTTTCAACTAATTGAGCATTAACTGCCAATCCGGTCAAAACAAGTACAAAGATTAAAAGTCCGTACTTCACAATTTACAATATAGGAAAAAATGATGAAATTTTATTAGGGAGCATAATAATGTTGTTATCCTTACCTTTTACCAGGCGTTCTTAAATCACAAACCTGACAGGATCAACGATCTGCGGGGTTTTGTATTTTAGAAAGTGACGAAATTGGTGAAAAATTTCAGGAAGGTGTATTCTAAGATCTTCTATTTCATTTTAAGTATCAGGGCTTTATACCGGGCATCATCCCTTATCCTCCCGAAGACAGGATCGGACCCGACCGTTTTTCTTGAATTAAAACCATGGTTCATGGCTGCAGAAAGTGCATCAACCGACTCCTTTGATTTACCTGATCCGGCCAGGGACCTGGCAAGATTATAATAATTATTCTGGTTTTCACTGTCCGACAATGTGCAGATCTCAAACAGGAAAGTCGCCTGTGCATAAAGCCTGTTCCTATAATATGATGCTCCCTGCTCAGAGCAGAGGATAGAAATGAAATTCAGGACTCTTGATGCCATCTGGCTGTTTTCAGGACTGCCTTTATCACGGAGCCTTATAAGTGCTCTGGTCTCATTTTCCCACCATGCTGATGCACTGTCGGGTAATGAACCTGAATTAACGATCTC
>PMNJ01000120.1 GCA_003162595.1 Bacteroidales bacterium | reverse complement strand
GTTTTATTACGTATCATATATTACTACCTTTTTGTAGTATTTATTACAAAGTTAAAAATGAATTTGTATCTAAAAAATAATATTGTCAATAAATTGCACCTAATATGGAAAAGCCAGTGCCCTTGTCCTCCCCATGCCAGAGTAAATTGACCACCATAAGCCGGAGTTAAATTCTTGTTATTTAGATATGTATATTAGGTGAAATCAGACCGGATGTTGAAGGGATCAAGGAATGATGGCTTTATCTCTATTTTCATAAATTGATTAAAAGATTTGGTTGCTGACGAATTAAAATTAATAAATAAAAAAGGGTAAGTACCGGAAATCAGTTGGCCGGAATTTACTATTTCTATTTGGTAGTAAAAATTATTTATATGAATGATGAGAGACAGTTAAGGGATATTGAAACGGATGTTAAGCTCGCCCGAAAGAATAAAGTTAATATGAAATGGCAACCGTATGAATTAGCTATTGATTTGCTTGTTGTATCGAAACAACTTACTGTTGATCTTGAAAAGTACCTGAATATAAGCATGGAAGCCCCTGCCAAAAGAGTTAGAGCAATCAGCAAAATATTGGAAAAACTTGGTAGGTCTTTTAGGATTCAGTCTGTAAAATCCACAGCAAAAAAATAAAAAACTCTACTAGGTTGAAAAACCAGTGGCCCTGCCCCTATTTGGCCGAAATATATTGACCACCCATTGCCGTTTATGATGACTACCAGGGATGGGAATGGAGAGAATTTGATGACTTTTTTGAGTTCTACAACGATTTTAATGATTATACTTTGAATGTACAGGTGCCAAAAAACTATGTTGTTTGGGCAACTGGTACTCTACTTAATGGTAATGATATATTGCAACCTGTTTATGCAAATAAATTGTTCAAATCCATGGTCTCAGATTCAATCTTTCACATCGTGACAAAAGAAGACTGGTCCTCAAAAAATATAACCAGGCAAAATTCAATGAATACCTGGAAATGGAAAGTGAATAATGTCACTGACATGACCCTTGCAATAAGTGATCATTATAACTGGGATGCATCCAGTATTGTAGTAGACGACAAGACAAAAAGAAGGGCCTCAGTCCAGGCTGCATTCTGTGATACAGCAACGGACTTTCACAGTATGGTAAGATATGGGAAATTTGCGGTGGAGTGGTTTTCCCAAAACTGGCCTGGAATTCCTTATCCTTATGAAAAAATGATAATAATTCAGGGTTATGCAGGTATGGAATACCCAATGATGGTAAATGATCCATCCTTTAAAGACACTATAATTTCAAAAAATTATGTTGAACATGAAATATCTCATACATATATGCCTTTCTATATGGGTATAAATGAAACCCAATATGGTTTTATGGATGAAGGTTGGGCCACAGCATTTGCATTGCTTATAGGCCGGGCGGATTATAGTGTTGAAAAGGCCGAAAAAATGTTTATAGATGGTATAAAATGGTGGAGTATTCAAGGTTGGAACAGCGATTTGCCCATTGTTACATCAGCAATCTCTTATTACGGAGCAGCAGCGAATGAATATGGTAAACCTGCCTTGGGGTACCTGGCCTTAAAGGATATGTTAGATGACGAAATATTTAAGAAATGTCTGCATTTCTATATGGATACCTGGCATGGAAAACATCCGATTCCCTGGGACTTCTTTTATTCATTCAATACTGCTTCAGGGCAAAACCTGAACTGGTTCTGGAATAATTGGTTTTTCTCACATAATTATATCGATCTCAGTATAAGGGAAGTAAATAAATCCGATAAAGGATACTCTGTTACTATTGACAATATTGGTGGTATGGTAGTTCCTTTTGCACTTAAGGTCTTATATAACGATGGTCCAAGGGAAGAGATTCATCAAACCCCTGTTGTATGGAAAAACAATCAAATGTTCTGTGTGATAAAAATCCAGACAAAAAAGAAAGTAAAATCTTTGTTATTGGATACTGGCATTTTTGTGGATGCCGATGAAACGAATAATACCTGGGTAAGCAAATAAGATTCTGAACCAAGTAAAGTTCGCAAAAGAATTTATTTGTCTTACTTTTAGTTCTAGGAAAACCATTGCCCCTGACCATATTTGGACAGAATTAATTGACCACCCAACCTGGAGTTAAAATCTTGTTGCTTTGAAATGTATGTTAATTGAAATATGTCCCGCTTTTGAAGTAGTCGTTAAACTCGGCTTTTGCATATCTGGCCAAATTTGATTGATTTTATTATAGTTTAATCAAAAAAAATGTTTAAATGTTTTTAAAATTATTTTTAATCGCCTTACCGATATTTTTTGCAATTGATATGGCTTGGCTAATACTTGTAGCTAAAAAGTTTTATCAGCAACAAATCGGTTTTTTGATGAAACCAGATATTAATTAGTTTGCTGCTATTATCTTCTATCTGTTGTTTATTGCCGGGTTGGTAATATTTGTCATTTCGCCGGCTGTTGAGAAACATTCTTGGGTCCATGCAATCCTCTTTGGTGCATTATTTGGTCTTATAACTTATGCAACTTACGATTTAACTAACCTGACCACTATAAAAGACTGGCCTTTATTAGTAACTTTAGTGGATTTAATCTGGGGAACTCTGCTGGCAGCTTCCATTTCTGGTATAACATATTTTATCGCTAGCAAAATATAGAATAACTGGAAACTATTTATTTGCAAGAATCAATTTCTTGTTGATCGTTGAATAATGGGATTGTATTGTAACACCTTTTCTGAAATGATAATAAGTGGAAGCATAATATCATCCGATAAAATTAGGAATTCAGGTTTTGTTTTTAAATATCCAAATTTGGAAAGTGCTCTGAAACAATTCGAACTTTAGTAATAGAAGAATACACAATTGAGAATCTGGTCTTTACATCCAAAATACCTTGATGCAAAGGGATTAGTGGCTCTTTGGAGAGAATCATTATTGGCAAAACAAGTTCTGGAAGGCAAGACAAAAGGATATAAGAATCACCCGCAACTGAACCGATTTAAAAATTCTGGGAATGCGGTTGGTTGCATTAACCAATATTTGACTTCTATTCATGAAAATTCATTGGAAAGAGGATATAATTTCAATAAGAATAAAGTCAATTTGAACTTTATACCAACTAAATTAACCGTAACTGACAAGCAAATGAAATTTGAAATGGAACTTTTGCTAAGGAAGCTGGAAACAAGAGATCCGGAACGATTTCACAAGTTATCCCGTAGAATTAAAATTGATGCACATCCTCTTTTCAGAATAATAGATGGAGAGATAGAATCATGGGAAAAAATTAAATTAAAATCTTCGTTTCATATTACAGGAGATATGAAGTAAAAAACAAAAATCTGACCACCCCAACCCGGAGTTAAATGATTCTTATTTTGTTTTGGATGTTCGGTGAAATCAGACCGATTATGTTTGCGATTTTATTGTTTGGCTCTTATATATATTTGATTAATTTCATATAAATGTTATTACAGTTTTGGAATACAAACGAATAAATGCCTTTTAATGAACATAAAATATTTTTTTCTCGCCATTTGCATTTTTACTTCTGGATGCAAGTATAGCAATAGTAGCTCAACATTGAAAAAACTTAATATTGAAGTAGAAGGGAAAAAGCGGGAATATATTTTATACATTCCTAAAGGCATAAGATTTAATTCACCTTTGGTTATAGCACTTCATGGATATACCGATAATGCAAATGCCTTTATGAATTTTACAGGGCTTAACTTGGTTGCCGATAAAAATGGTTTTGCAGTCTGCTACCCTCAAGGTCTTGTTGATAGTTCAGGAAATACCTTCTGGCAGGTCGGTTATTCATTCCACAGAAACGAGAAGGTGGACGATGTTAAGTTTTTGACTATTCTGACAAAACATCTGCAATCCGAATATGGATTTAACCCAAATGAGACATTTGCGACAGGAATGTCTAATGGCGGAGATATGTGTATTATGCTGGCTTGCAAAAAACCTGATTTATTTAAGGCAGTGGCACCAGTTGTAGGATGCATGATGAAAACTGTCTTCGATTCGTGCAATTCATCTGTACCTATCCCTGTGTTTATGATCAATGGAACTAACGATAAAATAACATGGTGGAATGGTGATATTTATGACCGACAAGGCTATGGTATTTATTATTCTGTGCCGACAACTTTTGATTTTTTTGTCAGAAAAAACAATTGTACAAAAGTATCGGTAGATACTCTTCCGCATATCGGTTTAAATGATAAAAGTTATGTTATTTCTACAAAATACACAAGAGGATTGAAGGGAAATCAGGTATAGCTCTATTCTGTCATAAACGGCGGACATGACTGGATTGGGAAAGTAGGAAATATGGATGCGAGTGCAAGCGAAGTGATATGGGATTTTTTCAAACTCAAACAGTCTGTTCATGGGAAAGGTGAGAATTAAATTTTCGCCCTCTAAATATTGCAGAGAATAAACATGTTATAGATTTTAATATTTTAATCAATATTTCGAAATTTCAAGGATAATTAGATTACAATCAGCTGTTTTTCCAAATACCCGGCGCCTTTTCTTTAATGGTAAAACCTTTAACCTAGATCATCATTGGCCCGATAAATTGACTGACGATATCCGGAGTTATAAAATTGTTGTTTCCTTTTGTATGTTAAGTGTTATCAGACCGGATTTTGAGGTGGTCAGAGAAGGATGGATTTTGAACAAAATCAAACAATTACAAAACCAAAATATAAGAGTCTTTTTGTCGCTAATTTTGTACAAGGTTCTGGACAAAAATGGGGCGTTTTGACACATTTTGTAATTGCACAATTATTTGAATATTGAACTCTCATTATCCAGCCTCATCATATCTTCGTCGGAAAGCCTGAACGACATCGAACCTGTGTTCTCCTTTACATGGATTCCCTTTGTTGCCCCAGGGATTGCAACAACTGTATCACCATGATAATTGATGAGCCAATTGAGTGCCACCTGTGATGGTGTCACATTGTACTTAAAGGCAAGTTCCTTTACCAGCATTATCACCTGCCGGCTTTTCTCGAGTCCTTCCGGTTTGAACTGCGAGCTGTATTTTCTTAGTCCGATGTTTTTGAGTAGTTCCGGATTATCATGAAACTTACCAGTCACCAGGCCCTGTGCAAGTGGTGAGTATGCAATGATGGAAATACCTAGTTTTTTTGCAAGGTCCATTACGCCATTCGATTCTATCTTGCGGTCGAGGAGATTGTACTTGACCTGGTTTGATGCAAGCGGTATTCCCGCTTTATTGAGTGTCTCCCAAGAGTGCTTCATCTCCTTCGCCGAAAAATTGCTTACCCCAATGCATTTGATAAGCTTTTTGTCAAATATTTCAGCCATAACCGTCATTTCACTCTTTTCGCTAGAGAAGCTCCACGGCTGGTGAACCTGGTACAGGTCTATAGGATATGGCGCCAATGCCCTGATCCGATCGTCAATGGTCTTGCGAATATTTGAAGCGAAACGAAACATAGGCCACCATTTTGTGGCTATAATAACCTCACCCGGTTTTTTCCCAGCAGCCTGCAGGCCTTTTGAAAGAGCTTTTTCTGAAGCCCCGTTACCATATATTTCTGCTGTATCAAACCAGTTAATTCCTCCTTCAATGGAAAGGGAAATGACCTTGTTAATGAGGTCATCTTCAAGTGCGGGCCAATATTTCCCTGCCATGTTTTTTTGTTTGCTGAATTGCCAACAACCAAGCCCTATTGGGGTCACCATGATATCGGTGCGTCCCAAATGACTTAAATTATTCATATTCCCCATTTAATTAATTTTTGATGAATCTAATGTAGCTAAATAAAGAATTATACTGTCGTCAGGAACTGTATTTTTATTACAGATCTAGTTATTATAGTGGAAAAGCCAGTGCCCTTGTCCACCCCATGCCAGAGTAAATTAACCATCCTTGGCCGGAATTAAGTGCTTGTTGCTAAAATATATATGATAATTGCAATTGAACCGGCCAGACGTGGTCAAGGTGTCCTGCTTTTGCAATCATTTGTTACTTTTTTTTTTAAAAAAGTCTTGCATCTGTGATAAGGTCAAATGTAAAATATTAAATTTGAAATACCGGAACATTTTTTATTCTGGGAAGTGATTATGCAGCATTAAGTCAACCATAAACAATTAATGACCAATTAAGAAAAAATGAAAAGATTATTTTCAACAGGTCTGATTCTTGTAATCTGCCTCAGTCTCCTGTCACCAGAAAAATCGTTCGGACAGTCTGACATCAAAACACGACTGCTGAAAGATGTTGTAAAGACCGAAAACGGAAGATTTACTCTCCAGCAATTCGGGTTTCTTGTTACAATTGAAGCCAACATTCTNNAATATCAGCTCATCACTGGCTAACGGAATACTGGCTTCAACACTGAAGCTCAATAATTTGACAGGGAACCAGGATCTTCATCTTGTTTTAAGGGAAGTGCCAGTGAAAGCACCCGATATAACAATAAATATAACAATGAAGGCCGATGGGATCAGTTACAAAGCTACAGCCAAAGGTTATGAAGGAAGCAATGACATGGGCTGGGACCAGTTCATTTTCAGTAAGGGCAACTGATTATCCGGAATACTGTCATGCAGGTTCAATAAAATACCCAGGTCGCTAGTCCCAGGTTTTTATATTTATGATGTGCCTTTCATTCCGGCCTGAGAATCCGTAAAAGTTGATGCCCTTGCCCAACTTTGGACGCAATAAATTGACCACCTAGACCCGGAGTTAAATGCTAGTTGTTTTTATTGTATGTTCGGTGAAACCAGACCGGATTTTGAAGTGGTCAAAAAAGAACGGTTTTTACAACTTGTTTCAGGTTACAGGAGGTTTGTGGTCAAAGACAGGATAATTCAGGGGGTCGCTGGTTCGAGCCCAATCCTATAAAATTGGATGCCGCAGGCTCGCACTTACCAATAGTGAGGGTTGCGGTTTTCGTTGCATACCTTAAGTCTATGGTTCCTGCAATGCAACATTAAGAGAGCAACCCGAACACCTGTCTACCAATTTTAATAATCTGTCCTCTAAGACAATCTGTCTTTATTTTCCCAACTGAAACACCAATTTCGGCGTACGATTGGCATAATAAAAACCCCAATTTGTTTCAGCTTCGGTTGCTGTTGATCCTTTCCACCGCTCGTTAAAAGCTTCGAAATAAAAAACAGGTATTTTATTTGAATTGCTCCATTGTTGGCATATCGTATAAAATTGCTTTTGCGAAACTTCATCCGCAATGGTAAGGGCGTTAAATTGTCCAGCATTTTTGCTGGTTGTCCAGCCGGTTTCTGTAATCAATATTTGTCTCTGAGGAAATAGTGTCTTCAATTCGTTAATTTTATCATCTATAAATGATATAGTTTGTTCAAGGGAAACGTTATCCGATTGTCCATAGATATGTATCGCAAGAAAATCCTGAAGCGTTACCAAATCACTGTATTTAGGGTCTAACCAAACTAAATACAAATCGTCAATAGTAACCGGANNTCAACCTGAGAGGCATTGTCTATCGGTGTTTTTCCCGAAATCCAGATTCCCAATAACACTTTTAGGTCAATGTTATTATCGGTAATCACTTTCAAAATTTTTTCGCTGTTATCATCGGAAATATATAAGCGGATTGCATCCCAATGATTTTTTATTATCAACAAATCCTCCTTTATCTGAGTTTCGGTGAGAACACTACCAGGCTCTTGCCCATCTCGAAATGGACCGTAACAAACCGCATTTACTATTTTACCATTATTGTTGTAAAAAATCGGACCACTAAAGATTGAATTTGTTGCAAAACTTATTTCATTTCCATAAGCAGTTCCTGCACTATTTGTAGCATAAGCTCTAATATAATATTTTGTAGAGCCATTCAATCCTGATATATTACTTGTGAAAGACCCTGTTCCAGCATCGTCAGTTGTTTTATTATCTGTGATAGTCGGATCAATACCTGTACCCCAACAGACACCTTTGGAAACAACTTTTCCTGAACCCTCCGAGGTTATTGTTCCTCCAGAAGTAGCTGAAGTTCCCGTGATATTAGTTATTACAGATGTAGTCAAAGTCGGTACTTCTTTTTTCCTGCATGAGTAAATCAGAGATATGAACAAAGTGATAAGAATGAATCCAGCAATACTATAATATCTTTTCATAGGTGTACTATTAGACTTAAGTTTTTCAGAATAAGCTGTTAATCAAAGTTATGAAAGACAATAATATAAGTCAAATAAAAACCATCCACCCAGGACATAACCCAAGCGGATGGAATTAGTACTGTTGATTTTCAGTGGTTCTTGGGTAATTGAGGTTGAGGCTGAGGTTAAGGTCATATACACTTCATAATCTCCGAAAATTGTAAAACAGATGGCTTTCCTGTAGGATTTTTACTTAAACTAATCATTGCTTTTGCCAGTTTATCTGCAGGCATACTCTTGTATTTTTTTGAAGAGCCTGTTAAAATCGGATCTATTACTTTCATCACACCGGAAGCAATTTTCTCAACCAGTCTGAATTCTTTCCGGTTTCCAACCAAAAAACCAGGTCTGAAATGAAAAACTGATTCGGGGAAAAATTTTCCCGTTCCGTTTTCCATCTCAGCTTTGGTTTTTAAATAAAATCCTCCATTCAGATTTGCACCAAGACTTGAAACATTCAGCATTATTTTAACTCCGTTTTCTGAGGCAATTTTAGCAAAAGCTATGGGTAAATCTCTGTCAATACGCTGTTGCTCTTCCTGGCTGCCAGCCTTTTTTATCGTTGTTCCTAACGCATTAAAAAGGACATCCCCTTGTATTTCAGAACTCAAAATATTTATATCTGTCATTGGGGTTACAATTTCTTTCAGTTTTGGATTAATCATTCCGGTGGGCTTCCGGACAAAAATCCTGACTTCTGAAAAATCATTATCACTTATAAGTTCTTTCAAAATCAAATTACCCACTAATCCGGTTGCACCTATTACAATTGCTTTCATATTTAATTTCTATTAATTTTTGAATTTACATTTTATTGACAGTCTGAATATTGCAAACTCTATTAGGGCCCGAAAAGTGATTCCTCCATATTCTTATTAATAAAGTTCAATAAAGTAAGCTTCTATACTCCCGGGGGTAATTTTGAAAGCATTAACTGGCGATAACTTATAGTTCGACCATCAATAACAAATGTGCCGTCTCCATTAGCGTGTATTGTGCGGCGTTCCTTTTTCACGGAATCTATCCATGCAAACATGGCATCAAGAATAAAAATATTGTGTTTTTCAATATAATCCGTTACACGGCATTCGATATTTGCAAGGCACTCTTTGATCAACGGGGCCTCAACTGACTTTGCTTTAAGTGGAGTGAGCTCAAACTTTTTGAATTTATCGGTATCAGAACCGGAGCATGCTCCTATTTCAACAACTTTCTGAGCAATGTCAACTGTCGGCACAGCTATCACACACTCCCTGTTTTTCA
>PMNJ01000069.1 GCA_003162595.1 Bacteroidales bacterium | reverse complement strand
ATCAAATTTAAATTCTGGTTTTATCTGCTGAACTTCTTTTGTTTCACTTTCCTGTGCAGGAATAAGAAGACCTGTTATATCCTTTCCTGAAGGGTTAACTTTAGCAGATTTAACATCTGAGATCTTTATCCTGAATCCTGAACCTTCAGGAATTGAAATCAACCTGCTGAATACAGGCAATTCAGGTTTCCCGGGATCGGTCGATTGAATGTGGCCCGGAATGGATATTCGATAAAAGGAGCCGGCATTGTTGGTTACTGATTCAACATTGAGCTCTGATATTGAATAATTTATGATGATTGATTGACCTGTAACTGTGACATCGGTTTTCTGCAAATTACCATCAGGATGGAATTTGAAACTTTTTCCCGTCTGTCCGCTGGCTGATGCTGCAAATACCAGAAAAACTGCTAATATAGTAGCCTGTTTATCTTTCCCTAAACGCATCAATGTTAATTAATTAACGCAATGACCTAAATTCTGACGGCAAGTTATCAAAAATTCAATATATATTAAATATGGCCACAATAAATTTGATAAAAAACTTGATTAAAGGTAATAATTACTGATTTTTTTCAAATCTTTGTATATTATCTGATTTAAAAATTAAGAATATGAATAACTGTTTTCTAGCCAAATTAAAAAAAGCTTTTTTAACAATAATATTTATTGCTATGGTCATTCCGGGATTTTCTCAGGAGCCTCCTGAATATGATAAAATTACTACTTCAGCCGGTATAGTTGAATTGCATTTTATCGGACACGGTTCACTGATGTTTAAAGTGAACGGATTTGTGATCTATATCGATCCTGTAAGGTCATCAGGAAATTATAACTTTCTTCCGAAAGCCGACCTTATTCTGGTTACCCATGAGCATGGGGATCATCTTGATGTAAAGTTAATTGATGACCTGAAGAAGCCGGGGACACTATTGTTCTGTAATCAAAACTCCGTTTCAAAAATTCCATGGGCAATGGCAATGAAAGCTGATGACAGGCAGGAAATCGATAACATCATTATTACTGCGGTACCTGCTTATAATATTGTGAACGAAAGCACTCCGGGCCATCCATTTCATCCGAAAGGAGTAGGGTTAGGATATATTCTTGCAATAGGAGGGAAAAGGATTTATGTAGCAGGAGACACTGAGAATACACCTGAAATGAAATCACTCAGGAATATTGATGTTGCCTTCCTTCCGATGAATCTTCCTTACACTATGACTCCGGCTATGGTTGCCGATGCTGCACTTGCTTTTAAACCGAAAATACTTTACCCATACCATTTTGGAGAAACGGATACCAACGAAATCATAAAGTTATTAAAGGATTCAGGTATTGAGGTACGGATCAGAAGCCTGAAATAGGAGTAAAACTCGAAGTAACACAAAGGCAAAATAATAAATGACTTACCAGACGGACTCAGACCAATAAAATGTCTTTAAAAACAATGATATATTATGAAAAATATTAACAGAAGAGGTTTTTTGAGAACCGGAGTCGCAGGCGCTGCCGGAATAGTGGCATTATCACCTTCCCTGATATCAGCAGCTACATCAAATCAGCAGAAAGACGTTATCTCCAGAACGCTCGGGAAAACAGGGATGAAAGTTCCTGTAATAAGTTTTGGAGTTATGAGATCCGATAACCCGAACCTCTGCAAGGCAGCTTACGAAAAGGGGATTAAACTTTTTGATACTGCAAACGGATATCAGAATGGGAACAATGAGATTATGCTGGGGAATCTTCTTAAAGATTATCCCCGAAACTCATTTTACCTTGCTACAAAAGTCAAACCTGCCGGTGTTGACAGGGATGGTAAGCCTTCCGATCAGACAACTGCTGATGATTTTCTTTTAAAATTCAATACCAGTCTTTCGAGACTGAAAATGGATTATGTTGATATTCTGTATATTCATGATATCAGGAATCCTGAGATGCTTGAATGCAAGCCAATTATAAATGCAGTTAAAAACCTGAAAAAAGAAGGCAGGATAAAGTTTATAGGTTTTTCTACCCATGCCAATGAACCTGTAGTTATAGATGCTGCTGCCTCTATGGATTACCTGGATGTAATTCTGACTGCATATAATTTTAAACAAACATATATTACCGAATTGAATAGCGCCATTAAAAAAGCCTGTAAGGCAGGAATAGGTATTGTGGCTATGAAGACCCTGGCCGGAGGAGGATTTCTCGATAAAGAAAAAACAAAACCGATTAATTCAACCGCCGCTTTGAAATGGGTTTTGTCAAATCCTGATGTGACTACCGCAATTCCAGGCATGACCGACTTTGATCAACTTGATCTGAATGTTAAGATCCTGGCTGACATATCGATAACTGAGCAGGAAAAGAAAGATCTTTTGATTGCAAGAGTTGAAAAAGGACTCTATTGCACAGGTTGTACAAAATGTCTAAGCGCATGTCCAATGAATCTTCCGGTACCTGATCTGATGAGAGCTTACATGTATGCATATGGTTATTCAAACCTCGCTATGGCTAAATCACTGCTGGTTGAGCTTGCGACTAATGATAATCCATGCAAAGAGTGCAGTTCATGTAACGTGAAGTGTACCAAAAACTTCGACATAAGGGAGAAAATAACAGATATTTCAAGACTTGTAAATGTCCCAGCGGATTTTATGGTTTAGGAATTTATAACACGAGAAATTTTTGGATTTTTTTGCAGGAGATTTACAGAATTAAATAACTCCATATTGATTTTCGAGTTTCTTTGAAGAAATTGTTCAGGATATCTGATTTTTTTTATTTAACTGGCTATTAAAATGAAAAATAAAATTCTATTTGCATTTTTCCTGATTCTTCTTTCAGGAATTGTATTTGCCCAGGATATTAAATTACCTGATTTGAAAGGCTATAAAAAGACCACTGAGTATCCTGTTTATCTTCCCGATAACCTTTGGGATTATATTAATGGAGCAGCAGATACATATTTAGCCTATGGCTTTGTTGATTTGCATATTGCAGAGTATAAAAAGGGGAAAAATGTGATTAAACTGGAGATATACAAACAGTCTGATCATACAATGGCCTTTGGAATATACTCAACTGAACGTTCACCCTCATTCCGTTTTCAGCAACTGGGTTCACAGGGATATATGACTGCAGATGGGTCAACTAATTTCTTTAAAGCCAATTATTATGTCAAGATCAGGACATATTCAAAGGATGAAAATACATTGAAATCAGCTGAATCATTGGCTTCCAGTGTCTCAGATATGCTTGTGGGAAGTACAGAAATGCCTTCAGCGCTTTCATTATTTCCTCAAACCGGAAAAAAGACCAACGAGGAGACTTATATTAATGAAAGTGTTCTGGGGCATAAGTTTCTTAACAATGCTTTTAAAGCAAATTATGAATCGGGAAATGATGTTTTCTCTGTATTCATAATTGACAATAATACTTCTGAAGAGACGCGAAAAACAGTGGAGGCCTATCTTACTGCAACCGGAAGCGGGGCCATGGATTCTGAAACGGGTAAGTATATGTTAAAAGACGGATACAATGGAACCATTTTCCTGGCCTGGAAAGAGAAAAGAATTGTTATTATTTCCGGACTTTCGAAAGATCAGTCTGAAATTGCAGATCGCTTTACCTCAGAAATTCTCAGATAGAGACTATGAAAACCATTTTCTTTCGCGATTTCTGAGACTTCCAAGTATCTCAGTGGCAGTGTTTACATTGTCTATTACCTGAAAATCAAACATTCCGACGCAAATAAAGTCCGCCCCGTTTTCAAATGCATAGCGGAATCCGTCTTTTGGTTCTATAGCTCCGGCGGCTAGTACCTTAAATGCAAACCATGGTTTGTTCACACCTTTCATGTATTCAATCGTACGTAAAGGAAACAGGTCCCACATGTTTTCATGAAATCTGTTATGGTCAGGAGAAGCCGGACCGATAACGCTGTATTCCTCACGATTCTCCATCGGATGAGCCGACCAGTATTTATCATGATGGAAAGTCTTTACATAAAAGTCTGCATTTATCCCTTCTCTTTCGCAGGATTTTATTGTTTCCAAAGAATGCGCTCCAACCCCAGCCTGGAAGCCTTTTTGTTTTATATAGTCAATTGCTTTTTTAATCATATCAAATTTTCCGGCATTTGCATACCTGTCTCCCTCTCCACCCTGAATATAAATAGCGTCAGGACGGCTTTTTATGGCCTCATTAATATTGGAGAAAAAATCCTTGTCGGGTAACATGGCCTGGCAGATTGATTGCATTTTGCTACTATATATATTCTTATATTTATTAAAAGTAGGATAATATTGAGTCACCATAAAGACTGTATTTATGCCTGCCTGCTCAGCCAGGTATAGAGTCTCAATTATTTTTCTTTCATTATTATATGCTTTGAAAAGTGTGTTAGAATAGATAAGATCACGGGCATGTGCCCAGCCACCGATAAGGTTACAACCCATCACCATCCTGCTTATGGTAAGGTTACCTAGTTTTCCGACAGGTAATTTACCCTTGAGATCGTTAATCTGTTTGTAATCAACTTTTATNNCCTGTCAAGGCTTTGATTAATTCACGTCGCGGATTTTTTTTATTATAATCAGGGTCCTCAGACGGTTCAGGCTCTTTTTGAATAACTTTTATTTTCTTTTTCCTTAACATATCGAATCCGAAAAACCGATCCGATCCGGAAAAAGCCAGGAGGATCATTGCAAAAAGCTCAACAAGATTCTTATTTACAATAAGATAGCTTCCTTCAGATGGAGCGCCATAACTAAAACCGCCAAATGGGGGATAAGCCAGGTAATACATCAGCAGTAGCGTAACACCGCTCCATAATGCAACTCTTGTGAAAAGGCCCAGAATAAGCGCAAGTCCGATGATAGTAAGACCATATGCATTTACTGTATCGACGATCCACATGCCTGTGTTTCCGGAAATCAACCACCGGAAAAGATCCCCAAAGATCCAGCGTGAACCTTCAAGAAACGGTCTGGCTGTCCATGCAGGATTCATTATTTTAACTAATCCTTCATATAGAAAATGCCAGCCAATTGCTACTCTTAAGATGGTCAGGGAAATTGGTATCAGGCGTTTTTTAAATTTATCGGAAATCATAGATAGTGTTTTTTTTTTTACATTTTTACTTTTGCCTTTT
>PMNJ01000062.1:9050-9226 GCA_003162595.1 Bacteroidales bacterium | reverse complement strand
GACAGAAAATATTTTAGAATAACGTCCGAAAATAAAAGTGTTATAGGTGCACATAATCCAAACCTGGAAGAAAATGAAGCTTTTATCGGATTTACGAAACATTTCATTTCCTTGGGACTTCCTGTACCGGAAATCTTCGGATATCTGCCTGACAAATTCATCTATTTTCTTAAGGA
>PMNJ01000062.1:0-8907 GCA_003162595.1 Bacteroidales bacterium | reverse complement strand
GGTGGGGAACCATGGTTCATTGATTATCAGGGTGGAAGAAAAGGTGCGCCGCAGTACGATGTCGCCTCGCTCTTGTTTGATGCTAAAGCTCATATCCCTGAGAAATCACGTGAGAAGCTTCTTGAATATCATATATATAATTTTTGTTCCATATCAGGTGAGAGTAAATCAGAATTCAGGGGTTACTATGCCGGTTTCAGTCTGATCAGGCTTATGCAGGCTCTTGGTGCTTTCGGATTCAGAGGTCTGTATGAGAAGAAACCTACTTTTATCGGAAGTATAGTTCCGGCAGTAGAGCTATTGATTCATTTAATAGATTCAGAACAACTTCCTGTTTCAGTTTCAGAGCTTTTTCAGACCGTACGGCTAATACCCGGCGTAAAAATCTACAATGAGCTAAAAGAGGGGAAAGTAGTTGAATAATAATTCAATTGAAAATAGACCGCAGGACTGCAAGACTGCAAGACTGCAAGATATATAATAAAGGAAAGTAATTATTTAGTTTAACAACTCTCTGGAAGGTCCATATATGAAAGCAATGATTTTTGCTGCAGGATTAGGCAAACGGCTTGGGAATATAACAGAAAGTATTCCAAAGGCTCTTGTTGATATCAATGGAAAAACTGTTCTTCAGATGGCGGTGGAGAAATGCTCTGCATACGGATTTAAGGATATAATTATAAATGTTCATCATTTTGCCGATATGGTTGAAGATGAGGTTAGGAGGCTTAATAAAATTGGATTTAGAATCTCTGTTTCCGATGAAAGAGATAAACTTCTTGAAAATGGAGGAGGNNAGACATCGTCCAGGGAAACGATTTCTGCTTGTTGATAAGGAAGGTCAGTTGCGGGGATGGCGTAATCTATCCACAGGGGAACAGATTCTGACAGGAGATACGGAAGATGGGCTTTCTGAAATAGCTTTTTCAAGTATGCATATTGCTGAGCCGGAGATTTTTAATTATATGAGTGAGGGAATTTATTCAATGATTACCCTGTATCTTAATCTGGCGGCACAGCACAAAATCTATACTCTTAAGCATGATTATGGTTACTGGATAGATATGGGATCACCTGACAGCCTGGATTATGTAAGAAAATTATTTGAAACAAGATAGCTGAGATGTCATTTTATCAGTCACCCTTCCTCATTGATGCTTCATTTTAATGTTTTATATTTGGATCAGCTAATTGGTTTTTTGTCGCTTTAAATATTTTAAGTAATAATAAAATTATGGGAAAAGTTTTAGTTATCGGTGCCGGTGGAGTCAGTTCAGTTGTTGTTCATAAAATGGCATTTCTGCCACAGGTTTTTACAGAAATCATGTTAGCCAGCCGGACAAAATCAAAGTGCGATGCTATAGCCGGCAAGATTGGGAAGGACAATATTAAAACTGCTCAGGTTGACGCTGATAAGGTTCCGCAATTGGTAAAACTTATAAATTCTTTTAAACCAGACATCATTGTAAATGTTGCTTTACCATACCAGGACCTTCATATAATGGATGCCTGCCTTGAAACTGGTGTAGCATATCTCGATACAGCTAACTATGAGCCTCTGGAGGAAGCAAAATATGCCTACGGTTGGCAATGGGCTTATATTGACAGATTCAGGAAGGCAGGGATCACTGCAATTCTTGGATGCGGTTTTGATCCGGGTGTGACATCCATTTACACTGCCTATGCTGCAAAACATCATTTTGATGAGATGCATTACCTTGATATCGTTGATTGCAACGCAGGTGATCATGGAAAACCTTTCGCCACAAATTTCAATCCGGAAATCAATATCAGGGAAGTAACGCAAAAAGGCAAATACTGGGAGAATGGGAAATGGATTATGACTAACCCTCATGAAATTCATAAACCATTAAACTATCCAGGTATCGGGCCAAAGGAATCTTATTTGATTTATCATGAGGAATTGGAATCGCTTGTTAAGAATTATCCGACAATAAAACGGGCCAGGTTCTGGATGACATTTGGCCAGGAATATCTTACGCATCTTCGTGTAATTCAAAATATCGGTATGGCAGGAATTGAACCAGTAATGTTTGAAGGGAGGGAGATAATTCCAATTCAGTTCCTGAAAGCTGTACTTCCTGATCCTGGTGAACTTGGAGAAAACTATAAAGGTCAGACATCTATCGGTTGTCGGATAAAGGGAATAAAAAACGGGAAAGAAAAAACATATTATATTTATAATAATTGCAGTCACGAAGCAGCTTATGCCGAGACAGGAGCACAGGGAGTAAGCTATACAACCGGAGTGCCTGCTGCAATTGGTGCCATGATGTATCTGAATGGAATCTGGAAAAAGCCGGGAGTTTTCAATGTTGAAGAGTTTGACCCTGATCCGTTTATGGCAGAATTAAACAGGTTGGGTCTACCATGGGTGGAGCTTCATGATGTTGATCTGGAACTTTAAATGCTTAGAGCACAGAGCTCAGAGCGAAATGGATTTCTCTGTGGCCCTCCGTGCTTCTCTGTGGTTCTCTGTGTCAGTTCTTCAAATACTTTAACAAAAAATGTCAATAGATTACAATAAGGTTCCGTCTCCATGTTATGTAATTGATGAGGAACGATTCAGGAAGAACCTCTCATTAATTAAACATGTGGCTGATGAATCGGGTGCTGAAATAATTCTGGCATTCAAAGGATTTGCAATGTGGGGGGTTTTTCCTATTCTTAGAGAATATATTTCAGGTGCAGCGGCAAGTTCAGTTGATGAGGCACGTCTTTGCTTTGAAGAGATAGGCTCTCCGGCACGTACTTATTCTCCTGCTTATAAAACTGATGATTTCAATTCTCTTCTTAAGTACAGTTCTCATATCACTTTTAATTCTTTGGCCCAATTCAGAAAGTATTCTGCTGAATTACAGAATTATCCGAAGAAAATCTCTGCAGGATTAAGAATAAATCCTGAATTCTCAGAGATTAGTCAGGGGTTATATAATCCATGCTCTCCCGGATCGAGACTTGGCATAATTGCTGAAGATCTTATAGACGGACTTCCTGAAGGAACAGAGGGTCTTCATTTTCATGTCCTTTTTGAATCTGATTCGTATGCACTCGAAAAAATTCTTCAAATTGTCGAAGTAAAGTTCGGAAGATTCTTTCCTCAGTTAAAGTGGATAAATATGGGGGGCGGTCATCTTATTACGGGAAAAGACTACAATTCAGGCCATCTGATAAAAATTCTTAAGCAATTTCGTGAAAAATCAGGTCTTCATCTTATACTCGAACCGGGAAGTGCATTTGCCTGGGAAACAGGGGAACTTGTAGCTACAGTTGAGGATATTACAGAGAACCAGGGAATTAAAACCGCCATTCTTGATGTTTCCTTCACTGCTCATATGCCCGATTGTCTTGAAATGCCATATAAACCAAAGATATTGGGCGCAACTGATCCGGTTCAGGGAAAACCAACCTACAGGATGGGAGGCAACTCCTGTTTATCAGGAGATGTAATGGGTGACTGGTCATTCGAAAAGACTCTCGTCCCGGGTGACAGGATTATATTCCTTGATATGATCCACTATACGATGGTTAAAACGACAACATTCAACGGAGTGCATCATCCGTCAATCGGAATATGGACAAAAGAAGGGAAATTCAGGTTAATCAGGAAGTTCGATTATAAAGATTATAAAAACAGGTTATCTTAAACTTTATTTCTCTGTGCAACTCTGTGTCTTCTCTGTGGATCTCTCCCGCCTAAGCGGGACAAGTTGTGTTAGTTCTTGATTTTTTTGTTACACAGAGAGCCACAGAGGTCAAAATCCATGCTCAATAAGATCTATTTCTTCCTGTTAATTGTAATATCAGTTACAAACATTTTATCGGTGACGATAACAGCATTCACAATTTTCTCAGCCACTTCTGCCGGATCCATAAAAGTGCTGATATCCCGGTTCTGTCCAGGGATACTCCAGAAATCTGTCTTCATGCCACCCGGATATACTGCAATGATATTTCGTTTTGTTCCCTTTAATTCCGTCCTGAGCGCCTCGGTATAACCCCTTGCACCCCACTTGGCAGCACAATAAAGTGTTTCTTCTGCTCTTCCAAACAGGGCTGAGGTTGACATTATATTAACAACAGTAAGTTCTTGTTCCTCAGGGGTTAGTCTGAGTATTTCAGAAGTGAGAAGAATCATTCCTTTGAGATTGGCTTCAAAGACAGTATCGATTAAAGCTGAAGTGGAGTTATGCGCTTTAGTGAAAAGCCCCATTCCGGCATTGTTAAAAAGATATTCAACCTGGAATGAGTTTGTTTTAAGAAATTCACCGACTTTTTTTACATCATCTTCTTTACCAATATTGCAGATTATTGATTCTGTCAAAGAATTATTTGAAGTTTTTTTTAGTCTTGAAGAAGCATCCGCGAGTTTTTTACTACTCCGTCCAAGAATGAGAACATTTTTCCCCGATTTAATAAGAAGGCTGGCAATTTCCAACCCTAGTCCGCCTGTCCCGCCGCTGATTACAGAGATCTTTTTCATATTTATTTTTTCCCAAATGTATCTTTTATATTCTGAAAAATAAAGGAAGTGTCCCGCAGATTACGCTGATCTGCGCGGAATAGATTAAAGCGATCAGCGAAAATCTGTGAGATCAGCGGGAAAAATGAAGCAAAGAAGTTCATATAAGTTGAAAATTTGAAAGTCTTATAGCTTTTTATATTTTTGCGACTCAATTTCTGAGCATGCATAAGAGCCATATAAAAACATGGGCACATCTGTCACTTCTGGCTGCCAATATTATTTATGGCCTTAATTACTCAATCGCTAAAGCTGTAATGCCCGATCATATTAAACCTTTTGCCCTGGTTTCGCTCAGGAGTATCTCTGCCGCTGCTTTGTTCTGGATCACAAGTCTGTTTATGCCTCGCGAACCTGTAAACAGGAAAGATTTATTATTTCTTTTCGGCTGTTCCTTTTTTGGAGTAGTTATAAACCAGACTCTTTTCCTGGTAGGACTCGATATGACGACACCTGTAAACTCTTCCATAATACTCTCAACAAATCCGATTTTCGCATTTGTCTTTGCAGCCCTTATTTTAAAAGAACGAATTACATTTCTGAAAGGAACCGGTTTGGCTATCGGACTTTCAGGTGTACTTCTGCTGATATTGCAGAATGGAGTACCTGATCTTGGCAGCTTAACCTTTTTAGGAGATGTTTTTTCTATGGTTAATACAATCAGCTGGGCATTTTATACGGTTATTATTAAAAGAATGCTGGAAAAATATCATCCTGTTACAGTAATGAAGTGGACCTTTTTATTTGGAATGGTTACCAATATACCTGTGGGTTATCACCAATGGAGTACAATGGATTGGTCGTCAATTCCTTTGACAGCATGGCTCCAGATCGGTTTTGTTATTGTTGGTGCCACCTACTTCGGATATCTCTTTATTACCTTTGGTCTTCGCCGACTTAGCCCGACAATTGTCAGTACCTACACTTATACCCAGCCGATAATTGCAGCATATCTGGCAACAATTATGGGGCAGGATCATATCGATCTTGTGATGGTCGTTTCAGCTTTACTGATTTTTGCCGGTGTTTTTGTTGTTAGTTTTCAAAGGAAGAGTAATCCAATTCCCTTGTAAAAGGATAATATTGCTGCCTGTTGATTTTGAAATCCAATAACCGCAAAGTACACAAAGACTTAAAACCTAAGGTCGCAATGATCTACTGATCCAATATGCTAAAAAATGAACACTAAACAATAAACACTATCACCTGTCAATAGCTCCTGATCCGATAACTTCATCATCGTGGTACCATGCTGCAAACTGGCCGGGAGCTATTCCTCTCTGGGGCTTATCAAAAATGGTAAACATACCTTTCTCCCTGTAATATAGCCGGGCTGCCTGTAATGGCTGACGATATCTGATTCTCACCATATAATCGCGATATTCTCCTGCCTTCATCCTTAAATCATTTCTGATCCAGTGTATTTCATCCTTTCTTATGAAGAGCCCTTTACGATTTAATCCGGGATGTGCCTGCCCTTCACCAACATAAACAACATTCTTTTCCACATCAGTCCCTATAACGAACAATGCTTCTTTATGGCCTCCAACATTCATCCCTTTCCGTTGTCCAATTGTAAAAAAATGCGCACCGTTATGTGTTCCTATAATATGTCCTGACCATGGCTCATATTTAAATGGTTCTGTCAATTCTGCAAGTGATTTGTCCGGCACTTCATTTGCAGGAAAGCCTTCTGTTATCTCTGGAAAACAATAAGTTTCAACTCCTTCAACTATTTCAACTATATCTCCCTTTTTCGCTTCCAGTTTCTGCTGCAGGAAAGTAGGAAGATGAACCTTACCGACAAAACATATACCCTGGGAATCTTTTCGTTGAGCAGTTGCAAGTCCAAGTTTGCCGGCTATTACCCGAACCTCTGGTTTTGTGAGATTACCAATGGGAAAGAGTGCAGTCGTAAGTTGTTCCTGGTTCAGCTGGCAGAGAAAGTAGCTTTGATCTTTGTTTGAATCTATGCCTGCAAGGAGTCTGTGAACAAGTTTATTATTAATACTTATACTTTCTTTTCTGCAATAATGGCCTGTGGCAACAAATTCACCGCCTAATTTTCTGGCTTCAACGGTAAAAGAATCAAATTTTATTTCCCTGTTGCAAAGCACATCGGGGTTGGGAGTACGGCCCTTTTCATATTCGGCAAACATATAATCAACAACTCTCTGACGATATTCATTGCTAAGATCCACAAAATGAAAAGGAATTTGCAGTTTTTTAGCTACCATCTCGGCAAACATAAGGTCATCTTCCCAATGACAATCACTCTGAAGAAGTCCCGTTGTATCGTGCCAGTTTTTCATAAACAGACCGATAACATCATAACCCTTTTCCTTCAGAACCCATGCTGCAACGCTCGAGTCAACACCGCCGGATAAACCTACTACTACTTTTTTATTCACGCTGNNACTCTGACCATATACAGCGCTTCAGCAGGATCGGGTAAAACTTACAAGCTGACATCAATTTATCTCGCTCACCTTTTCAGATCGAGGTATAGTTACAGGAAAATTCTTGCAGTAACTTTTACAAATAAAGCAACTGCAGAAATGAAATCGAGGATACTCGATCATCTTCATAAACTCGCGGTTGGTGAAAACTCAGATTACCTGCCAGGTTTGGTAAAATCGACCGGTAAAACAGAAGAGTGGATCAGGAATGAGTCAAAAGAGATATTAAATTCAATCCTGCATGATTTCTCGAGGTTTTCAGTATCTACAATCGATAGTTTTTTCCAGAAGGTGCTTCGTGCTTTTGCCAGAGAGGTCGGGCTTCATTCCGGATTTAGCATTGAACTGGATCATACCACAATACTCTCCACTGCCGTAGATGAAATGATTGCATCTGCCACTGTTGACACTCAGCTTAAAAACTGGCTGATTACTTATGCAAAATCAAATATTGAGGAGGAGAAGAGCTGGAATCTGAAAAACACTATAATTAGTCTGGCAGAAGAACTGTTTAAGGAAAAATATAAGATACTTTCATTTGAAGAACGATCAAAACTTGAGGATAAAAAATTTCTTCTTGAGTATATAAAAAAGATCAGATTGATTTCTCATTCATTTGAGAAGGAACTGATAGCTTTTGGAAAAAGAGCGAGTGAAATTATTTCAGAATTTGAATTGACAGACGATCTCTTCTACAGAAAAGGTCAGGGCATACCTGCATTCGTGAGATCTATGGTCTCAGGAACCATAAAGGGCCCCAATAGCTATGTCCGTGAGATTGCCAGTGAACCTCCAAGATGGTCAACCGGTAATCCTGCGCCACAGCTCGGGATTGCAATTGGCAAAGGTCTTGACGCTATTCTTCTTGATGCAATTAATTTTTATGATAAGAATATTGTTGCTTATAATAGTGCGGTAAGCGTTCTGTCAAATATTTATGCGCTTGGGATATTATCTGATGTTTTGCATAACGTTCATCTTATTACGACCTCTGAAAACAGCTTTCTACTCTCAGATGCCGGCGAATTGCTAAACCTGATTACCAGGGAAGATCAGTCTCCTTTTATTTATGAAAAGGTTGGAAACAGGTATGAGAATTTCATGATTGATGAATTTCAGGATACATCTATAATTCAATGGAATAATTTCAAACCATTGATTGAAAACAGTATGGCTGAAGGTAATGATAATCTTGTGGTCGGTGATGTGAAACAATCTATTTACCGCTGGAGGAACAGTGATTGGAGGATACTTGGAAAAGTTCTGGTAAACATGGTGGATAATGATAGAATTTTTAGCAACCCATTAACCACAAACTGGCGAAGCCGTTCAAATATTATAAAATTTAACAATAGCCTTTTTACAATAATTCCCGATCAGCTCGACAAAGCACTTTCAGGTGAACAGCTAACTGAAAGTTTCAAAAGGATCTACTCAGAAGCTATACAGGAAGATCCATGTAAAAAAGACGGTGGGTTTGTAAGACTGGAGTTTGTGGCTAATAATAATGAACAGATATGGCAGGAAATTGTACTTGATCGTCTTCCTGTTATAATAGAATCTATACAGGATAAAGGATATAAAGCTTCTGATATTGGCATTATTATAAGAGACGGGAAGGAGGGGGGACTGGTTCTAAATGCATTGATCAATTATAACAACAAATATCCTGAAAAAATTGACAAATATAATTTCAATGCAGTTTCAAACGATTCATTGCTGCTGTCGAATTCTCCTGTAATTATTTTTATTGTCAGTGTAATCACGGTGGTTAATGATCAGCATGATTATATAAGCAGGGCAATCATGCTGAGGTTTTTCCTAATGTCAACAGGAGACGAAGAAGCTGAAAATGTATCCCTTCAAAGTGATAAATTAATTGAAGGCTCACGGGCTTATTTTCCA
>PMNJ01000215.1:3457-4370 GCA_003162595.1 Bacteroidales bacterium | reverse complement strand
TTTTACTTCCAATAGTAATTGTCTTGATCCTTTTCGCAATAATTGGGAAAAAAGCAGGCTGGTTTGGTAAAGCTTTAACGGTGAAGGTCGCTGTTGAGAATGCTCAAAAACGCACTATTGTTGAAACAATTACAGCGAATGGCAAAATTCAGCCTGAGAAAGAGGTTAAAATTAGTCCGGATGTATCTGGCGAAATTGTAGAACTGACAGTGAAAGAAGGTTACAGTGTTGAAAAAGGACAATTATTACTCAGAATAAAACCTGATAATTACATCTCCCAGAGAGACAGATCATTGGCAGAAATAAGCGCGGCCCAGGCACGCCGGTCTCAGTCGGAAGCTCAGTTTACTCAGGCCGAATTATCCTTTAAACGGAACAAACAACTATTTGACCAACAGACTATTTCAAAGTCTGATTTTGAGCAGGCCGAAGCCACCTACAACGTAGCAAAAGCCGAGCTTGATGCAGCTAAGTTTGCAATAACGAGTGCCGAAGCTTCCCTTAAAGATGCAAATGAAAACCTTACCAAGACATCAATCTATGCGCCGATGACAGGAACGGTATCTATGCTTCTCGTTGAACTTGGAGAAAGAGTTGCAGGAACAAATCTTATGGCAGGAACAGAATTAATGAGGGTTGCTGATTTATCCCGGATGGAAGCACAGGTACAGGTAAATGAAAATGACATCCCAAGAGTTAAACTCGGAGATACCGCTCTGATTGAGGTAGATGCATATCTCGACCAGAAATTCAAAGGGATAGTAACTGAAATTGCAAATTCTGCAAAGACCACAGGTGTATCAGCTGATCAGGTAACTAACTTTGATGTCAAGATTCTGGTTCTTCCCCAATCATATCAGAAGCTTGTTGATGCCGGTGATAAAAACCCCTTCAGACCAGGAATGTCTGCAAC
>PMNJ01000215.1:0-3406 GCA_003162595.1 Bacteroidales bacterium | reverse complement strand
GCAATCAGTAAAAAATTATCCGATAGCACCTTGATAGAGGTTGTAAAAAAAGAAGAACTATTTAAAGTGAAATAGATAGTTAGTATCTCTTTCAAAACATGGTAATATGTCTTGAAACTGCGACAAACCTTTGCTCAGTGGCATTATGTGATAGTGCCGGTGTAATTTCATTGAGAGAAAGCAACGAATCAAAATCACATGCCTCCACTCTAACCTTGTTTATTGAGGATATCCTCAAAGAGCATGGAATAAGAGCCCGCGAACTTGATGCTATAGCTGTCAGTAAAGGACCAGGATCTTACACGGGATTAAGGATTGGTGTATCAGTAGCTAAAGGAATTGCATATGGAGCAGCTATTCCTCTAATCGGGATAGAAACCACTCTTTCAATGTTCTGGGGTATTACCGACAGTGAATTTATTGATACTGAAGCTGAGGTGAATTCACTTTTCTGTCCTATGCTTGATGCGCGTAGAATGGAAGTTTATTATTCTATTTATGGTTCAGGCGGGAATAAAATGAAGGATATATCGGCAGAAATAATCACTAAAGATACCTTTGCCAATATTCCTGAATCACAGAAGCTTATTTTTTTTGGTGATGGAGCACTAAAATGTAAAGAAGTGATTAATCGTAAAAATGCTCTTTTTGAAGCTAATTACAGAATATCAGCCTCACATATGCATAAACCTGTAATTCAGTCACTTAAAGAAAAACATTTCGAAGATGTTGCTTACTTTGAACCATTTTATCTGAAAGATTTTATAACTTCCAAACCCAGAAAAAATATTTTGGGAAATTAATCGGCACTATTACTGCGTTCCAGCAGGAAGAAGTATGAAAAGAATTTTTTGTATCACATGCATAGTATTAATAATATCATCCTTTGGAAAGGGTCAGGTAGTTTCATATAAAGTCGGAGAGAAAGTAACCTATGCAATCCAATACGGCTTTATTACTGCCGGAACAGGCACACTCGAGTTAAAAAGTGATACTGTTAACAGCCAGGAGGTATGGCATTCAAAATTATCAGCAAGGACAACCGGAATGGCTGAAGCTCTTTTTAAGGTTCTGGATATTTACGAGAGTTTTATTGACCCTGCCACCGAGTTACCTGTAAAATCGATCAGAAATATCCATGAAGGACATTATAAAAGGTATAATGTTGTAATGTTCGATCATAAAACGAGGGCTGATTCCAGTATACTTACAAGCGACCTTACAGGAATACATATTGCTCCTCCCCGAATTCAGGATATTCTCTCCTGTTTCTATTTCTTCCGGAATCATGTTCTCCCGATCGACAGCAATCTGATAAAAGGTAAGATGACATACATTACCACGTGGTTCTGTGATGAACTTTACCCAATCAGGTTAAAATATATCGGAACGGATGAGGTAAAAACCAGAGTCGGTAAAATCAAATGCTATAAGTTTAATCCTGTTACCGAAACCGGGAGGCTTTTCAAAACTGAAGAAGATGTTTCTTTCTGGTTTTCTGCGGACAAGAATTTTTTACCGGTTAAGATTCGATTTGATATATTTGTAGGTGCGTTTACATGTGAGATCGTAAATTATGAAGGGCTGATTTATCCCCTTGGAATTAAAAATGAATAGATAAGTTAATTTACTGAATAACAGAAATATATATGGCAAGTACTTCGGATTTTAGAAATGGATTAGTCATTGAATTCAACAATGACCTTTATACAATTGTACAATTTCAGCATGTTAAACCAGGAAAAGGGCCTGCTTTTGTACGAACTAAACTAAAAAACCTCAAAAGCGGGAGGGTTATTGATAATACCTTTTCTTCAGGGACCAAAGTGACCCTGGCAAGAGTTGAACGTCGCCCTTACCAATATCTTTATAAGGATGATATGGGATATTATTTCATGCATCTCGAAACTTTTGAACAAATCCACGTTCCTGAATCAATGATTGAAAATCACGAATTTCTCATGGAAGGAGCAAGTGTCGAAATAGTTGTTCATGCCGATACAGAAACTGTCCTTTCTGTTGATATCCCTCAGTCTGTTGTTATGGAAGTCACCTATTCCGAACCTGGTTTAAGAGGCGATACGGCTAATAACGCATTAAAACAGGCAAAGGTCCAGAATGGCGCAATAATTATGGTTCCACTGTTTGTGAATACCGGCGATAAGATCAGAATCGATACACGCGATAAAACGTATGTTGAAAGAGTTAAGGGATAAGTTATACCATGGAAGATAAAAAAGGCTTTGCGGAAAGATTAAAGATTTCAAAATTTAAATTAGACTCATTGCTTGATATTACATTATCAATCAATGCGAATCTTCCGACTGAAGACCTTTTATCCAAATATGAATTCATCCTGAGGAACAATCTTGGAATAGGTAAAATCCTCATTTTTAAACATTCCGGTACCTGGGAATGCCTTCTAAACGCCGGTTTCCCTAAGCATTTTGAAACTATTGATGTAGAATCGAGATTGCTGGGTATCTGCGAGATTTTTTTTGGCGCCCCCGATCTTGGTTTCGAAGGGGTTGATATTATTGTACCGGTATATAATAACAATGTTCATCTCGCTTTTGTTTTTATTGGTGATATCGACGAGGAAGGAGAAGGAATGAGCCCCGTCTTGAAACATTTGAATTTTATTCAGACTATTTCCAGCATTATTATAGTTGCTATAGAGAACATCCGGTTATTCAATGAAAGTCTGCATCAGGAAGCTATAAAAAAAGAGTTGGAGCTGGCTGCCAAAATGCAAAAAATGCTCATCCCTGATAACAACCAGATGCCAAAAAATCCAAAAATTATAGTTAATGGATTTTATTTCCCTCACTATGAAGTTGGTGGGGATTATTATGATTGTATAAGGCTTTCAGAGACAAAAACAGGTTTTTGCATTGCTGATGTCTCCGGAAAAGGAATTTCAGCGGCCATACTGATGTCGAATTTTCAGGCAAGTTTAAGAGCTCTTTTTACTTATGATATCGAACTTGAAACACTCGTTAAAAAACTCAATTCAATTGTGGTTGCAAATGCAGCGGGAGAAAAATTCATAACATTATTTGTTGCCAGGTATGATCATAAAAGCAGGATACTGGAATATATCAATGCCGCTCATAATCCTCCTGTTCTTTATAATACAGCTACCCGGGAGATACTTCATCTCAGGACTTCATGTGTAGGCATCGGAATGCTTGATGAAATACCTGAGGTAGANNGAAATCATTCGTCATATTTCTAACACTGAACCTGTTGAAAATAATATCAGGGAAATGATCAAGGATCTTGGGTTACCGCATAATAACCCTTCAACATTTGATGATGTCTCAATCATTGCTGCCGACCTGGTGAAGTAGTTTTTTTGATTTTCTCTGTGGTCCTATGTACTTCTCCGTGGCTCTCTGTGTAA
>PMNJ01000068.1 GCA_003162595.1 Bacteroidales bacterium | reverse complement strand
TCTTCTCACCCCGACTTTTAGGTACTGAAAGTCAATTAGTTACAAATATTTTGTACTTATTTGTACCTTCGAAGACAAAACCCTGTCAGAAATGGCAGGGTTTTTTATTTTAACTCTAATGCGTTCCTGTTTCATACAATTCAATGATTTTACCGCTTTTGCAGGAAAATGGAAAAAACAGTCAAACGGACTTGGTCAGTGAAAATGAAATTCTTCCTTTTTTCAAGGTTTTCAACCCATTCACTAACATTTATGTTTAGCTGATCAGTCATGTAGTTAAAAGTGATATTTTGCGAAAGGTACCGTTTTTCGGCCTTTTATGCAAAATATCTATTCTGCTTATTAAGTTTCTGTCAGAAAGCAGTAGTAAATAGATATTCTTTTATTTCGGTAAGCATTCCTGTTTCATACACTTCACTGATTTTACCGCTTTAGCAGTAAATTGTCCATTTTTAATGAAAAAAGAGTATCATTAATCTTAATATTACTGCCATAGCAGTAAATATCCGATAAATGCTTGTTTGTTTTAAATATAATTGACTATATTTACTTTATAACAGTAGAAAATGATACAGTCTCAAGAATTAGCAGATGTAATCAGGATGCATCGAAAAGCAGCCAGATTAAGTCGTGACAAATTAGCAGAAATGTCTGGCGTTGGTAAAACTGTGATTTACGATATGGAGAAGGGGAAGGAAACTATTCAATTGAATACCTTACGAAAGGTACTTAGTGTATTGAACATTAAAATAGAATTATCAAGTCCGCTGATGGATAATTTACGAAACATGGAAAATGAGAAAGGCTAAGATATATGTTAAAGGCGTTGAGGCAGGAACTTTGACTGAATTACAACAAGGGAAAGACTATCTATTTGAATACCTTGACAGGTATGAAGGTCTTGAAGTCTCAAGGACGATGCCAAAAAATGTTAAGGAATATATGTTCGATAAATTTCCACCATTTTTCGATGGATTACTGCCAGAAGGGATACAATTGGACGGATTATTGAAAATTAAGAAAATCGACAGGAACGATCATTTCTCACAATTAATTGCAGTTGGGGATGACATGGTTGGAGTTGTTACTGTAAAAGAAATTGTAGAATGAACCTATGCCCAATAACATATACACCCTGTGGTGAAAGCCGTTACAGCGAAGCAGGTCTTAAACTCTTAGCCACTGGATTGAAGACACTCAAAGACCTTGAATATACGGCAGAAGAACAACGGAAAGAGGCTTTCAACCGTGCAGCAAAAATGTCAATTCAGGGAGTCCAGCCTAAGTTAAGTGCTGTACTGAGTATCAAGGATGAAAAATTCATTCTTGTAGATAAAGGCGGCAAATATATACTTAAACCTCAACATCAAATATATACTCAGTTGCCAGAGAATGAAGACCTTACAATGAAGTTGGCAAAAGAGATCGGTTTGGAAATACCTATTCATGGATTATTATGGTCAAAGGATAACTCGTTAACTTATTTCATCAAACGGTTTGACAGGAAGGGACAGAATGATAAAGTTCCTGTTGAAGATTTTGCTCAATTGGCTGGTTTAAGCAGAGATACGAAATATGATTATAGCATGGAAAAGATCGTTAAGTTGATCGATGATTATTGCACATTCCCTTCGATTGAAAAAATAAAATTGTTTAAACTGATCATATTTAATTATTTAATCGGCAATGAAGATTCGCATCTTAAAAACTTTTCCATTATTACCGATGATAATCAAATAAGGTTATCTCCTTGTTACGATTTGGTTAATTCCACAATTATTTTAAATGAACAAGATGAAGAAATTGCTTTGCCTTTGAAAGGAAAGGAGAAGCATTTAACTCGTAATGTTTTGGTTAATTACTTTGGGATAGAAAGATGCGAACTTACTGAAAAGAGCATTGAAAAAGTTCTGGAGACAATCTCTTTAGCAATTCCTAAATGGAAGACTTTGATCGAGATTAGTTTTTTATCAAAAGAAATGAAAGGCAAATACCTCGATTTATTGGATGGACGCTTAACTACCCTGAAAATTTAATAAGTTAACCACTGGAAGTCACACTGATAGAACAAGAGTCAGTGTGAGATAATTGACTATTAATTCGTTGACCCACTTTGTCCCCTACCAGCCAGTTATAGTACCCTGCTACCATCTCATAAATAGTATCCTTCTTCCTTGAATTTTGTTTTTTTTGCTCAATAGCAGATTTGTTCAAAATGCCTGAAATTTTCTCTTTAACAAGTTCAATATGAGGTACAGCCAAAACTCCAGAAATTGATATAAGGACTAAAACATATAGGATTAATATTTTTTTACTAAGAGTTGACTTTCTATCATTAAGGATAGGAGGCTATGGATATTTCTCTTTGGTTGAGTTTTTATCTGCTTCAGCAACAAGGAGATTTTGTTTCAGTTGGTTGAACTCTTCCTGGGAAATTGCCCCTTCACCAGGAATGTAAAAGGATAACTAACAGATATTCAAATGTCAGCGTAAAATTTGTGACAGATTAGTGTAAAAAGAATGTAAAAAGTAAGATGGTTTTCACACAGACCAAATGAAAAAGCCTGGCACGAAAGTGCCGGGCTTTATTTTTTTGAAGTGTTAAAAGCTTGCTTTAATAAACTGAAGAAAAATAAAGCCCGAAATGAGCAAAGCGAATGACAAACTTTTTCTTTTCATCGCGGAAGTCTGGCTCCTTCGCTAAAATAGTTCCCGATAAATCGGGACAGGCTCACCGGGCTAATTCTTAACGCTCGGCCCCCTTCTCGAAGTCCGTGAGGCCGACTTTAGAAGGCCGAACAATCTTCTCACTTTAGCAATATCAACAGTTAATACACAACCTCCATTATTCTACTATTCATACCTCAGTGCCTCAACAGGATTTTTACTTGCTGCTTTATACGATTGAAAGCTAACTGTGAGCAAAGCAATTAGCAAAGCAAAAATGCCTGCCAAAGCAAATACCACCCAGGTTAAGTCAATACGGTAAGCAAAATTTTGGAGCCATTTATTCATGGCATACCAGGCAATCGGGCATGCAATTATAATTGAGATCATAACCCATATAATATATTCTCCTGACAGCAAGTAGAATATTTCAGTGGCCTTTGCCCCATTTATTTTCCTTATACCTATCTCTTTTGTCCTTCGTTCTGTCATAAAGGAGGATAATCCAATAAGACCCAGACATGAAATTATAATTGCGAGCAGAGAGAAATAGCTAAAAATTTTACCCATTCTTCTTTCCGTCCGGTACAGGTTATCATAATCATCATCAAGAAAATGAAAATCAATTGGTAGTCCGGGATCATATGATTTAAAAGTTGTCTTGATAAAATCAACAGTTGAAATTATTTTGTCGGGTTTCATTTTGATATAGAAATTGTTAGACGAACCAATTTGCATAATAAGTGGTCCAATTTTGTAATGCAACGATTGAATGTGAAAATCTTTTACAACTCCGATAATATTAAGTTTTGATCCACGGGAAGTTGTTATTATTTCCCCAATGGGATTCCTAAAACCGAGTATCTTTGCTGCTTCTTCATTTATCACTATTGCAGTATTATCAGTTGAAAATTCAGAAGAAAAGAAACGCCCCTCCTTAAGCTCAAGTTTATAGGTTTTGGCATAATCCACGTCGGCACCAAGCACATGAAAATATACATCATCACCTTCCTTTTTTCCTGCCCAGGAAAAACCGTTCCTGGTAACTTCATTGTAAAATGGATTCCATGCCCTGGTTACACAGAGTATATCCGGATTGTTTATGAGCTCTTTTTTTAAAGATTCAAGCTTAGGATCTGAGGGGCGTGTGGGGAACATAAAATAACCTATGTTGTCTTTANNAAAATAACCAGAACTCTTCTGAATCCGGCGTTTCCAGGATTTCTATTAATAACACTCTTAATTACATCCAATGGCTTCAAAGAAGACAGATAGAAAGCCGGGTAGCTTCCGGCCAGTAAACCGCAAAACAATATAACAGAGATTAATCCGATATATAAACCGGCACTTTGATAGTTCACACTCAACTGCTTTCCTATAAGGGTATTAAAGCCGGGCAGTAGCAATTCAACAAAAATCATTGCAATTACATGGGCCACCAGTACAATCAGAAGAGATTCTCCCAGGAACTGGAAGACTATTTTTCGTTTGTTTGCTCCTGCCACTTTACGTACTCCAATTTCCCTGGCCCTCCTAGATGATTGAGCTGTTGAAAGGTTAAGGAAGTTTATACATGCAATAATAAGGATGAAAACAGCTATCATACTTAGAATACGGACATAAGTAATATCACCTGTTCCATAGCTATCTGCAAAATATTTCCCTAAAGAATATAAATGAACTTTTTTGATGTTTTGAAGAAAAATCTCCGAATTCGATTCCTTATTATGTCTCTTAATAAAGTCATGAATTTTTGCCTCAACTATTTTACTTTCTGTCCCTTTCTTAAGTTCAATGTAAGTATTAAACCTCTCATTCCAACTATCTGTATGAGCTGCTAATAAAGATAACCATTCAACAGGGATCAAAATATTAAATTGGATATGGCTATTTTCAGGCATACTCTTGACAACACCTGTTACAGTTACATTGAAACCTCGTGATGCCACCGTTTTGCCCAATGCTTCTTCGTTACCAAAATATTTTTTTGCTGTTTCTTCAGTAATTACAATACTATGCGGGTCATCTAAAGCTGTGTTAATATCACCACGGATAAACCTGATACCGAACATTTTTAGGAAGTCCTTATCCGTCGAGATTACAGTCTCTTCTATGAATTCACCTTTCTTTTGAAGAGTCAATGGATTAGGACATAATCTTACTGCTCTTATAATTTCAGGATATTCTTCTTTCAGAGCAGGGGCTAATGCGCCGGGAGTTGGCACTATCATGGAGCTTCCTCCGCCGGAAAGATTCTGGTTTTCGATGACACGATACAGCTCATCTGCATTTTCGAAATGCCTGTCGTAGCTCCACTCATCCTGAACCCACAAAAGAATTAAAATTGCTGTGGCCATGCCTATGGCCATACCGGATATATTCAGAATTGAGTATAGGTAATACCTTCTGATATTACGGATGGCAATTTTGAAGTAGTTCTTAATCATAGTTACCTTGTGTTGGCTGCTAGGTATTTGTTGCTGGGTGCTGGGATAACCACAACTTAATTACTTGTGAGTCATTGCGAGCGAAGCGAGGCAATCTCCTTCTCTCCTTTTAATCTCTTCATATTTCTACCCCCCAACCCCCCAATTGGGGGGCTTTAGTAATTCTAAGTCCCCAAATTGGGGGATTTAGGGGGTAATTTACTCATATCTCAGTGCCTCCACCGGATTTTTACTTGCCGCCTTATACGATTGAAAGCCTACCGTAAGCAATGCGATAAACAGAACAATCAGGCCAACCACAGCAAAAATCCATGGATTTAAAGTTATCCGGTATGCATAGCTTTGCAACCATTTATTTATGCCAAACCAGGCAATCGGGCTTGCGATTAGTATTGAAATCAATACCAATACAAGATATTCTTTTGATAGCAACAAGAATATCTTAATTGCTTTAGCTCCATTCACTTTCCTTATCCCTATCTCTTTTGTGCGGATTTCAATCATGAATAATGACAATCCTATAAGTCCCATACACGATATTATAATAGCCAGAAAGGAGGAGTAACCAAGAATTTTGCCTATTCTCTGTTCTGTCCGGTATAGCTTATCGTAATCGTCATCAAGAAATTTAAACTGCAACGGATAATCAAGGTTATGTGATTTAAAAATCTTCTTTACATAATCAACGGTTGAGGTAATATGACCGGGTTTCATTCTGATATAGCAATTCCCATTCATTCCGTTCAATTTCAGCATGGCAAGTGGTTCAATTTTAGTGTGTAATGATTTAATATGAAAATCTTTTACTACTCCTATAATTCTGAATTTATCTCCACCGCTAGTTAGTATCTTTCCAACTGGTTCTTTAAAGCCAATGAGCTTTGACGCTGTTTCATTGATCACCAGTGCAGTAGTGTCCCCTGGAAAATCAGGAGAAAAGAAACGTCCGTCCTTTAACTCAAGTTGAAATGTTTTTGCAAAATCCGCATCAGTATAAAGAGCGCTGAAATAAAACTCACCATTGGCCTTATTGCCTTCCCAGTCAAAACTTTGTGCGGTACCATCAGCATCGAAAACATCCGGAGCTTCTATTGTTGTGCTCAATATATCAGGATTGCTGGCAAGTTCTGCTTTTAAAGTTTCGTTACGAATACCATTGAATCTGAAATGACCTATGTTATTGATATCAAGGCCAAGATTTCCATGCTGCAAAAATTTAAGCTGACTACCTACAATCAGAGTGAATATGATAAGCAGGAAAGACAAAGAAAACTGGAGAACAACAATGACTCTCCTGAAACCTGCATTCCCGGGTTTATTTATTATACCATTTATAATATTCAAAGGCTTTAAAGAAGACAAATACAGTGCTGGATAACTGCCGGCCAATAACGTGCAAACCAATACAACTGTGATCAGACAAAAATATAAGCCCGCGTTCTGGTAATCAACGAACAATTGTTTTCCTGTCAGATTATTAAAGCCATGCAGAAACAATTCTACCAGAATCATGGCAATTACATGAGCCGCCAATACGATCAACAGAGTTTCTCCTAAGAACTGGAGGATTATTTTTGTTTTACTTGCACCTGCTATTTTCCGCATTCCAATTTCCTTTACCCTTCTGGTGGATTGCGCGGTTGCCAGGCTCATAAAATTTATGCATGCAATTACGAGTATAAAAATAGCAACGACGCCCAGAATCCTTACGTATGTGACATCACCCATACCGGGAAGATCGAAAGCATATTTACCTGAAGAGTACAAATGAATCTTTTTTACGTTTTGAAGGAAGATCTCAGGTTTATAAACCGGATCCTTCAAATTTCTTTGGACAATATCTTTAATTTTATTGTCGACAAATTTACTGTCAGTCCCTGCTTTAAGCTCTATATAGGAATAACAACTGCCATGAGCACCCCAGTCATTCATATTTAAACCCATTCCTTTTAGATATTCAAAAGGAACCAAAAAATCAAATTTCAGGTGACTATTATGAGGTAAACTCTTTACAACACCTGCAACTGTAAATATGAAACCTGATGGCTTCAATGTTTTCCCAACCGGATCATCGTTACCAAAGTATTTATGGGCCATCTCTTCTGTCAGAACTATATTCTGAGGCCCATTAAAAACGCTGTTTATATCACCACGTTTAAATTCGATATCAAACATTTTTAAAAAGTCCTTGTCAGCAAAAGCAACTACTTCGGATATATATTCATCGCCTTTTTGCAATGTAACAGGAAAGGTCAGGTATTTTGTGGACCATAATATTTCAGGATATTGCTCTTTTAAAGCAGCTGCCAGCGCTGTCGGGGGTTTGGCTTCCTGAAACAGGTGACCATCAATACTTACAGTTTTTTCAAGCACACGATACAAATTATTGGCATCTTTGAAATGTCTGTCATAGCTCCATTCATCCTGCACCCATAAAAGAATGAGAATTGAGCAGGCCATGCCTATTGCCATGCCGCTTATATTCAGAATTGAATATGTTGAATACCTTCTGATATTCCTGATAGCGATTTTGAAGTAGTTTTTAATCATAGTTACTAGGTGCTGGTTGCTTGGGTACTGGGTACTGGGTTCTGGGTTCTGGGTTCTGACACCTAGCACCCAGCAACCAGGACCTTTTCCAATTACCATACCAATAATTTTTACTCTTTGAAAATTAATCATTTATATAATTAAATCAAAAGAAAATTATATATATTTGTCTAATGTAGGTACATATAATGTCCATTATATAGACAAGACGGAAGTAGGAATACGGAAGTAGGAAACTCCTTACTCCTTACTTCGGACTTCGGACTTCGGACTTGAATAACAAGTATTACAAAATGAATGGCAAATTACTTATCGTCGACGATCATAAACAGGTTCTGAAAGCACTAATCCAGCTGCTCGAACCTGAATTTGATATCATCACCGGAATTTCAAATCCAAATCAGATCATAAGTTATATAAACAAAGAGGAATATGATGTAATCCTCCTCGACATGAACTTTTCAGCCGGGGTCAATACAGGCAATGAAGGTTTATATTGGCTCAATAGAATACTAAAATCGGATCCCTTGGCAGCCGTTGTCATGATAACTGCATATTCAGACGTAAATCTGGCTGTCAGGGCGATTAAAGAAGGCGCCACCGATTTTGTAGTAAAACCATGGGACAACAATAAACTCATAACTTCCCTGAAGGCAGCATTTAAGCTCCGGCAAACGAAAATTGAGAATAAAAAGCTCCGCGACAGACAAAAACAGATAAACAAAGGCATTATTAATCAATCTGATCCTCTGATCGGGAAATCTCAGCCAATAGAAAATGTTTTACAGGTAATAAAAAAGGTAGCCCGGACAGACGCTAATGTTTTAGTGATAGGCGAGAATGGGACAGGAAAAGAATTAATTGTAAAAGAAATCCATAATAATTCGCGCAGAGCCGACGAAGCATTTATCAGCATTGACATTGGCACAATCACCGAGACATTATTCGAGAGTGAAATGTTCGGACATGTTAAAGGTGCATTTACTGACGCCAAAGAAGATAAAACCGGCTGGTTTGAGACAGCTTCCGGAGGCACTCTTTTTCTGGATGAAATAGGCAATCTCTCTCTTACAATGCAATCCAAACTTCTTACAGCCATTCAAAACCGGGTAATCCATAAGGTCGGATCAAAGACTCCAATACCTTTTGATATACGCCTGATTTGCGCAACAAATAAGAACCTGGGAGAATTGGTCTCAAATAACCTTTTCCGCGAAGATTTATATTACCGGATTAATACAATTGTGATTGAAATACCTCCTTTGCGCGATCGTGGTGAAGATATTGTTCTACTTGCAGAGCATTTCTTAAAGGAGTACGCAAACAAATATGAGAAATTTTATTTGAAATTTAACAGCAAAACTCTGGATAAACTCATGAAATATAGCTGGCCGGGAAACGTGAGGGAGTTACGCCATACAATAGAAAAAGCCGTAATATTATGTGATTCTGACATTTTAATGCCTGAAGATTTCATAATCTCTCATTCAACACAACAATCATTTCTTCATCAAAAGCCACCGACATTTGCCGAAATAGAAAAACAGGCCTTGCAAATTGCACTGAATAACAATAATGGAAGTGTCTTAAAAGCATCAAAAGAATTGGAAATAGCAAGACAGACTATGTACAACAAAATGCAAAAGTATAACCTATGAAAGCTACAAATATGTTATTAAATAAACTCTTCATCAATGTACTTATTCGTGTAACTTTTATTGTATTAACCAGTGTAGCATTAGGAATAGTGTTACAGCATCTTGACCGTGGATACTATTATACCCTGACAGGTATGATATTCCTGATCGTGTTTCAGGCCTATATGCTGGTAAATCAGGTTAATAAAACAAATGAAGATCTGGAAAAATTCTTTTCATCGGTTCAGGATCATGACTCTTCCGTTCGATTTTCTGAAAATACAAAGAATAACTCATTCGGAAAATTGCATGATAGAATGAATAATATAAATACGATCATTCAGAATGTTAAAATTGAAAATGAGAGAACAAGTCAGTTCTTACAAAGTGTGGTCGCCCATGTTGATATTGGACTTTTGTCGTTTGATATGAATGGCAGGATAGAAATTTATAACAGGGCTGCTAAAAGGTATTTAAACGTTCAACAACCTCAGCAATTATCGTCTTTAAAAACTATGAACGATGAAATATTTAAAATTATAAATACCATAAAACCCGGGCAGGAGATATTGCATAAAATGAAAATAGACAATCTTTTACAAAGTATTTTAGTAAAAGCCACTGAACTGAAATTTGAAAGCAATGTAATAAAACTGGTTTCTTTTCAGGATATTACCAATGAACTCGATAAAAAAGAATTGGATTCCTGGCAAAGATTAATCCGGGTGTTAACCCATGAAATCATGAATTCCATAAGTCCGATCACATCTCTTACAACAGTGATTTCCGGGTACTTTAAAAAGAAGGACGATGGAAACCCGGTTCCATTGAATAATATTGATCGTCAAATAGTTTCTAAAACACTTTCCGGTTTGAATACCATTGAAGAAACAGGAAAAGGATTACTGGGTTTTGTTGATAAATACAGAAGCTTAACATCCTTGCCAAAACCCGATTTAAGTAAATTCACTATTGAGAGCCTGTTCCGGAAGTGCAAACTCCTGATGGAATCAAATATTTCAAATAACATAAAAATTACTGCAAGTGTTAATCCTGAAGATATTGCAATAACAGCAGACTATGCCCAGGTTGAACAGCTTCTTATTAATCTGATTAAAAACGCTATAGAAGCTTTATCCGTAAAAAAGAACGGAACGATTCACTTGAAAGCATTCTACACTGAAAATGATACAATAATTCAAGTTGAGGATAATGGAATTGGAATATCCAGCGATATTATTGAAGATATTTTTGTACCATTTTATACAACCAAAGAAAATGGTTCAGGAATAGGATTAAGCCTGTCAAAGCAAATAATGCAAAATCATAATGGCACAATATCAGTGAACTCAGCTCGCGATGAAGGATCTGAGTTTACCTTAAAATTTCCGATTCCTGCAAATGTTGCTCTATCTATGACGTGATGTATTAAAACTCTGAGATCAGCGAAAACCACCTGGCTGCAGATGATCCCCAAACTTCTTTATAGGTAGCAGTATTGAACTGGGGCCAGTATGGTATATCTTCATTGGCCCGGGTCTGCATACCTACAGGTATCTCACCAACCATTTCCCCGGGTAAAGCATTATAGAGTTGCGGATAATTACTGCCTTCTCCCCAGATATATGATTGTCCAAAAGGATTTTTCCCGACAATCCAGAACAATTGCTGTTCTGCAATATTTATCAGCTCATTGTCTTTCAGGAATTTACCACATAATGCAGCTGCTTTTCCGGTTGACAGGATAACGGCAGTATTACCTTTAAATGAGAACCAAACCGGGAAAACCCGGAGATAATGATCATCATCCAGTTTGACCCCGTTCTCAATCTGCTCTTTAAAATCCTTTGAGACATCCTTCCTGACCCATATCTGCGTTATATAAAAATTTACTGAATCCCGTATTTCGTCTTTGTTGTAAACGCCACTCGGAACCATTCCGTATGGTTTAACATATTGCATGATAGTTTTCAGGTAATCACCATATAGCCTGATGGAATTCTCCCAAGTTTTATAATCCGGATGTGTGGGCTGTGTCATGCATAACTCCGTCAACGCCTGCATATAAACCTGGTCGCGTGATTGATGGTTGAAATGGACTATGGATTTCTTATTCAGATCGCGGTAGAAGAAACCTCTGATCTTGTTTTTATCATTCAATGGCTCTGAACGCTGACACTGGATGGTATACTTTATAAAGTCAGCTGCTTTATCAGCATATAATTTTTCTCCTGTCAACCTGAAAAGCAAACTGGCGGCCCACGATACTGTTGCCATGTACTGACTTTGTGAAGCCATATACGCATGTCCTCCGGGAATTCTTTCATTATATCCCAGTTTTTCGAAACGATCAAGGGCAAAGCCAAAATCTTTCCTGGCAACTTTGCAGAGATGTTGTTTAAGCATTGTATCATCCTCTATTGTCATCGAAGCATAAGCTTCAATGGCTGAAAACAGGAAGTTCTCAAAACCGCTGTTGTTTACCCTGGCCTGACGTTTTCCTGAATCATCAATAGTGCCTATGAAACCATCGGTCCATAAATTTGTACCCCATGTCTGTACCCGGTAGCCATCACCGAGGCGTGTTTTAAGGATAAAATCAAGTCCCCATTTAGCCTCTTCCATCAGTCTCAGATACAAATCAGTATTGTTCTTCTCCTTAGCCCTGTTTGCCATTTCCAACATTGAAAACGCAATCTCTCCTGTTTGTATTGATTGCTGCGACATATCAGCGGCATCATGCCAGCCACCGTTCACAGGGAAAGTATGTCCATTATATTCACAATTAAGGTCAGTATGGCAATCGCCATGTTTCCCGGGTACAGGATAACCGCAACGTTCGCAAAACATGAAATTCAGAACGCGCCATGCCGAGTTGTCCCATATGTTACTGTTAATATAGAATGGCAGGGTGGTAACATTCCCGACCCTGATCATATATTGCCCATCCTTTTTGAAATTTGTAAAATCAATGGTTTCAAAATCACCAATATACGTTTTACCTTTATTGATTTTTCCTGTATAAGCCACCTGAGAGGTTATATAATCGACTAGCTGGAACTTTCCATCATTATTATTCACCTGTACAATTGCTGATTTTTCACTTTCCGTCCGGTATCCCGTAGTCGAATATATGATCCTGTTCTCAGCAGGCTTCCATCCGCTGACAACTTCCGGATTTTCAATTGTCTGCANNCATCTCAACATAACATTCATTCCACTGACCGTTGACCAGATTTATTTCATGAAATCCTTCACGTCCGTACTGATCAGGTACCTTAACCTTACCATCGTTCTCCACATAAAGATTCAGATATACACTGCGGGCACCTTCACAATCAGGATAGATATAAAAATGGATCCGGTTATATTTCTCCCAGTTCATACCGCCTACTTCAAAGCTTGCCATGGAAGTCCCTCTGCCAATTCCCCAGCTGAGAAACTCATTGACAACAGTTGGAGCAACTAATTTCAGACTATGGGTTCCGGAAATTCTCCTTTCCGAGGTCTGATACATATCACCTATCCCTTTATGCGACCATTTTTTCATATCTTCCATATCGCTAAGCATATCGGAAACCAATACTTTTTTTGTGAGTCCGAACGTTTCAAGCGACTTGGTACGGTCAAGAGGCAAAGGACTATGAACATATCCGGTATTACGGATATCGGATTTCAGCTTCTCATCTGTCTGAGAAAATAAAAAACAGCAACTGCAAAAAAACAGCAACGTTGTAATGGTTAATTTATTCATGCTTATAGTTTGATTTAAATAATAATTGTGATTAATACTCCCGGGTAATCGATCCGAGGTTTTCAAATTTAGGTTTTTTTATGACGATAAAAACCTGACACAAAAGTGACAGGCTTTTTTTTACCTTTACATAATATATAATTATCTCGAATGACCAACTACAACCGTATCTCATCAATCGATATTATGAGGGGTCTGACACTGGTACTGATGCTGTTCGTTAATGACCTGAATATGAATGTAGCCCCTGCATGGCTCGGTCACCGCCCCGCTGATTTTGACGGAATGGGACTCGCCGACTGGGTATTCCCCGGATTCCTTTTTATCGTGGGAATGGCTATCCCTTTTGCATTTTCAAAGAGATTCTCATCGGGTCAATCTCTCTACGATATCAGCAGGCATATTGTCACCAGGTCTTTGAGCCTGATCATAATTGGTGTCCTCATGCTTAATACTGGCAGAGTCAATCCTGAACTGACAGGGATAAGCAAAAACCTTTGGGCTATCTTAATGTACCTTGGCGTATTCCTTTTCTGGAACGATTATCCCGATAAGGAAAATAAATTCTTTACAATTATAGCACTCAAATTTACCGGACTCGCAATTTTTGTTTTCCTGATCTTTAAATTCAGATCGGGCCAATTCGAAAATAATGGTTCACTGGTCACGTCATGGTGGGGTATACTGGGGCTTATAGGCTGGGGATATCTTGTATCAGCTTTCACTTATGTTTTATGCCGCGATTCAATTCTCAAAACATCTTTATTCGCTTTATTTTTTCTTGTTATGAATATGCTTTCAGATTGGAAATTGCTCGGCTTTCTGGACCCTATCAAACCAGTCTTCGGAATAATTATTGACGGAAATGTACCCTTTATTGTTCTCTCCGGTCTGATCGGCGGACTGATAATTAAAAAAATACCGGTTATAGATTTCAAAAAGGTCATTTCAATCTTTACAGGACTGGGAGTGCTTTATATCATTTCAGGATTTATCCTCAGAAAGTGGTTTATAATCTCAAAAATTCAGGCTACTCCAAGCTGGGGAATGATATGCAACGGGATCAGCTTCATTATATTCATATTATTATACTGGATAGCAGACGTCAGGAACAAAATAAACTGGGCATCATTTTTACAACCTGCCGGGGAGAACTCCCTTACTACATATATTGCACCCGATATACTTTATTACCTGATCTGGAGCTCGGGTTTTCCTTTACTTATTTATAAGCAATCACATGAGCCTCTGATCGTAATTGCAGGATCAATAATATGGGCCCTGTTAATGGTTGGATTAACTTCTCTTCTGGTAAGGCTTAAAATTAAATTGAAAATTTAGTGAGTTCCCTGTTCCGTGCTCATTGAATAGGGATAGGCGCCTTCTGAGACACCACGGTTCTTTTCAGGTTGAGAGCCCATTCTGAAAATAATTGCTCCCCCTTTCAGCAATTCACCATGCCTGAAATAATTATTATTTATCTTCTTGCCGTTAAATTTAATATCCTGAATATAAACATTGTCCTTTGAGTTGCCTGGAGCATCAATTACCAGTTTTTTTCCGTTTTCGAAAGTAAGTGTCGCTTTATTGAATAACGGAGAACCAATAACATATTCATCGGTTCCTGGTGTAACAGGATAAAAACCCAGAGCAGAGAATACATACCAGGCAGAAGTCTGGCCATTATCTTCATCGCCACAATAACCGTCGGGAGTATAATTATACAGTTTATCCATAACATCACGTGCGTGGTACTGTGCTTTCCATGGTTGTCCGGCATAATTATACAGGTAGATCATATGCTGAATAGGCTGATTACCATGAGCATAATTTCCCATGTTGGCGATTTGCATCTCCCGTATCTCATGAATCACAACGCCATAGTAGGAATAGTCAAAGACAGGAGGTACCGTAAAAACAGAATCAAGTTTTGCAATGAAATTTTCCTTCCCTCCCATCAGGTTTACAAGCCCTGCAACATCCTGAAATACACACCATGTATAATGCCAACTATTTCCTTCCGTGAATGCATCGCCCCATTTATAAGGACTGAATGGCGACTGGAAGGTACCATCAATGTTACGGCCCCTCATCAATTTCCTGCCATTATCGAAAACGTTTTTATAGTTCATCGCTCTCTTTGCATACAGATCAATCTCATCTTTCGGTTTGCCAGTTTCCTTCGCAATCTGCCAGATACAAAAATCCGCATAGGCATACTCAAGGGTTCGTGCTGCATTCTCATTAATACCAACATTATAAGGCACATATCCGAGATTATTGTAATAATCTGCTCCAAGCCGCCCGACAGATGATACCGGCCCCGGGCCCTTTGTATTTTTTATAATAGCCTTGTAAAGTGTTTCAATGTCATAGCCTCGTATTCCTTTATTATATGCATCGGCAATCAAAGATGCGGAGTTGGAGCCTATCATACAATCACGGTGGCCGGGACTTGCCCACTCCGGAAGCCATCCGCTCTCCTTGTATGCATTAACCAGTCCCTCCATAATCTTAGCGTCCACATCCGGGTACATTAGGGTAACAAAAGGGAAAAGCGCCCTGAAGGTATCCCAGAATCCATTATCGGTATACATATAACCCGGCAGAACTTCACCGTTATACGGACTGTAATGTACAATCTCATTCTTCTCATTAATCTCGAAGAACTGTCGGGGAAATAATATCATCCTGTACAGGCAGGAATAGAACGTTCGTTGCTGATCGGGAGTGCCTCCTTCAACATCAACCCGGCCAAGCTGTTTATTCCAGGCTTCCTTTCCTTCTTTTTTTAAAGTTTCAAAATCTTTCACACCTGTTTCGCGGGTGAGATTCAGTAAGGCCTGTTCCTGACTTATGAAAGAAGAAGCAACCCGGACATTAATCTTCTCCCCTTTTTTAGTCTTAAATCCGAGAACAGCTCCTGCGTGATCACCTTTTTCCTCAAGAGCATTCAGATTTAATGTATCGCCATGCCATGTATTTGCTGACGCGAAATCATGATCAAAGACCGCTACGAAGTAATTATGAAAATTTGCGGGTACTCCTCCATGATTGTTGCAGCAATATCCGATGACTTTACGTTCAGCAGGAATTACTTTCACCATTGACCCTTTATTAAAGCCATCCAATAAAATATATGAAGAATCATTTTCAGGGAAAGTAAAACGGAACATAGCTGCTCTCTCGGTGGGTGTAACCTCGGCAGTTACATCATAATCAGCCAGGTAGACACTATAATAATAAGGTTTTGCCACCTCTGCCTTATGTGAGAACCACGATGCTCTTTCATTTTCACCGATTCGAATTTTGCCTGTCATTGCCATTAAAGAAAAAGCAGCATAATCATTGATCCAGGGACTTGGCTGATGGGTCTGCTTTATTCCCATAATCTTATTATCGTTATAAGTATAACTCCATCCATTTCCCATGTTCCGGGTCTGAGGCGTCCAGAAGTTCATTCCCCATGGCAGAGCTATTGCAGGATAAGTGTTACCATTCGACAATTTATATTCCGAATCGGTACCCATAAGAGGATTTACCAGGTCTGCCGGGTCCTTTTCTGATGTCTTATTATGTTGCTGAATAAAGAAAGCTATAATTACCAGTACCAGTGCAGTCAGTCCTGCAATAAATCTTCTCTTCGATGTTCCGGAGGTGAATTTCCTAAAACGCCTGTCTGAATGATCTTCAAAATTCATATTGAATATATTTAATATAAAAGTTCATTTTTTTGCCGATTTGTCCATCGTAGATTGAAAGATGGTCCTTTGTGTTACTTAGTGCTTTCCTTTGTGATCCTTTGTGTTTAAATGATTTATCTTTACCACAAAGGGACACAAAGGATTGCACAAAGGTTCTCAAAGGGGAAATAGCAAATATTTCATTTAAACATTTCATTTCGATTCACCTGCCAATACTAGCTTTTCAATTTTCTGAAAGACAATCTCTGGTGTCAGCCAGTTCATACAGGCAAAATCCCCTCTTTTGCATTCTCCTTTTCCATAAATAGTGCATGGACGGCAAGTAAGCTCTTCAACAGGGATACGTATAGAAAAGTTATCTGGTTGCATCCATGCCGCAAAACCGCATAAAGGATCCGTTCCTCCCCATATTGATATGACTTTAATCCCTACCAGGGCTGCCATATGCATATTGGAAGAGTCCATAGCAATCATAAGGTCGAGCCTGCTCATAAAAACCAATTCCTCTTCAAGGCTAAGCTTTCCGGCAAGGCTGGTTGAGCCTGGTATTTTTGTCTGCAACGAAGTCAGCTTTTCAGAGTCTTCATCACCACCAAAGAACCAGAATCTGCATTTATGTTTTTCTGAAATCAAAGCCAGTAGCCGGATCATATTATCTTCAGGCCACATCTTCAGTTTATGTTTTGCATAGGGTGCCACTCCAATATTCAATCCACCTTGCATTTTATTTATGAATTCTGCTTTTAATGTTATACCAGGAGACGGAACAATCCATTTATCTTTAGATGGAATTACAGGATAACCAGCTTTTGTAAAAACATCACAATACCTTTCCACCGAATGCTCCAGCCTGATTTTTTTCTTTCCTTTAATCAATGACCTCTTCTCGACTCTTCCTTTATCTATTATTGCTACCGGGACACCGGTAAGTCTGAATAAAAGTCGTAAAATCTTAGACCTTAAAACATCATGCAGATCAATTACATAATCAATTTCAGACTGCCTGCTAATGTCTTTAAAAAGTCGGATTAATCCTGGAAATCCTTTGTGCCTTTTTTTTAAATCAGGAAAAAAAAGATCTAGTCCCCCGATTGAAGAAAAAAATGGTTTATAGGCAGGTCTGGTTAGAAGCAACAGTTCAACATCAGGATATTGCTCCCTCATTCCTTTTAAAACAGGAGTTGTAAGAGCTACATCACCCATAGCTGAAGTTCTGATAACAAGGAGACGCATTTCAGTATTTTTCGTAGGATTTTTCTTCGATAAGCCCCGATGAGGTTTTAATGTTGATTTCTCTTTTCAATTCCGATCTCCTGTCGTTTTTTACATATACCGACCGGGCAGTTGAAATAAAATCAACCCCAAAATCTTTTTTTCTCTCAAGGTCGCGGATATGATCTTCGATATCCCACAATTCGCAATTTACATCATACAGCGACTTATATAAAGAATCAGAGGTGCCAATGATTGAGGATGAAGCTTCAAAAAGCTCATTGTATTCTTTCTGAAGATTTGCCAACTTAGCTTTGTCCTTTATCCTTTCTAGCTTTATCTGGATTATCGTAAGCTTATCAATTATCTCGCCGTTTGATACTTCGATTTTCATATTGAGATTTATATGAGTTCAAAATTAGCATCTTTCTTCCTTTACTTTTGTCTTTTTACTTTTATCTTTTGTCTTTATTAGTACGGATCCACATCAACAGCAATTTTAAGCACAGTGGCTCCCTTTTCTTTTTCGAGCCTGTCAATTGCCTCAATAATAAGTTGTTTGGCTTTTGCAGGAGGTTTTTCTCTTTCAATTTTTATGAGTATGGTTTTGATATACCACAACTGAACCTGGGAAATAACCGGTGATTCGGGTCCCAACACTCTTTTACCAAATATTTCTTTGAGATCGCGTCCGAGAATATCCGAGTAATAATTTAACTGTGTCCGGTCCTTGTGCTTAATGCTTATTTTCACCATGCGACAGAAAGGAGGATAGTTGAAAGTCATTCTTTCCTCAGACTGCATTCTGAACATGCCACGATAATCATGACGAAGTACAAGTCTAATTATTTTATTTGCAGGGTCTGATGTCTGAATCACTACTTTACCTTGCTTCTGTCTTCTGCCTGCTCTTCCACTTACCTGTTCCATGAGCTGGAAGCTTCTCTCATGTGCCCTGAAATCAGGATAATTTAAAAGATTGTCGGCATTTAAGATACCCACAACAGTAAGATTCTCAAAATCAAGGCCTTTTGAAATCATTTGCGTCCCTATGAGGATATCGATACGTCGCTCTTCAAATGCCCTGATTAATTTGTTGAATGAATTTTTATTTCTCGTAGTATCCTGATCCATCCTTGCAACTCTGGCTGCCGGAAATATGATTNNCCTGTAGAATGGCAGTTGTCGCATTTTGATGGCATGCCGGTTGTGTATCCGCAGTAATGGCAGACCAGCTTTCCTATTCCCTTGTGATATGTCAGATTAACTGCACATTGAATACATTTAGGTATCCATCCGCATTCCGGACATTCGATATAGGGAGAGAAACCCCGCCTGTTCTGGAAGAGAATTATCTGTTCCTCCTTTCCCAGAGCAATATCCATTGCCTGAAGCAATTCAGGAGTAAAATGGGAAACCATAAGTTTCTTCCTGTATGCCTCCCGTGTATTTGCAAGAACGATCGAAGGCAGTTTAATGAGACCAAATCTCTCATTTAATTCTGTTATTCCGTATTTCCCGTTTATTGTGTTATTATAACTTTCCACAGATGGAGAGGCTGAGCCCAGTATAGTTTTTGCATTATGCATAGCAGCCAGTATAATTGCTGAATCACGTGCATGATATCGTGGGGCAGGATCGTGCTGTTTATACGACCCGTCATGCTCTTCATCCACAATGATCAATCCGAGGTTGGAGAAGGGAAGAAAAAGTGAAGATCTCACCCCGAGAATCAGCCTGTAACCGTTTAAAGGATCATTTCCTGCAACTCTCTTCCATATTTCAACCTTTTCGGGATCGCTGAACCTTGAGTGGTATACTCCCGTAACGGCTCCGAAATGTCTTTTAAGCCTCAGGATGATCTGGGTTGTCAGAGCTATTTCGGGAAGCATGTAAAGAACCTGTTTACCCTTTTTCAGTTGTTCATCGATCAGGTGGATATATAGTTCCGTCTTCCCGCTCGATGTCACACCATGCAACAACACAATATCTTTTTCACGAAATTGGGATTTGATTGATTCAAAAGCCACTGACTGAGCTTCACTAAGTTGATTTATTGGCTCCTTAAAACTGGCAGTTTCAGGTATTCTGGAGACCGTTTGAGATACTGGCGTCAGTATACCCTTATCAATCAGAACATCCAATATACCTGCGGATATATGTGATTCGGATAAAAGGATTGACTTACTTACAGGTAAAATCTCTGTTCCTGTTGAATAACCGGTAAGTCTTATATATGATGAAAGAATTTCCTGTTGCCTGGGAGCTTTTTTAAGTTTATCGAGAATCTCATTTAATTCATCTTCAGAATATTTCCGGTGAAACTTAATAAATGTTTCAAGTCGGGGCTTAAAATTATTCAAACTTAATTCGCTGGGTAAAGCAGCTTTCATCACCTCCCCTTCGCTGCATAAATAATATTCCGACATCCATAACCATAATTTTAACTGTGACTCATTTATCAGAGAAGTCCCATCCAGCACCTTTATTACAGGCCTGATATTTTTTATATCCGGCGATTCGTTATGAATTCTGCAAACAATTCCTGAATAAAGTTTGCGACCACCAAATTGAACAGTAACCATAACTCCGGGTCTGACATTTTCTGCAATATTATCGGGGATCCTGTAGGTGAATCTTCCCCTTACTGCCAGAGGCAATATAATATCAGCAAACCGGTTATTTGTCATTTGATACAAAGTAAGAATAAAATTTTAAGGTGAAATCCTCGGTTATTCAAAAATTAAAAATCCATTAACCGCAAACTGTGACAAAGAATAAATCATAAAGTCGCCAAGTATAAATGCAATATGTATTATCAGCGAAATATTTGTAGAATCAGTAAACTGATTTTTCTCCGTGTAACTCTGTGCTTCTCTGTGTTACTCTGTGTCAGTTCCTGTTTTTTTGTTACACAGAGGACCACAGAGGACTTCACAGAGAGCCACAGAGAAAATAAAAAAATTAGAATTTTTTGTAAGCTTTGCCATCAAGAGGATCTGATTCAGTTTGATTTTACAAAACTCGACATGACAGTCAACAGATGTTCCCGTCTTATCGGTTTTATGAGGCAGGCATCGCAGCCGGCTTCCAGGATAATATCTTTATCATCTTCAAAGATAAAAGCAGTCTGAGCAATAATCGGGAGGTTTTTGCGGATTTTTCTTATCTCCCTGGTTGTTTCGATGCCATTCATCTCGGGCATCTGCATATCCAGGAGTACAACATCAATATCAGGAGTTTCTTTAATTATTTCAATAGCTTCGAAACCCGATCTGGCGGTGATAATAGAAACTCCTGTATCGGTTAGAATACGGTTCAGGTAGATCAGTACATCCTTATTGTCGTCTACCAGAAGACATTTTCTTGAACTCCAGTCAATTGGCTTCATAAGACTTTCGTTGATTACTGTAGCCACTTTAGTCTTTGTACTTCCTGCCGGACGGTAAGGAATTGAAAAACTGAATTCAGAGCCAACTCCTTTTTCAGACTTAACAACGATCTTTCCTCCCATTCTTTCTATCACCTCTTTCGCAAGCGTAAGTCCTATTCCAAGTCCTTCAAAAGGACGATGATGACCGTCAAATTCCTGACGGAATTCTTCAAAAATACGCCCAAGGTTTTCTTTGTTTATCCCGATGCCTGTATCCCTGATTTTGAAAACAATATTCTGATTTTCCAATAAATATGAGAATTCAACGGATCCGTCAAGAGTAAATTTCACTGCATTATCCATGAGGTGATTTAATACCCTTTTAAGCCAGATCCTGTCTGTGAATATAAGATCACCCACATCTTCAAAATGATTTTTAACATTGAGGATAATAGGCTTTTCGTTCCGTCGGATGATCTGGCGGGCTTCTTCAATTATCTCATTGACAATAGCACTGAGAGAAGCCTCTTCATAAGTAATTTCAATCTGGGAACTTTCAAGCCTCGACAGGTCGATAATATCACCAATTATCTGGAGCAGCTTTTCACTGTTGTGGTTAATATGTTCAATGTATTCCTCTTTAACCTCGTTTGTCAGATTATTGGTCAGAAGCAGGTTTGAAAATCCGACAACACTATTCAGGGGAGTACGTATTTCATGTGAAATGTTTGCAAGGAAATTAGATTTCAGTCTGTTACTTGCTTCAGCTCCAATATTCGCCTTAATAAGATCTTCATGAACCTGTTTCAATCTTGTAATATCGCGTGATATTGTAAGCGCTCCCAGAACCTCTCCGGAATCGCTCCGGACTGTAACAGATCTGGTTGACAGGTTAACATAATGCCCTGTCTTATGCCTTAGTCTTAATTCAGTTTCGAAGAATCCGTTATTTACCAGGGACTGCTCTCTTCTTAACTGGTAATCATGGTCCTCGGGATGGACCAGATCGGGAGGATTTGAAGAATTATAAGAATCCCTGTCATAGCCAATCATTGTATAAAAAGCAGAATTAGTATATTTTAAATTCCAGTCCCTGTCGTAAAAAGAGATACCATCATTCGCAGATTGGACCAGCATCTCATAGAATTTATCAGATTCAAAATGTTTTTTAGTGATGAGTTCTTTCTGTATCGCCAGTTCCTGGTTTGATTTCTGAAGGTCGGTATTGATATCTGAAATCTGTTTGTTTCTTTCCAGTAACTCACCATTAACTCGTTTAAGTTGAACTGAGAAAAAAACTATAATGGCGCAAATAAACACCAGCATGGCCAATACAGTCAGGATCAAATGACTTAATGGCTGAGATAAAATCACTCCTAACCCACATACCAAGCTATTGCTTATCATAATTTGTTGCCCAATGAATTTTTAGTGTGAAGCCCCATTTTAATCCCGCGGTTAAATAAATGAATTTTACTCATTTAAAATATGATATAACACAAATATAAATATTCATTATGTCACTTCAATCTGAATATGTATAAAAAATGCTAAATTGCGGCTTGGTATATAATATTTTCCCTTGCTGATTATGGAGTTTAGATTCTGTATTTTAAGGTTTATAAAAACTGACCTGAAAGAATTTAAATTGATAATCAAAGAATAAAAAGTTAGCAGTGATGGAAAGAAATGAAAGCCAATATTCGGGAGGCAGGAGATATAAAAACAATGATATCACAGTTTATTGGAAACCATCTGCTTGCATACACGCTTCATACTGCTACAGGGAACTTCTTGAAGTTTTTGATCCGAGCAGGAGACCGTGGGTCGATATGAACGGTTCCACGACTGATAAAATTATTGAAGTTGTAAATTTATGTCCGACCGAGGCTCTTGCCTGGAAATGGAACGATGAAGAAAAAAACAACTCGGTAGGCAACGATCAGCTTAACCATATTAAGTTCAGGAGACCTGAACTGATGAATTCTGATGATCCTGATTCAAAAGAACAGCCTGTTTCGGTGAAAATTATGGCAGACGGGCCCATAGTGCTTAAGGGCAATTTTACTTTGTCATATAATGGTACTAAAAAAGAGATTCATGACAGTATGATCTCAATATGCCGGTGTGGAGTCAGCGACCATATGCCTTTCTGCGACGGACAACACAGAAAAGCCGGTTTTATTGGTTAATATTTCAGGTATGGACGAGAATAAGGAAAATAAATCTCAGGCAATAATCGAAGTTATAGATTTCGGACCGTTGAAAATTACCGGGAATTTTCTGCTGAAAGATTTACAACGGGATAAGGAAGATTCTCCCGGGGAGGTCCGTCTATGCAGATGCGGCAAATCAGGGAACAAACCTTATTGCGACGAATCGCATAAAAAATAAAAATTGAATTCTGATCAGATATTTTCTTAAAAGAAATATTTCCTGATTCCCTCGGTTTCCCATTATAATGGCTTTGAATGAGAAAACTACGTGCTTAATGAGAAACAACATGAAAACAATTCTGCATTTTCTCATAAGTTGCCCAGCACTTATTTTCTGCTCTCAGCTGCCAGATGACCTCAGCAAGAGCCTCTTTTAAGAATTTTTTATCGCAATTTGTCAAAACCCATTTCCGGGCAATAAACCTTTTATAACTTATATCGAAAGCGTTACCATAAAGGTGAGGACTGTTTACAGATGCATTCCCATTGAACCTCCTGAGATTTTTAACATTATCAGTTTTCCTGGTCATTGATGTTATATAAAATTTGACTCCGTTTAATCCCTTCTGGGAAGATTTTTCCCTTAATCTTCTTGCAATCTCATCCAGAAGTGTTTTACTGTCGCCGGTTATACAGGGATAACTGAAATTCATCTTTTCAACGATATAGCTATTTCCGCTAGTAACTTTTACCAGTTTCCCTTCCGAAATTCTTCTTTTTAGTTCAGTTTCATCCTTACATACAGTTATTCCTTTCAATTTTGCAGCGGTTGAATAGTCTACTATTCTGTCATTCAGTTTTCTGCTGAAATCCTTCTGTTTGTAATCTAAACACCTGGTGCTGAAATAAGCTGACAAAGGCTTTTTCCTGTCTCTTTTAATAAAAAAAAAGATCGAAATCAGGATGAAAATAACAACTGCAAATATTTTTAATAATAAAACGAGACGCGACTTACTAAAATTCATTACCGGGACTCTTTCAACTAATTCTTTTTATTTAAAATCTTTGTAACCAGTTCAGCCGCTTCCCTGAAGGAAATAGCCGAAAACACTTCAAGCCCTGAATTATCAATTATCTTTTTAGCTTCTTCAGCATTCGTTCCCTGCAGTCTAACTATTACAGGAACTCTAATTTCCCCGATTGATTTATATGCCTCAACCACACCATTTGCCACCCTGTCGCATCTCACAATACCACCGAAAATATTAATGAGTATTGCTTTCACTGCAGGATCTTTAAGTATAATACGGAAACCTGCTTCAACAGTCTTAGGACTGGCGCCACCTCCAACATCCAGAAAATTTGCCGGTGATCCGCCCGAAAGCTTTATAATATCCATAGTTGCCATTGCAAGTCCTGCTCCATTAACCATACAGCCTACATTGCCATCGAGTTT
>PMNJ01000129.1:9159-10957 GCA_003162595.1 Bacteroidales bacterium | reverse complement strand
TGATCAGGATCTTAAAATGTTCAGAAGTGAAATTACCGATCTTCTTGAAGATGAAATTGTAAGCCGCTATTTCTATGAAAACGGCGCAATTGCTTATACTATAAAAAATGATGAACAGGTTTTAAAAGCCCGTGACATATTAAATAATAAAGAAGAATACAATTCCATACTTAAAGGAACTGAAGGATCGATTCTGGTTACAAGGGAAAATGATCAGAATAACACAAAAACTGATAATCAGCATATCAGAAAGACAATGGAACCTATTTAGTTTTTTTTAGATTAATACTTTGTGACCCTTGGATAAAACCTTAGTGTGACTTTGTATTTTAAATTTTTTACCACAAAGGAACACAAAGGAGTTAAACTTCTCAGTTGGAATTATTTCCATTTATGTGAGTCATCCTCAAAAATCTCTTTTTTCCAGACCGGAAGATTATCTTTGATGAGCTCGACAGTCTTGCTGCAGGCCTGTATTGCCTGATGCCTGTGACCTGCTGAAATAAATACCAAGAGTGATATCTCTCCGGCACTGACAATACCTGTTGAATGAATTATATCAACTGATTTTACATCCGGGAACTCTGATAAGATTTTCTTCTTAATATTTTCAGCCTCAATGTTAACCATCTCAACATATGCAGAATATTCTATAGCTTTTACACTTTTGCCATCGATTTCATCAGCTCTGACCTGTCCGAGGAAAATCGAGTGGCCACCGGAATCAGTATTATGGCTCATCTTTTCAACAAGTTGTGATATAAGCTTTTGCGATACCGGGCCGGCTGTTAAGTAATTAGTTTCCATGTTTTTAACTTAAAGTTATGTCGTAATGTTGTTATGTCGTTATGTTGTGATAATACATTCTTAATGTCATCATAACGTCATAGCGACATAACATCATACCGAATCACCCACCTGCAAATGGTGGCATTAAAGCAATTTCATCTCCTGATTTTAGCAATAAATCATTGTCAGTGATCTCACTATTAAGAGATATCCGGAAATTGTAATGCACAATCTCCGGAAAATCATCATAAATCCTTAATTTAAGATCACTAATTGATTTCACATCATGATAGTGTTTGAGTTGGGTTCCTGAAACTTCTGCCAAAACACCGAAGAATAAGACTTTTACTTCCATAATTATACCCCCCCTTTTTTTGCCCCCCTTCCCCCCTAAAGGGGGGTTAAATCTCTAAAACGTATAATATAATCTCAATTAAAAAACGAGTATTAGTCCCCCTTTAGGGGGAAGGCCGCCATAACTTTACTATTTCGATTAAACGAATATCGGGTGCGGCCAGGGGCTCTTCATTCAGTGTGCCTCAAACCAATTATTTCCTGTCCCCCAGTCTACTTTCAGTGGTATATCGAGTTTAACAGCATTTGACATTTCAAACAAAACCATTTCTTTCAGTTTTTCAAGTTCAGACATTTCAACTTCAAATATAAGTTCGTCATGTACCTGAAGAATCATCTTTGACAGAAACTTTTCTGATTTCATTCTGTGGTTTATTCTAACCATTGCTATCTTGATAATATCAGCAGCACTTCCCTGAATGGGTGCATTAATCGCGTTTCTTTCAGCGTTTCCCCTTACCACCTGGTTTCTTGAATGAATATCACGTAAATATCGTTTACGTCCAAACATTGTTGTTACATACCCTACATCTCTTGCTTTATTTATGCTCTCATCCATATAAACTTTTACTCCCGGATAAGAATTGAAATAACCGTCAATAAGCTCTTTTGCCTCTTTTCTCCCGATTGTCAACCGTTCTGAAAGTCCGAAAGA
>PMNJ01000129.1:0-9107 GCA_003162595.1 Bacteroidales bacterium | reverse complement strand
GCATCTTTTACAGGAATATTCTGCAGGTTTGGATTATTTGAGCTTAGTCTGCCTGTTGCTGCAACAGCCTGGTTGAATGAGGTATGAATCCTGCCGGTTTTTTTATCTACCAGAAGAGGAAGCGCTTCGACATATGTTGAGAGGAGCTTCTTCAGTCCTCTGTATTCCAGTACTTTATCGACAATCGGATGCTTACTTGTCAACCGCTGCAATATCTCTTCATTGGTAATAAATTGCTTGGTCTTAGTTACCCTTGCCTTTTCGTCAAGTTTCAGCCTGACAAAAAGTATATCACCAAGTTGTTTTGGCGAGGAAATATTAAATTCCGTTCCGGCCAGTGTATATATCTCTTTTTCAAGCGAGATAATATCCTCACGAAGGTTGATGGTTATGGCTTTGAGATCTTCCAGGTTCAATATCACTCCGTTTCTTTCCATCGTTGCCAGCACACTTATAAGAGGCATCTCAATATCATGGGCAAGATCACCCAGCCCCTCGCTTTTAATCCGCGGTTCAAAAACATTCTTTAGCTGATATGTCACATCAGCGTCCTCGACTGCATATTCCATCAGTTTATCTACGGGCACCGACCGCATATTCTTCTGACTGTTTCCTTTCTCCCCTATAAGTGATTCAATATGCACAGGACTATAACCAAGATATGCTTCCGATAATAAGTTCATGTTATGCCGCATATCGGGCTCCAGCAGATAATGCGCTATCATCGTGTCGAATAAGGCTCCTTTAACCCCTATACCATAATTCGCCAGGACCTGTATATCAAATTTCATATTCTGCCCTATTTTGAGTGTAGCTGGATTTTCAAAGACCGGTCTGACAATTTCAAGGATGGCTTTTGTCTCACTTTGCGATTCCGGGAAATGAATCAGGTATCCTGTTCCTTTTTCCCATGAAAAAGTAAGGGCAACAAGCTCAGCTTCGAGTGGATTTATGCTTGTAGTCTCGCTGTCAAAACAAAATTCTTTAAGAGCGTTGACCTCTTTAACAAATTCTTTAATATCTGAACTGTTTTGCAGATGGATATATGTGTGTTCCACACTTTCTATTGACGTTTTCTCAGTAACCGGAGCACTTGCCTCATCTCCAAACAGAGAACCCTGAAGAGAATCTTTTTGAGGAGCAGTCGGTTGTTGTTGCGGCCTTGGTTTCTCTGATTTATCTATTTCCGAAAGTATTCTGGTAGCCACAGTTTTGAATTCCAGTTCATCAAACAGAACTTTTAATTTAGCCGGGTCGGGAACTTCCAGTTCAAGTGCAGTTTCATTCAGCTCAACAGGAACATTTTGTTCAATTGTTGCCAATATCTTCGACATTTCAATCTGTTTCCTGTTGTTTTCAATGATCTCTTTTAACTTTCCCTTCAACTTGTCAGTATTTCTGAAAAGTTCTTCAATGCTCCCATATTCCGAAATCAGTTTCATTGCTGTTTTGGGGCCTACACCGGGCGCTCCGGGGATATTATCTGCCGTATCACCCATAAGAGCAAGAATATCGATTACCTGTTCAGGACGTTTAACACTGAATTCCTTTTTAATATCATCAACCCCCCATAAAATTGATTCATTACCGCTTCTCGATGGTTTTAACATAAAAACATTATCAGATACAAGCTGCGCAAAATCTTTATCCGGGGTCATCATATAAGTTGTAAAACCCCGTTCAGAAGCCTTCCTGGCAAGAGTACCAATTACATCGTCAGCCTCATACCCGGGATAGTCAATAACCGGAATTTTATAAGCCTCAATAAGCTTCTTGATATATGGCACTGCCTTTTTTATATCTTCAGGAGTCTCGTCACGGTGAGCTTTGTATTCCTTGAACATTTCATGCCTGAAGGTTGGCGTGGGAGTATCAAAAACAACGGCAATATGAGTTGGCTTCTGTTTCTGGAGAACCTCCTCCAGAGCAAGTAGAAATCCGAATATAGCTGATGTATTTAATCCTTTTGAAGTGATCATTGGATTTTTAATGAATGCGTAGTAAGCACGGAAAATCAGGGCATATGCATCAAGGAGAAATAGCTTTTTAGAAGTATCCGACATAATTCAGGTATTCATTTTTTGTTTTGTTTATTGTAGGGACGTTGCATGCAACGTCTCTACATCTTATTGTGACTATTCATTATCGCTGGCAAACCATTCTGCATAGGAATTCGCAGTTTCGTAGAGTTTAACACTATGTAATTTAATTCCGGAGGGCAGGTGAGGTGCAATCCGCTCTGCAAAATCGGCAACTAGATTTTCACATGTCGGCTGATAATCAACCAGGACTGCATTTCCAAACATCTTTTTAAACAGCTCTGCTTTCCCAAGGTCTATTTTATTGCTAAGAACCACAGAATGATCAAAGATGTTCACTATCTCCTTTCTGACAATACTTTTCAGATCGCTAAAGTCGATCACCATACCGTTTTTAGGATTATCCGGTTCGTCTCTCGGAAATCCCGACAGCGTAACAAAAAGGCGATACGAATGACCATGAACATTTTTGCATGGACCATCGTAGTTCCAGAGCACATGCGCCATTTCAAAAGGAAATTCCTTTGTTACTCTTATTAAGGGAGTCATAAAATTGATGTTAAAATTAAATTTATTATGGGTTTTAAATAATAACCCAAATATTATTTATATAGTCTTTTTACCCCCTTCCCGACCTTCCCCCACGGGGGAAGGAGTTCAAATTAAGCATTTCCCCCTTGGGGGAAACAGGAAAGGGGGTTATATTGAAAATATTACACAATATTAACCATTCTGACTGAGAAAGGTTTAAAGTTTTGTAATGGCTTTGTGCTTTTCAGCTAATATATATTAAGATTGAAACGTCGAAAGCATTATTTCCTTACCTTTGCAGTTTATATATGGCTTAAGAATAGGGGATAATGGAAGAAAATAATATCAGGCTGACTTTCCCTGGGATGTTTAATGATACATTGAGGAAGTTTGGTAAGAACGATGCATATGCTTTTGTTGGGGAAGAACCAAAGACTTATGAAACGGTTAACAGGGAGATCGGGGCTTTGATGGCTTTTCTGGAAAAGACCGGCATTTTCCCCGGGGATAAAGTGGCAATCCTGAGTTTAAATATGCCAAACTGGGCAATTGCTTACTTTTCAATAACATTTATGGGCGCAGTTGTTGTGCCAATCCTTCCCGATTTTTCAAATACTGAGGTTGCCAATGTTCTTGAACACTCGGGCGCCAAGGCTATTTTTATATCAAATTCATTATTATCAAGGATTGAAGGATTTAAATCAGAAGATCTGAAAACAACAATCCTGATAGAAGATTTTTCTCTGATCTATTCTGAAAAGGGTTCCGGAAAATTCGACTCTGCTGCAATTCCTATAAAAAAATATAAAGTTGAAGAAGAAGATCTTGCATCAATTATCTATACTTCAGGAACAACCGGTCGTTCCAAAGGAGTAATGCTGACGCACAAAAATATCTCTTTTAATGCACTGAAAGGCAGGAAGATACAATGGATTGACGAAACAGATCGATTTTTATCCGTTTTACCATTGTCACACACTTATGAGAATACTCTCGGGTTAATTTTACCTATGCTATGTGGATCTTGCGTCTACTATCTCAGAAAACCCCCGACTCCCTCGGTTCTTATTCCTGCCCTGTCAGAAATTAAACCTACAATGATGCTGACTGTTCCTCTGATCATTGAAAAAATATTTTTTAATAAAGTTATGCCGACATTCAGGGAAAAACTTATACTTAAACTTCTTTATAAAATCCCTCTTTTCAGAAAAAAACTTAATGCTGCAGCCGGCAAAAAACTACTTAAAACATTTGGCGGGGAATTGAAGTTTTATGGTATCGGCGGAGCTAAACTCAACAAAGAAGTTGAAAAGTTCCTTATTGAAGCAAAATTTCCATATGCAATTGGCTATGGCCTTACAGAAACAGCACCTCTCCTGGCAGGTTCAAATCCTCAGGAAGCTGTACTTGAATCGACGGGCCCTGCAATAGAAGGCGTAGAACTTATTATTAATAACCCTGATAAAAAAACCGGGGAAGGTGAAATCTGGGCCAGAGGACAAAATGTAATGAAAGGATATTATAAAGAACCTGAAATGACTAAAGGAGGTTCTTACCGCGGATGGCTGGTTTAAAACCGGAGATCTGGGTACCCTTGACCAGAATAATAATCTTTATATAAAAGGAAGATTAAAAAACATGATCGTTGGCGCCAGTGGTGAGAATATCTATCCTGAAGAGATTGAATCAATCATCAATAACTTCCGTTTCGTTGTTGATTCACTGGTTGTTCAGCAAAAAGGGAAACTTGTTGCCCTGGTACAGATTAATATGGAGGAGATGGAAAAGAAGTACCAGATCCTTAAACAGGATATGACACGACAGGTTGAGGATAAAGTAGATGAGGTACTTAATGAATTACAGGAATATGTTAATTCACAGGTAAATAAATTCAGCCAGATTCAAAAAATTGTCCTTCAGCAGGTGCCTTTTCAAAAAACAGCCACACTGAAGATAAAGAGGTTTTTATATACGTAACGCCCCCTCGCCCTTCGGGCACTCCCCCCGAGGGGGTAGAAACTCCAACATTAAACTTTAATTTAACTATGTTCCTGAATTTTCCTCCACCAAGGGGGAGGTGCCCGAAGGGCGGAGGGGTTTAAGATTTTTACACGTATTAACCTTTCAACGCCTGTTGATATCTCCTGTTCACCTCATCCCAGTTCACAACATTCCAGAAGGCATCAATATAATCAGCCCTTTTATTCTGATATTTAAGATAATATGCATGTTCCCATACATCGAGGGTTAATAAAGGTGTTCCTTTTACCGGCGATAAATCCATAAGCGGATTATCCTGATTTGGAGAACTTGCAACGGCTAAATTCTTGTCTGTACCTAAATATAACCAGGCCCAGCCACTTCCAAACCGTGTTTTAGCTGCAGTGTTGAATGTTTCTTTGAATTTATCAACCGAACCAAATGACTTTGTAATAGCTGAAGATAAGTCATTTGAGGGTCCGGAAGATCCTTTACCCAGATTCTTCCAGAAGAATAAATGGTTATAATACCCTCCGCCATTGTTTCTCACGGCATCTGTCTGTTTTGATATGGTACTAAAAATTTCGCTGAGAGGTTTCCCCTCCAGAGCTGTGCCTTTAACAGCGTTCATGAAATTTGTATAATACGCCCGGTGGTGTTTATCATAATGAATCTCCATTGTCCTTGCATCTATATAAGGTTCCAGAGCATCGTAAGCAAATGGAAGAGGAGGAAATTCCGGTGCCGGTACACCTTCAATTCCGGGAGCTTTTACCTGTATCTGTTCGTTACCAAATACTTTGGGTCCAATGTAGGCAGCTGCAGTTAATAACCCAACTGACTTAAAAAATTTTCTTCGTTCCATAATCTTTTTTATTCCATAACATTCATAACTTGCCTTTGTTCACATCTCTGTAATAAAAAGCCTGATAGCTTTATGATTTTTAGCACTATTAAGTCCGGACTAAAAAAATTTCATACATTTATGGTAGTTAAGAAGCTCTGAGAAACTGATATCCGGCTAACAAGAAAACAACATGAAAAAACTTACAACAATCGGAAGAATTCTGTTTGCAGTTCCTTTTGCAATCTTCGGGATTAATCATTTCCTGATGCTGGACTATTATCTTGGCATGTTAACTTCTTTTGTCCCTCTGGGTGCATATACGATAATACTTACAGGAATAATGCTCATTGCAGCCAGCATAAGTATAATCACAAAGGTACTCGTAAAATTTTCCACCCTTTTGCTGGCAATTCTTCTTTTCATTTTTATTGTTACTATTCACATCCCACACTTATTTACCGACGCCGATAAAACAATTACGATCATTGCCCTTCTTAAAGATATCTCACTTATGGGCGGTTCACTAATGATCTCCGGTATTTATTCGGAGGAAGAAAAACCCGAAAAAAAATAATTTATCTCTATTGCTATGAGTCAATTTAAAGCTCTTACTACTTTAAGTATTTGTCTGATAAGCATAAATTTATATTCTCAGACATCCCTTTTCAATCAGCAGATGCAGATTGGGTTCGAAGAGAAACAGGGCCAGTATGCAGATCTTAGTACAAAGCTTGTTAATGAAGCCGGGGATACAGTACTTTTAAAAGACGTAATCACTAAACCGACAATTCTTAATCTTGTTTATTTTCAATGTGCAGGGACATGCAGCCCTTTGATGTGGGGAATTTCCAAATTCATAGATGGAATGGATCTTCAACTTGGCAAGGACTATGAAGTAGTGACAATCAGCTTTGATCCCACTGAAAACATCAAACTGGGTATAAATAAGAAAGCGAGCTACNNGTACGCTACCTCCGGGGCATCGATTTTCTGCCTTTTGACATAAAAATAACACTGGTTGAAGCCGCCAAAGGGAAAATTGGCCCGAGTATCAATCGTCTCCTTGCAGTCTGCTATGGTTATGACAGCAAAGGAAATCAGTTCGTTTTTAATGTAACCAGAGTTTCGGCAATAGTCATATTATTCATCGTGATCACAATATTTATAGTTCTGGCCCTATCACGTATAAAATTTAAAAAAAAGGTTAGTAAATGAGTACTCAGAAAGACATTGCGGAACCTAGTTTTCTTGATTATAAAGGAAGATATAAAGGCATTTTTTCCTGGATATTTTCCACTGATCATAAAAGGATTGCATTATTATACCTGTATTCTATACTTTCATTCTTCGCCATTGGAGCAACCTTAGGATTATTAATGAAGTTTGAGCTTATTGCCCCCGGAAAAACCATTATGTCTGCACAAACATATAATGCTTTCTTTACTCTCCATGGAATTATTATGATTTTTGCGGTTGTCATCCCAGGTCTGCCTGCTGTATTTGGTAACTTTTTGTTACCCATCATGATCGGAGCAAAAGATGTCGCATTTCCAAGAATAAATCTTCTCTCCTGGTACCTGTATGTCGCCGGTGTTTCCCTGGTATTAATCTCTCAGTTTGCAGGCCAGGGACCTCCTGATACCGGCTGGACATTTTATGCTCCATACAGCTTCAGAACTACGGGGACAATGCTTCCTGCAGTGTTTGGGGCCTTTGTGCTTGGATTTTCTTCCATTCTTACAGGATTGAACTTCTTAGTGACCATTCACAGGATGCGCGCTCCGGGAATGACATGGTTAAAAATGCCATTATTCCCCTGGACCCTCTATGCCACAGGATGGGTACAACTGCTGGCCACCCCGATAATTGGAATTACTTTGTTGATGATTGTCGCTGAAAGGACGTTGCATATCGGATTTTTTGATCCGACTTTAGGTGGTGATCCTCTTTTATATCAGCATTTATTCTGGACTTATAGTCATCCTGCTGTTTATATTATGATTTTGCCTGCCATGGGAGCGATTTCTGAGATTATAACAACATTCTCTCATAAGACAATATTCGGATATAAATTCATGGTCGCTTCTGTTCTTGCAATTGCATTTGTAGGTTATTTTGTCTGGGGGCACCACATGTTCACTTCCGGAATGAGTGGCACCGCTCTTTATACCTTCTCACTACTTACATTTATAGTTGCCGTTCCCAGTGCAATTAAGGTATTTAACTGGATATCTACGATGCATCAGGGTTCGATTGATCTGCAAACTCCATTTTATTGGGCAATGGCTTTCATATTTGTTTTCATGATTGGTGGTTTTTCAGGACTTATTCTTGGTTCCCTTGCTGCTAATGTGCATTTGCATAACACTCATTTTGTTGTTGCACATTTCCATTTTATAGTATTCGGAGGAACCGGATTTGCATTTTTTGGTGCTATGCATTACTGGTATCCGAAAATTACAGGTAAAATGTACGACACAAGATGGGCGAATATCGGGTTAGTCCTCTTTTTTATCGGATTTATCACTCTGTATGGGCCTATGTTTTACCTGGGGTTTAAAGGAATGCCCAGAAGGTATTATGATTATGATGAAATTTTTCACGCAGGAAACATTGTTTCAACGATGGGCTCATGGGTTCTTTATTCAGGTTTGGCAATAATTATAATTAACTTGTTTGCTTCACTTAAAAGCGGATCTAAAGCTCCTTCTGATCCCTGGGGTGGAAAAACTCTGGAATGGACCATACCTTCCCCTCCGCCGGTTGAGAATTTTGATGAGATTCCAATAATTACCAAAGGACCTTACGACTATAAATGAATACTACTCCGGAAATACACAGGGACGACCTGGCATCTAAAACAGGAATGTGGTTATTCCTGTTTACTGAAATGCTGCTGTTCGGCGGCCTATTTGTAGTTTATTCCGTGTATAGATTCAGAAATGCACAAGCTTTTCACCTTGCTGCCGGGGAACTTAGTGTTACAATTGGTACAATTAATACTATTATTCTTTTAACAAGCAGCGCGATGATTGCCATGTCGATTACTGCCCTGCAAAAGAAAAATAAAAAATTTGCCCTTTTTCTTCTTGGTATCACAATATTTCTGGGATTGGCTTTTCTGGTAAATAAATACTTCGAATGGGGAGGGCACATTAAAGAACATATTTATCCCGGCTCTCCTGTTCTTGCCTTGCGCGGTCAGGGGGATGTTCTTTTCTTTGGCCTTTACTTTTTTATGACCGGCCTACATGCATTGCATATTATTATCGGATTGGTTTTTATAGGGGTCATTACTCTAAAAATTTCAAGGGATAAAATTACTTATGACAATTTTGTTTTACTTGAGAACAGCGGGTTATACTGGCATCTGGTCGATCTTATCTGGATCTTTCTGTTTCCCCTGTTTTATCTTATCACCTAAAACTACCTGTAAGAATGGAGAATGAAAAAAATCATATAATTCCTTACCGGACATTTCTTTACGTTCTGGCACTGTTAATAACATTAACTCTTACTTCAGTTGCCTTGACACAGATATATCTCGGTACGTTGACAGTTGTACTTGCTCTGGTGATTGCTGCTATCAAATCTTCTTTCGTTTTACGAATCTTCATGCATCTAAAGTTTGAGAACAGAATGTTTTCTATTGCTGTTGTTGCTGTTATACTGCTGATAAGTGTCGTAATAATAATAACCTTTCTGGACTA
>PMNJ01000343.1 GCA_003162595.1 Bacteroidales bacterium | reverse complement strand
TTCTTTCTCAGACCATCTATCAGTTTTGTCAGTTGATCTATTTCAACAAACCTTTCTGTGTCATGATCAAAATATTCCCATCTTCTCCATTGTTTCCCGTAAATTGGTCCGGCATCACCCCATCTTTCTGCAAATTCAGGATCTTCTTTTATTCTCTGGCCATATTCTTCCATAGCTTTGTCCCAATCAGGAGAATACTTTGAAAGCCCTTCAGAAAAGATTCCTTCTTTTTGCATCCCGGGAAGGTTGCCTTGAAATGCATCAGGTCTCCAGATGGGGGCGTTATTGTCTTCAAGATATTTAATATTCGTATCCCCTCTTAAGAACCATATTGTTTCATGAAACATAGATTTTGTAGCCATCTTTTTAGTAGTCAATAATGGATATCCTTCTCTGAGATCATATTCGTCCTGATACCCGAATAAAGAGATGATTCCGGACTCTTTGCTTCCTCCTTTAAAATTTGAACGCTTAGAAGTTAAAATTGCTTTTGAATGATCAAGATATTGTTGCGCCATGTCTTATTCAGTTTTATTTTGTTTTAAAAATAGGCATTATTCCTGACTGACATAAATTTCAATGTTTATAGAAATGAATAATTATCAACAATATTTTTCATTTGGCTTCGCCGAGCTCACTTCGTTCGGTTCTTTTGCTCCTCCAAAAGAAATGAAACAAAGAAAAGGAGTCCCGAAATGTCAACCACAGCCAAAACGGGCGCCCGCTACACAAGCCTTTATGCGCTACCGTTTTGGCTATGGTTCGCACCATTTCGGGTTTTGCCAACGCACCACCGTTTAGATAGTTTTGAGAAACTTGATGGTTTTCTAGAACTTCTGAGTTTTTGAGGTAGTATTTTTTAGAGCTCTTCACTCTCTGCATACCACGCACCTCGCTCCCCGAACGTCGTGCCAATAGAGGTTAAGGTTGAGATAGGCTACTTAATAGTCACTATGAACTCTTTGTGCCCTTTGCGTCTTAACCACCGAAGGTGGTCTTTGCGACCTTTGTGGTTAAAGAAAATATTCTTAAATTTGATTTGAAACTGCTCGCTGCAGCAAATTGAACCTATTGAATGATATAAAATTGGAAATCACAAATTGTGATATCCAATTAACCAGGTTTATAAATAGTTTTTATGAAAGAACTGCAAATACTTCCGGACGAAACGATAATAAATAAAATTTATATTATCAGAGATAAGAAGGTAATGATTGATCGTGATCTTGCTGAGTTATATGGTGTTGATACAAGGGTTCTTAATCAGACCGTAAAAAGAAATCTCAAACGCTTTCCTGACGATTTTATGTTTCAGCTTACAGATGAGGAGTTTAGAAACTTGAGATCACAAATTGTGACATCAAGTTGGGGTGGTTCCCGATTCAGGCCAATGGTATTTACTGAACAAGGAGTAGCTATGCTCTCCAGTGTCTTAAACAGTGAAAGAGCAATTTCCGTTTATATACAGGTTATCCGGGTGTTTACAAGGATGAGAGCAATGATTGAATCCCATAAGGAAATTCTGAAGAAGCTTGAAATGCTTGAAAAGAAAGATATCGAGCTTGATGAAAAGGTCAGTCTGATTTTTGAATATCTCAAGGAACTTGAACAATCAAAACAGGAAGAAACCGGTTTTAAGCAACGTAAACGCATAGGACTTAAAACTAATTATTATGGATTTTGAAGACGAAGAAGATGATCCCAAACCTGAAAAACTTCCGATTTACCGGAAAGGGAAAGAGATCTTTGATATGGTGCACAAAATAACTGCACTTATCCCTGAAAACAATGAGTACAGAAAACTTCACGCGACCTGATGGTACAGAATCATTCTCTCGATGCCTTTGGCTTTGAATATGTTGAATATTATCAGATCGTAAGGGACCTGATTGAAGAATATCGTCTTTTGTTCATAGACTGGGTGGCGGGATTTGATAAATGGGATTATATAATTGATCGTTGGGGACTGTTTAATCCTCCGGGTGTCGGTCCTTTCGATAAAGACCCGGACGATGATATCCCCTTTCATGGTTTTGAAGAGGATCCCGAAGAATGATTTGAGCGCTATCTTTTTTTGTCAACAAGTCACTATGGGGCTCAAAGATTCACAGGAGACGTAGCAAATTCCCCCATTAAAATACATTCATTATTCCAGGTATGGTGTGACCGCCTCTATTATCAATTTAACCAGTTCCGGCTCCATTATATAGTATGTATCAGGAATATCAAAAATAATTATCTCCCTGAAACCTATATCAGCCGGAAATTTCCTAAGCAGAAATTTTCGCTGTTCTTCTTCCATAACAAATATCATATCAGCCCAGTGAAGGAGCTCTGATGTGACCTTAACTTTAGCACCCCTTGTAACGCCGGCCGATTTGGCCTCATATTGCGGATTTTGAGAATATACAAGCTCTGCAGTCCTGCTGCGCATCTTATTCTCATTGCAGATAAAAAGCAGCTTCATTGGGAATAATTTAATAATGGCAAATAAAATAAATAAACCGGACCAGCCAAATTCTGAGGTTTAAAATACATCCCAGCGGTTAAGATACCCGGAGAGATCTCTTTCGCTTTCTTTGGCCATACAGTCTACAGGATCATTTTTACTTTGCAGCCCTCCAAGCAGATACCATTCCCCTTCACCGGATATATTGTTTGCCACAAAGACAAAATCGCCGGGGAAGATCCATAAAAGCAAGTTATAATAACCTGACTTATCCGGCTTTACCGGAACTTTCCCCAGACACTCTTTTAGTGTTGCTGCCTTGAAAATGAGAAAATCAGTTCTTTTTAATACCTGATTCTCATAGATGAAAACTATTATATCAGGAGGATAGACAGAATTATTAACAGCAAATCTGAAAAACAAGACTGCTTCAGCCTTGTAAAAAGGCGCCGGGTACCTCAGGTATTCCTTTTCTTTGTCGTCAAAAGGATATTCAGTTCGAACAAGAAGGACTTTTGATGCTTCATTATTCGAAATGACAAAATCTTTTCCATTTTTGACTGGCGAAACAGCCAGGCCTGTGTTCCTGAATTTCTTATTGAATTCAGTAATGAAAGGATTTTTTCTCATTTTGTGGGAGCCAGGCTTCTAATAATTATCTAAATATAGCATTTTCAGCCATCTTTAACTGACCTGCATCCGGATATTGCTGATCAGAATTTCTTTCAGCCGTATCAAAAATATCAAGCGATTCCAGTACCCTGAAGTTCGATTCATGTTTATCTGAACTAATCCTGTGTTTCCGTAAGTTGTGAATTGAATCGCTGGTGTTTTCATAAGATTTAGGTTTTCAGATTATTATTTGTAACTTGTTTTTTTGTTTTTCGTATGACAGTTTAGTTGTCACAGCTCTTGAATATTTTAGATTTCAGTTTCAAAGTAACACCGCCGGAATGCAGCCTATCTGCAATTGGAAAAAAACTTTTATATGCCTGCAAACCTGAATGCGCTCATCCATTTACCATCTTATCTGTTGGGATCACGGACCCCGGTATTCTGGATGCAGTGGTAAAATCTCTAATCAGGATCAGAAGAGAGATTAAGCATCCGGAGCTTGAAATCGTGCTTGGGAAGCTGAAAGCTCTTTCTCCTGAGAGCTTTGATAGTGAATTGATTGAGATAGAACATTCTCGAAAAGTGTTTACCCGATATCATAGGATTAGTCAGGAACGGAATGAAGTCAAATCACACAGGATCAGACATAAAGTCAAAAATAACACCGATCCTGGTCAAAGGCCGATGATGTCGTTCCCGCCTGAACCAGCTGCCAATGTTTCATGGGGTGATCTGATGGGGGCACTATAATATAAATTCTAAAGATTTTCATGAAGCAAACTGTAATTAAATAAAAAGGGATATCGAAAGAAACAGAGTTTACAAAAAGCCTTAAATCTGTTACCGGAAATCTCAGGGGAGAAATCAGGAGATTCTGTCTGAATTTATAAGGGTTTTGTTTATTGCATCTCTAAGCTCCGGCTTCACTTTTATCTCCTCTGCATAAGATTGCCAGTTTTTTACAGTCTCATTTATTTGTGTGATGATATTTCCTGCTTTTTTTATATTCATGTTTTTGGCAACCGATAAAAAATCATCGCTGGTGATATTTTTCCTTTTGCCATTCACACTCAGGGATTGCTGACTTACCCATGGGCTTTCCGGGCGAAAAGAATGGCAGACATCAAATGCAGGTGAAAGTCTCCAGTTACCGGTTTTATCCATCAGGAATGCAAAGTTTTTAGTATGGTCGTCACAGTTTCGGGCAATTACATTAAATACCATCCGTCTGAACAACTGTTCCGCTTCAGGATATGGAAGGCCAAGCATACGCATAGTCTCAAAGAGTTGTTCGTAACTGAAATCGGCTATATCGGTGAAATCATAATGCTGCATTGCGCAAAAACTCTGCATATGAATTTTCCCTTTCCCGGGTTCCCGGTCAAATCTTCGCGTCATAAAATGAGCTCTTCCATCTTCTTCAAACAACCGGCATTCGGTCATTTCAATTTCTGCAGCTTTAGCCATCAGGTGGTATGCCATTTCAACACGGCCATATCCGTGTGTTGCACCGAATTGAGAGTCAGTGACACCATCGAATTTTATAAGCCAGTGTGTGAATCCTTTTGGAGCAGGGACCTGTCCGCTTCTAACCTCTCTGGTTACAGGGTTAAAAGAAATAACTGCTTTTGCTCTGGCCCCGCCTGCTGAGGTGCCAATTTTCAATATATCAAGCAGCGCCCTTTCTTTGTTTTCAGAAAGATTTGCTGAAAAATCCTGTCTGCCCGAAAGTATTTCATTTGCAATCTGTACCAGGCTTCCAATTTCGACAACTGTGGATGTATCTGGTCCCTTTGGGATGGCAGGCTCAAATTCCAGGGCTCCCATACCCCGCTTACCGACAAAGCAGAGCAATTCAACAGGATTCAAACTATCAGAAGGTCTTCCGTTTCGCGCAAGCCAGGTATTAACAAGTGCATTCCCGTACTTGTCGGGAAGAACATCAGCTAGTAATCCGGGGAGTCCTTTGAATGCGATACTATTCCTTAGTTCCGGGAAATTAATAGGCTGATTCCGGACTTCTCTCAATGGAATTTTCAAAGGCGCAATATCCAGGTTACTGGTTATAAAGGAGGGTTCAAACTGAAAGGTGCCTGTTCCTCTTTCAGCGTTCCATGCAACTGCGCCAACACGGTTATTCCAGAGATTTACATAAGCTGTATCCATTGTTACCAGTCTGATTTTGGTTCAGGGTTCTTGCTTTTTGTATTTTTTCTGCGTGCCCTTGTCTTTTTAGATTGCTCAATTTTTGCCAGTTGCAGAGGGCTTAGTTCCTCTTTAATTTCAAATTGCTGAAGCAGCCGGAGCAGTTTTAAAGCCCGTAGCAACTGTATAAATACAAGCAAGCTGGTGTTTTCTCCTCTTTCGAAAAGACTCAAAGTTGAACGGACTATTCCGGCCTCCTTTGCAAGTTGTGCCTGAGATTTATTTTGCTGTACACGGTGATGCTTAATGAAAGCTCCTAATGTCCTGATCAGAGCGGAATCACTTGCAGCCTGTATGTTTATGTATGATATTTCAGTCATTAAGTGCTATTATATAGGTTAATGCATGATATTTCATACAAATATAATAATTATTTAGATTGCAAAGATATTTACACCATTTTATTTCGGATTCGTTATGGTAAATTAATCATTGTCAATTTTTGTCCTGCACTCTGCACCCTGAGCCCGGAGCCCCACGCCCCGTGCCGTACACATCAAGCCGTTTAACAAGAATGCGGGGATTTCTCGCCATAAATACCGCATAATATGCGGTGAATATTTGTAAATGCGGTGAATAAGCTTTATATTTGCCGCATAATATGCGGAGTATGGCAGAATATATTTATCAGAATAAGGAGTGGCCTGATTTTAAATGGGATAACGGAAAAATTATTGATCTTCTGGGAGAAGTCCGCAATATGCAGGGCAGGATACTGGGGAGAATGGAATCACTCGGTTTTGAGCTCAAAAGAGAAGCTTTCCTTGATACAGTGATTCTGGAGGTTATGAAATCTTCGGAGATAGAAGGGGAGATATTAAGCCAGGAACAGGTCAGATCTTCTGTTGCCAGACATCTTGGAATCGAAATTGCAGACCCGGTTGAATCAGGAAGAAATGTTGACGGAATAGTGGATATGATGATTGATGCTGTTGAGAATTATCAACTGCCCCTGGCTAAGCAAAGATTATTTGCCTGGCATTCCACGCTTTTTCCTGGTGGGAGAAGCAGGATTTCGAGGATCACTATTGGAGCATGGCGCAAGGATCTGAAAGGACCCATGCAGGTAGTGTCGGGAGTTATTGGAAAAGAGACAATTCATTTTCAGGCGCCTGCTGCATCTGTGGTTGATAGGGAAATGGGAAGGTTCATTAAATGGTTCAACAGGGATGATTATAACGATCAGATAATAAAGTCTGCAGTTGCTCATTTATGGTTCATCACGGTTCACCCATTTGAGGACGGAAACGGAAGACTTGCAAGAGCGCTGGCTGAAATGCTTCTCGCCAGGTCAGATAAAAGCAGCCTGAGGTTTTACAGCATGTCGGCCCGGATCCGGACTGACAGAAAAGAATATTACCGGGTACTCGAAAAGACCCAGAAAGGTGGTCTTGATATAACGGAATGGTTATTATGGTATCTGAACTGCCTCCTGAATGCACTTGGATCGACTGAATCCGTTATAGCCAGGGTATTGAACAAAGCAGAATTTTGGAGAAACAATTCTGATAAAATTCTTAATGAACGTCAGAGATCCATGTTAAACCTTTTGCTTGAGGGATTTGAAGGAAAGCTTACCACTTCAAAATGGGCGAATATCAACAAATGTTCTTCCGATTCAGCGTTGAGAGACATTCAGGATCTGATAGCTAAAGGCATATTGAAAAAAGATGAATCCGGTGGAAGAAGTACAAATTATATATTGAACTATCAAGCTGGCGGGCACACAGGGTGCAAACATCTGGTTATTTAGATTACACACACCGCATGCCGCGTACCGTTTTCTTATTATTATTCCTGTCTGTTATCAGGCTCCTAAGTTTAAAGAATAGAATAATTATTAACAAAAGAATGAACTGTAGGAGATGAGCAGTGAGTCGTGAGTCGTGCGTCGTGTGCCCTTTTCTGCCACCAGGACACTAAGGCACAAAGTTTCACAAAGAGTTAATCTCCTTGCACCATGCACCATGCACCATTGTGCAATCAATATTAAATTTCTATTGATTTATCAGTTTTCCTTTGTAAATTTGGATTGAAACGCTCGCTGCGTGAAATAAGCTATCACATTTTGTGATACCATTTGATTATGAATAATTCTTTTGAGGTCGCAATTTGCGATCTCAAGATGAAATTGGAGGTACCAAAATGTCACCTCCGATACTTAAAAAGATTTATTAGAAATAAAAGGCTGATATGAAAACAGAAAAAAGTGAGATTATCATTGCTGAAGAAATAATCATTAGCAAGATTTTAAATATCAGAGGTAAGCAAGTTATGTTAGCCACTGACTTAGCTGAATTATACCAGGTAGGAACAAAAGCCCTTAACCAGCAAGTAAAAAGAAATGCAGGAAAGTTTCCCGACAGATATATGTTCCAACTTACTAAAGATGAATATGATCGTTTAAGGTCACAAAATGTGACCTTAAAGAGAGGCCACCATGTAAAATATCTTCCATTCGCATTTACAGAGCATGGCATATTAATGCTTTCAAGTGTTCTTAACAGTGAAAGAGCTGATAAAGTGAGCTTACTCATTATTGATACTTTTGTAAGGTTGCGGGAGATTCTATCCATTCATAAGGATATGTCACATCAACTTGAAAAGATACAGACAAAACTCGATGAACATGACAATCAGATAAGTATAATATTTGAATATCTCAAAGAATTAGAACAGACAAAACAGGAAGAAACTGATTTCAAACAACGTAAACGGATCGGGTTTAAGACAAATAGCGGCTAAACGACATAACGGCTCAGGGCTCAGAGCACAGAACTCATGGTTTTTTCTTCCGCGTGTCGTGAGTCGTGCATCGTGCGCTTTTTTCTGCCACCAAGACACTAAGGCACAAAGTTTCACAAAGAGCTAATCTCCTTGTTCCATGCACCCTGCACCTTGCACCTCTCAGCACCAGGCCACCACATTCCACACACTCCTCACGCCTCACCCTTCACGCCTTCTTGTGCCCAGTGCTCTATGCCCTCTGCCTGCAAGGAAACCTTGTTGCTGAATTAAGCAAAAGGAAGATTTATATAAGTCAGAGAGGAAACTCTGTTAGGTTTTCGCCACATTTACATATTTCAGAGATGGATATTGAAAAGCTTCTGGGGATTCTGAATGAGCTAATCAAATAAGCCACGTACCGCGTACCTCACGCCGCATACCGTTTTTTTTCTATTTTCACCACATTTGCATATTTCGGAGAATGATATCGAAAGGCTTTTGGAGACCTTAAATGAGTTATTCACATGATTAAATTTTATTTTTTTTTGGAATAAAGAACAGTGTACGACTTCAAAGAGACAAGAAAAAATTGCTACTTCAAGTAATAATTATCGCCAATTAATGGCAAAAAATATCAATGATTTCCCTACTTAAATTAATTTAGATTAGAATCTCAAATCCAATTGATTTTAGATATTCATATATAGGATCATAAAAAGAAGAATTACGCGTTGGATCATCCTCGGCACCAAATGGAACTACTATTACCATTCCTTGTCTGGCACGTGTGAGTAAAACACGATATGCATTTTTTAGATATATTTGTCTTTCAGGTTTTTTGATTTGATTCCATCTGTCGCCAACAAAAGACCTATATTCCCACCCCTTTTCCGAAAATCTAAAATCAGCATCCCAGGTAACACATACCCAATCAAGTTCTAAGCCTTGGATATCAAATTCTGTGGCCATTGATTCAAGGTAATAAGATGATCTAACATCTTTTTTACTATCAAGAAACCAATGAATTGGATCCATAGGAGATCTGACATCGATTGAATGTGGTTTTAAACGTTCTGCTTGTGAAGAAACTACAATTCCGTATCGTTCAGAACCTCGTGCATGTTTCTTTAGCCATTCTTTTGCCTTCTTGAGATCTCGAGTTATAGCAATAGGGTATTTTGATTTTATCTTGTCTAACGTTTTTTTTGCATCTTCTACTTCAAGATCGAGAATTTGCTTAACAAGTTGTGAAACATGTTCTGCACGGAAGGACCTCATTGATACGGCAAGGTGTAGATTCTCATCATACATCACATCTGGTCTATTTGATAAGTTTTTTAGAATTTCGCCTGCACCATACTCACTATCAGTCAACCTGGGGGAAATATAAATGTGCCATTTTGGAAATGATCGATTAAGTGATTCAATCCATTCTGTAATGCCGGCTTCCCCTGTATTGATTTCTTGTCCTCCACCTACTAGACAAACAATTACAGCCCAATCTTTATGGCGATCAAGACATGAAATCAAGAATTCAGGTTCAGATTTATTAAAATCAGGAAAGTCTTTTTTCCATTTCATAAAATTAGCCGTTTGCTCAAGGTTCCATGCACGTTGAGCTTCGTCGAAAAGTGCTACACGTTCAATTGGTGGTGCATCCATATCTTTTAGACACTCATCCCTAAAATTGTGTACGTTTTGTATAAAAAGCTTCACTTCGCGGAAGGCGTCTCCTTTCCTTTGTTTTATTCCAATCTCTTTTCCATGGCTAACCCTATCTCTGGCAAGGGCTTCACGCAAAATGTTAACAAGGGGCCCATTCCCGGAAAGAAATACACTATGAAGTTCGGAAGATTTATCAATATTAGTTGTTGCTATGTTTAAACCAACAAGTGTTTTTCCGGCGCCAGGAACACCAGTTAAAAAGCATATTGATTTATGTTTTTCGTTTTTAGATTTTTGTATTATAGCTTTAACTGCATCTGATGTTAAACTTAGATTAATAGCACTTGCATCACTCCTAGATATCTCTGAAACAGAATGTCCGGCATATAAGGCCATTGCTGCCTCAATTATGGTTGGAGTTGGACTATACCTTCCATTTTCCCAATCAGTTTTAATTATACTCTCTTCATCTTCATCGATTAAGAGAACTTGATCAATAACATTTCCGATTATTTCCTTGTTGCATTTAACTGGAGTCAGAATTTTATCTTCAGATATTGTGAAAAAAATAAATGTTTCAGAATTACTAGCTTCTGTTGAAATAAGAATTGGAGCAATAAATACATCATGGCTAGTCTCATGGAAGTTCTTTAAATCTAGTGCATAATCCCATAGCTGATCAATAGCATGCAAAGGAAATTCTGTTTCCCCAACTTTAAATTCGAGTATGAATATTACTGATTTGATTAAAAGAAGCACATCGATTCTTTGGCCCATTCTTGGGATGGAATATTCGAAATAAATGCCTCCTTTATATTTAAGTAGAACCTTTTGCAAAATTCTAATTTCCTCCCGCCATGCACTTTTCTGACTTACCTCATCTGCAAATTTACTTTGTATAGACATTTTCCCAATAATCTCTTCAGGTTTGGTTAAATTGAAGTTTTCAATTGTATCGCTATAGTAAGACCTGTTCATTAATTTTATTTTAGGTAATAAATGTTCATTTTTCAATCCTCCCCCTGAAATACTCCTCCGTTGCCTTATCAGTGAAATACACATAGCACCCCTTCATCCCCCTGGTAAGAAGGACTCTGTATACATTTTTCATATATGTCTCGAAATTCGAAGGGTCTTTTCTTAAAGTCGGGTCTTTAGTTGCAGCCATATCCCCGCAAAGTGAATCGGTCTCTGGATTGTACTTAAGATCGGGTCCAATTATTACGCCTATATAATCAAATTCGAATCCCTGCGCAGTATAGATACATCCAACCTGTCTGAAGCCATTAGGTTTGTAGGCCCACTGGTACCATACCGGGTATTCTCCAACTGCATGTTCTCCTTTTGTTTCCCAGGGCATCTCAAAATCTCCGATTTTAACGTCATTAACAAGTGTCCCGTCAAGTCTGGGATCGTGCCAGGGCCAACAGTACCCTGCAGTCAGCCTGGCTGAATTGGGTTTTTCAAGTTCTTTCGTTTTCAATTCATTATAGAGTTCTGAAGGAGAATTGAATATTTTAAATTCGAATATCTCATTCTTTTTCAAAATCTTTTTCTCACTTGTGTAGCCAAGCACTGACTCTATCCATTCAAGGTAGTTATTTGATCCCATGCACCGGAACTGAGATAACAGCTCTACTTCTTCAACCGCTGCGTTGAATTTTTTCGCCGAATTTCTTATAAATATTGAATTCCCAATCTCCTGGTGTCTTACCCTCTGCTTGTCATCTATAAAGAAAACTGTTGTTTTTGAACATCTGATCAGCTGATCGACCATCGGCATATCTGATCTGTCGGCAGCCCTCATATGCTGATATACATTACTTGTTTCTATACGGTGAGCTTCATCAATGAGCAGGACATCGAGACCATTTTCTTCCATCCTGGAAGGAGTAAGTGAATAAGGACTTACAAAAATATTTTTTCCGGCAGTGCCTACCCATGCCTGCAACCCGTCGCGGAATGGTTTTGATTTTGATGCCAGAAGAACCTTTTTCTTTTTTGCAGCCACTTCTGCAAGTATGTTTAATGCGATAAGCGACTTTCCTGTACCTGGTCCTCCTTTAACCAGGATAACCGATTTTTCTTTCTTTGAGTCAGCTCTTCTGATCTTTCCCCATATAAGATTTTTTGCAACCAGCTGTTCATTGAGAAGCGAAAATGTAGCCTGGTTCTGTATTATCCCCTGAACATTTTCAAGCAGCTTTTTCGAAGGTCTGATCCGGCTAAGCATGAACCTGTTGTATACTTCGGTTCCCTTACCAGTATTAAGGAGCTCTTTTATCTTTTCGGCCAGTTTTACAACATCCTCACGGCAATATATCGGATAATCGCTCAGAATATTTTCATAAATTTTATTAAAGAGTCCCGATCTGTCGATGTTGCTGTAATTGTGGCAATATGAGCAGCTTGTGAGAGTAAGCGCAGGTTCTTTTTCAAATTCTTCCACGAAATCCAGCAGGTAGTTATGATATCCTTTTATCTGTTGCGATGGATGAGGAACCACTCTCATCCCGCCTCCGGTAAAAGTCTCAACAAAATTTCCTTCCGTCTCGAGGGCAGTTACGTTTGTCCATTGCTTCAACTCAATGAGAAAAACATTATCTCTTCCAGCCTCGTCTTTGCCAAACATAAGACAATCGATCCTGCTCTGATTATATGGCACCTGGTATTCTAACGCAATGTGACTTTCCTTTATACCGGATATTTCAATCAGGTCCTTTACACGACTCAGCGAATTTTGAAAAGAAGAGAGCTCAGAAGGCTGCACTTTATGTCCGAAATTACTGAGAAATGCATCATTCATAATATCAGAGATCCTGTTGTAGAGGACATCCTGTCTGAACTGTTCCGATGAGTTGCTGTAGATTATCATTTTTTACAGTTCATTATATTTCTTCGCCGTCCCCTTTGATTTTTCAACCGGGTACTTCTCATTATTTTTCAAAATCTTTTCAAGAACAATCTCTTTAACATCAAGACCGTGCTTGCCAGCCAGTAATAGGCTGAATGCAAATACATCAGCAAGCTCTTCTTTCAGTCTGTTCAGTTCAACTAGTTCCGATTCCTCTGTCGTTTTCCACAGAAAGAGCTCGTTCAGCTCGGCCGCCTCAATAGATATTGCAAGAGCAAGGTCCTTTGTGTTATGAAACTGCGACCAGTTTCTTTCATCTCTGAACTTAACGAGTTCATCTGTCAGTATTTGAATATCATTCATAGGATTAGGTTTGGAACACTAAATATAGTGAAAAGGATTATGAAATAATTTTTATAAATTGCATCTGTCCGCTGCTATTAATATTATGTGTTCATTGTTCAGGAATAAATACCGGAATGAATCTTCCCGGTTGAATGTCCATGATTATTCATCTGGCGGCAAATATTTTATTACTATTTGCACCCAAAAGATGATTCCATACTTTGGGAATATTTTGTGTAAACAAATGAAAATGTCCGAATCGGGGAAGATTGCATATGATTTCTGGTACGAATTGCCAGAACATTTTTCATTTGTATCATTGGATGAATTTGTGGTTATGCCAAATCATATTCACGGGATCGTAATCATTCAATCCCCGGCCGCCGTAGGGACGTTGCATGCAACGTCCCTACAACCCGTACCAAACGAATTTATGTCGTACATTTCACCAAAACCTGGTTCATTGGCAACGGTTATCAGGTCATATAAATCGGCCGTTTCAAAAAATGTGCATTTGATTGATTCTGATTTTTCGTGGCACCCACGGTATTATGATCATATTATTCGATCAGATAGGGAACTGGATCGAATCAGAAAATATATTATTAATAATCCTTATAAATGGGATGGGTAGGGACGTTGCAATCATCCGTAGGGACGTTGCATGCAACGTCCCTACAACATCCCATAAACCCATAGGGATTTTGCATGCAACGTCCGTACAACATGCAACGTCCCTACGGTAATTTTTTAATATCTTCGGATATTAAAAACGCAAATCAATCCAAATTATCAAAAAATGGAACCAATCTTTAAAAAAATATTCATCCTGGTTTTTTTCTTGCAGACTTTCACGTCGCAATCATTCCTGTTCCCGCAGGCGTCTGCCAAAGATCAGATTACTGATACAGTCCAGTGCCGTGATATGATTGGACAAAGTTATGCTCTTTACCGGCCGGCACAATATGATAATAAAAAGAGCTGGCCGGTCATCCTTATTTTTGATCCTTCGGCAAGGGGAAGAACTGGAGTTAATACCTTCATTGAGGCAGGCAGAAAATATGGATTCATCCTTGCATGTTCAAACAATTCGCGCAACGGACCGATGGGAGATAACTTCACTGCCGCTGCTGCAATGCTTCAGGATGTTGCAGAACGATTCACTGTAGATCAGAGAAGGATCTATGTTGCAGGTTTTTCCGGAGGATCACGTTTTGCAATGGCCTTTGCTATAAAAGAAAAGAGGATCTCAGGTGTTATCGGTTGTGGGGCAGGCCTGCCTAATGACAGGAATTATCTCCCGTCAGGAAATTCAGACTTTTTATATTACGGCCTGGCCGGCAACCGCGATATGAATTATCTCGAAATGCACGACCTGTCTGGCTTCTTCAGCAACCAGACCAGGGTGATATCATATCTCAGGACATTCTCCGGGGGTCATCAATGGCCAGGTTCCGATCTTATCACTGAAGCTGTGGAATGGATTGTCCTTCAGACTATGAACAGGAAAATAATCCCGGACGATCAGACATTTCTTTCATATATTGAAAACAAAACACAAAACCTGATCAAATCGCAGCTGTCCGCCGGAAACAAGAATGATGCACTAAGATACATGAAGTCTGCCGCAAGAGACTTCCAGGGAACTCCTTTTGCTTCACAGATGACAAAGTTGTTGATTGATTCCGAAAAATCATCTGAATATCTACAGGCTACCCAAAAATGGAATAAAATGGCTGCAACTGAACAGGAGAGTAAAGAAAAATTCCTGAACTACCTGAGCGAGATCGTTAATTCAGGTTCATT
>PMNJ01000324.1 GCA_003162595.1 Bacteroidales bacterium | reverse complement strand
ACCCGGCTGGAAAGTAAAGTCTGAACCGCTTTAACTTCCCTCTCATAAGATTCATTTGACTGGCAAAACATTACATGGTAACCTGAATCGTAAGCCAGATCTTCAATACCACTTATTACAGTAGAAAAGAAATAGTGAACTATTTCAGGAACAATTACGCCGATTATTTTAGTAAGTCCGCTTTTAAGACTAAGTGCAATAGGATCAGGTTTATAATTCCATTTTTCGACGAGCTCCCGGACTGCTTTTTTTGTTAACTGGCTAATGTCAGGATGGCCATTTAAAGCTTTTGATACAGTTGAGGGAGATATCCCCAGCTCTTTTGCAATATCTTTTATAGTCACCTGACCTTTATACATCTTCTATACCAAAGATTTTATACCTCTCCCCGAAATATAGAGAAAATATTCTGATTCTCGCAATAAACTGATAAGTAAGTTCGGGATAGATGCTACCTGGTATTTTTTAGTCATGTCAGATTTGATAGGTATGAATTTTGCAACTTTTTTACAAAATAATGTAAAAGTCAGTATTTCAGGAATGTTCAACTTTGTTAAGTATTTACTCTTAAAGATTGATTCACTGGAAAAAAATAAATTAAAAATCAATATTTGATTAAAGAACATGGAACAAATATTTTCCACCTAACAACTAAACCTATTCTCATGAATTTTGTTATATGTGTTATGGAGAAATTTAGGATAATTGATACTTAACTTATTGTCAAAAGAATGAAATACTTCAAATTTTAGGACAGTATTAATCACTACCTATAATTAATAAAAAGTAAAAATCGACCCTTTTCATAACTTTTTCTCCAGGAAAAAGAGAAATAAATTAAAATAAACTTTTAAAAACCCAGGTAAAATGAATAAGAATTATTCATTTCAATCGTTTGCGGAACTGTATGTTAATTAATTGAAAATTAATACTTTCAACTAGATACTTTTAGAATTTCTTTTATAAATTTGAGTCTTGGAGAAGCATAACAAATATTCTATTTATTTCATTAAAATAAACTTTTATAACCTTTAAACCAGACAATCTATGAAAAAACGAATTTTTACAATGCTGTCTATCCTTTTCCTGGGAATTCTTCTTTCGGGAGCAATTAATGCTCAGGGAATCCGGGTTTCAGGTAAAGTAACAGATGCAGCAAATGGTTCTGCCCTGGTGGGAGTCACTATCCAGGAAAAGGGAACCACTAATGGGGCCATTGCAGATGGTAATGGTAACTTCAGTATTTTGGTTGCCCCGACTGCTACACTGGTAATATCATATGTAGGTTACGCTACTCAGGAAGTTCCTGTAAATGGCAGAACCATAATAAATGTAGCAATGGCTGTAGAAAGCCAGAATCTACAGGAGGTAGTAGTGATCGGTTACGGTACTGTTAAGAAATCAGATGCTACAGGTTCAGTGGTTGCTGTAACTTCGAAAGATTTCAACAAAGGTGCTATTACCTCGCCACAGGATTTACTGGTAGGGAAAAGTCCAGGTGTTGTTATTACCAATTCCGGCGGAGCTCCCGGTAGCGGTGCAACCATCCGTGTTCGTGGCGGTTCATCATTAAACGCTTCCAATGATCCTTTGATAATAATTGATGGAGTTCCTATTGACAACAGTAACATTGCCGGTAGTTCAAACTTCCTTTCATTCATTAATCCTAACGACATCGAGACTTTTACTGTTCTGAAAGATGCTTCTGCAACTGCAATCTACGGTTCAAGGGCTTCAAACGGAGTAATAATAATTACTACTAAAAAGGGTAAAGCCGGNNTTGGTTTGTATGGCGCTGAAAGTTTAACAAAGCTTGGAACGGCAAACACCAACTGGCAAAATGAAATTTTCCGTACTGCTGTATCACAGGATCATAATCTAAGCTTATCGGGCTCTTACAAAACACTGCCTTACAGAGTTTCAATCGGATACACCGATCAGAATGGTATTTTAAAAAACACCGATATGCAAAGACTTACAGGCTCAATAAGTCTTGATCCATCCTTCCTGCAAGACAATTTAAAAGTTAATTTCAATGCTAAGGGGATGGCTACTAAAAATAACTTTGGTGATGTGGGAGCGATAGGTTCGGCTGTTAACATGGATCCTACCCAGCCTGTAAAGGACGGGAATGCTCTATCTGATGGCTATTTCCAGTGGAGCAATTACGGGGCAAATCTAGGAACACCTAATCCGGTTGAGCAACTTCTGGCCGTTGATAACAGGTCGGTAGTAAACAGAATCATCAGTAACATTCAGTTTAATCTGAAGATTCCATTTGTTCCCGGTTTAAATGCAAATCTGAATTTAGCAACAGATTATACAAAGAGTACGGGGCATAACAACATTCCTTCAACTGCTCCTTCAGTTCTTATAGCTCCACTGACAGTCGGCAGATGGAATAATTATAACAGCAAGAATTCAAATAACCTTCTTGATTTTTATCTTAACTATACAAAAGACCTGGGTAGCATCCGGAGTAAAATTGATGCTACTGCAGGTTATTCCTGGCAACAATTTAAACGTGAAAGTTTTAACTATACGAGGGATATTTATCAAAAAACTGACAGTACATACCATGCACCAGTTATTCTAAGATTACTTTCATTCTTTGGTCGTGTAAATTACACTTTTATGGATAAGTACCTTCTTACTCTGACAGTCCGTGAAGATGGCTCCTCACGTTTTTATAATGGCTATTCAAGTTCACCTACTCCTAACCAGTGGGGATTTTTCCCTTCAGCAGCTCTCGCCTGGAAAATAAAAGAGGAGTCTTTCCTAAAAAATGTTGATGCAATTTCTGATTTAAAGCTGAGACTGGGATGGGGAATCACCGGACAACAGGATATTGGAAGTGATTTCCCCGCACAGGCAATCTACACGGTATCTTCACCCGGTTCTTATTATCCTATTGGGGGTGTATACCTTCCTACGTTACGACCAAGTGCTTATGATGGTAACATAAAATGGGAGCAGACAAAAACCCAGAACCTGGGATTGGATTTTGGTTTCCTGAAAGATCGTATTACAGGATCTTTCGACATTTATAAACGCGTTACCACAAATCTTCTGAACACTGTCACAATTCCAAGTGGAAGTAATTTTTCCAATACATTGTTCACAAATGTTGGTAGTTTGGAAAACAAGGGCTTAGAAGCATCATTAAATCTTACCCCGATTTCAAAAAAAGATATGTCACTGACAATAGGATTCAATTTAACTTATAATGTTAACAAAATTCTCAAACTGCTTATAACTGATGATCCCAAGTTTATCGGTGTCCTTTATGGCGATGCTTTCACAGGTCAGAAACAGGTAACAAGAGTTGGTTATCCTGCATATTCATACTTCCTGAATAAACAGGTATATGATGCAAACGGTAACCCGATTGAGGGTTTATATGTTGACCTTTCCGGACTCGGAGGGACAGTGAACGGTAATAATGCCGACAAATATATTTACCATAATCCTGCCCCTGATTACGTATTGGGATTCTCTGCCCGTTTTGCCTATAAAAACTTTGATATTTCTGCTTCCGCCCGTTCAGATATAGGAAACTACGTATATAATCAGGTTGCAGCAGGTGCGTCGTATGACCAATTATATCAGATTGGATATTTTAAAAATTTCCCGACATTCCTGAGCGATACAAAATTTGTGAAACGACAATTTACGAGCGATTATTTTGTCAGCAATGCTTCTTTTCTAAAATTAGACAACCTTAGTGCCGGTTATAAATTCGACAACGTTGTTAACAAATTGAGTGCGCGTGTCAGCTTTACAGTGCAAAACCTGTTGACGATCACTAAGTACAAAGGAATTGATCCTGAAGTTCCGGGAGGTATTGACAACAATTTCTATCCAAGACCACGGACCTTTATGCTTGGTTTAAGCTTAACCTACTAATATTCTAATAATACACATATGAATAAAAAAATTTTAATACTAGGAGTTGTTCTTTCAACAGTGATGATTACATCGTGTGTGAAAGATCTGATTGTGAATCCAAATGACCCTAATATAATAATGTCCGGCAACCTGGGAAATAATCCTATTTACATGAAAGAAGCCCTGGGGAAAATTTATGCCAGTTTCATAATCAATGGACAAGGCAGTAACGGAGGGCCGGATATTAGCGCTCCCGATAATGACTTTTTTACTACTACCAGGGCTCTCTGGAATTGTCAGGAAATAACTACAGATGAAGCTATTTGTGGATGGACAGATACAGGAATTGGAGATTTAAATACACAGACATGGAGCGCTACCAATCCTTTTCTTACTGCGCTTTATCAGCGTTTAAGTTTGAGTGTAACCTATGCAAACGATTTTATTAAGAAGACCAATGGAAGTACAGACCCTACTTTAATCCAATATAATGCTGAAGCCCGGTTTCTGAGGGCATTGGCTTACACCTGGGATATGGATTTGTTTGCTAATCCTCCTTTTACTACAGATGCCGACGTAGTCGGAAAATTCTTCCCAAAACAAATTCAGAGGGCAAAGTTGTTCAATTATGTAGTGTCTGAACTGCATGGCATTGAAAGCAAACTTGGAGCTCCAAAGTTCTCTTATCCCGAAGCTGATCAGGCTGCCTGCTGGATGTTACTGGCAAGGTTATATCTGAATGCCGAAGTATTCACAGGAACTGCAAAATGGGATAGCTGCAAAATCTATTGCGATAAAGTGATCAGCAGCGGAGTCTATTCATTGGCTGCCAATTACCGGCAGAATTTCAGTGCGGATAATGATGGGGACCACAACCCAGAAATGATTTTTGCCTGGGCCCAGGATGGTATTAATACACAGGGTTATGTTGGCACGACATTTATAATCGAATCTTGCAGTGATGCTACTTATATAAGAGCAGAAAGATTTCATGGATTAACTTCGAACACCGACTGGAACGGAAACAGAACTAAAAGACAATTTATGAATGTTCTTGTAGACACACTTGCCACCTACGGTAATGTACCTGTTCCAACAAGCGATTCAATTTTTGCTCAGTGCCCGGACAAACGCGTATATCTGAAAACCAAGAAAAGTATGAATATTCCAAGTCCTTCATCAAGTGGCGATTATGGCATTGGTGTATATAAATTTACAGCAAAAAATACTGACGGCAGCCAGGCTGCTGATTATAATCCGGCCTACGCCAGCACAGATTTCCCGGTTTTCCGTTATGCTGACGCATTATTGATGAGAGCAGAAGCTTTGCACAGGTCAGGAGATAACGCTAACGCGGTATTGGATGTTAATGCAATAAGAAGCCGCGCTTATGGAAATGCAACAGGTAATATCACAGCTGCCCAGCTTACAGATGATTTTCTACTGGCTGAACGTGGCCGTGAATTCTATTTTGAGGCACAAAGACGTACCGATTTAGTTCGTTTCGGCAAATTCACTAACGGGAATTACAATTGGCCATGGAAGGGTAATGCATTAAATGGCACTAATACTGACGTACATCTGAATATATTCCCGATTCCCGGAGCTGAAGTGTCTGCAAATCCAAATATTATCCAGAATACTGGTTATTAATTTAAAAACTTAATTCATATGAAAAAGATAATATTTTATATAACAATACTTGGCTTATTGCTCAATTCCTGTAAAAAGGATGAGACAAAAGTCGTGATTTTAACCAATCCAAATCCACCGACAATAACTACCATGCCTGATCTGACCCTGCAAAGGGTTCATTGGACGGATACTCTTAAATTTGTCGGTACCGCCGTTAATCCGGGTTTCCATGCTTCTGCAACATATTTTCTCGAAGCATGTCCAACAGGAGATAATTTCAAAGATTCAATACTTGTGATGTCTGCTATCCAGGATACTTCACTAAGAATCAGTGTTAATGACCTTAATGCTATTCTACTCAAAATACTGCCGGCTGATCAGGTTTCTTCTGCAGATTTTCGTATAAGGTCTGTATTATCCGTTGATGCCGGCACGGGTGCAATACCTATGATTTATAGTTCTGATCCCGTAACTGCCAATGTTACTGTTTATGGTTTGCCCCGGTTGGACTTAATCAATTCAGGCATCACTCAGAAAATTGAATCTCCTTTAGCTGACGGGAAATACACAGGTTTCGTAAAACTTGACGCAACTAAACCTTTTACATTGAAGGATCCTGATGCAAATATTACCTATGGTTCCAATGGTACTGCTCTCGCAGTTAATGGCACAGCTTTCTCGGTGGCAGCCAATGGATGGTATCAATTAATAGCTGATACCAAAGCTCTTACATATACAAATAAAGCTTATATGATAGGCTTGATCGGTGATGCTACTCCAAATGGCTGGAATTCTCCTGATTCAAAAATGGATTACGATTCTAAATCCGGAACCTGGGTTATTACCATTACTTTAATTGATGGTACCGTTAAATTCAGAATGAATGATGCCTGGGATCAGGGTATCAATCTTGGAATCGGAACAGGATATTCAATCGATAATCTGTATAATAGCAGCTCAAGTGCAAATATTCCTGTTACAGCAGGAAACTACACAGTAAGACTTTATATTAACACTACTCCTTACAAATGTACTTTTACAAAAAACTAGTAATTACTATAAAAGAAATTATTTATGAAAAGATTAACCTTATATAGATTTCTGGCTGTTCTTCTTACTGCGACAATTATTTTTGCCTCATGTAAAAAGGAACAGTCGAATGTCCGATTAAACCCGAAGCTTTCAACCACTCAGGTATTAAATGTTAAATCTGACTCTGCAACTGTTGTAGGTTTTGTAGTTGCTTCCGGTGACGGTTTTTCAGAAAGAGGTGTTTGTTATGCAACGCAAACCGGTCCCACAACATCTGACTCCAAAACTATATTCAGTGACCCGGTCACCAAAGCCACATTTGCTGTTAAGTTATCGGGACTTGCATACGCTACCAAATATTATGCACGCGCTTATGCAATCAGTGCCAATGCAACTATTTATGGCGATGAAGTTACTTTTACTACTTCACCCGTCGTTCCCACACTTACAACTGCTGTAATTACTCTGATTACGGGTAATTCAGCTACTGGTGGAGGCAATGTTACAGTTGGTGGCGGTGCTGATGTTACTGCCCGGGGTATATGTTTTGGTAAAAATCACAATCCATCTGTCACTGCTACCAAGACTTCTAATGGAACCGGCACCGGAGCATTCGTAAGTTTACTAACAGGTTTAAAGGGAAATACTGTTTATTATGTGCGTGCTTATGCTACGAACAGCGCTGGTACCGGATATGGTCCGGAAGCAACTTTTACCACACTTGTAGATTTACCTGTTGTAACAACCACTGCTGCTACAGCGATCACTAAGGTCTCTGCTGTATCAGGTGGTGAAGTAACTTATGATGGCGGAGGTACTCTAACAGCACGAGGTCTTGCCTGGAGCACTACTGCAAACCCGACTATTGATGGTACTGTAGTTCTTGATTCTGGTACAGGGATAAGTGTATTTATCAGTAATCTTACCGGATTAGTCCTAAATACCACCTACCATGTCAGGGCTTATGCAACAAATAGTGCAGGTACAGCTTATGGTGCAGATATCTCCTTTACTACATTGGCTGATATAACTAAACTCTGGATTGTTGGTGATTATAATGGTTGGGATAACAGTGATAATGCCAAGTACATCATTTCGACAGCAACCAGTAGTGGTGCCGCGGAAGGATATGTAAATCTCACAACCGGTTCTATTAAACTTGCTACAGACCATAGTTGGGACAATACACATACTTTCGGTGATAATGGTTCGGGCGGATTAACTAATCCAGGAAATAATATTACAGTTGCTACCACAGGTTATTATTTGATAAAGGCCAATCTTGGTACCATGACTTATTCATTGACCTTAACTAAATGGGGTGTTATCGGTGATGCATCGCCTAATGGATGGAATGATGAAACAGCATTGACTTATAATCCAGCTTTAGCTGTATGGACAGGTGGTATGCCTTTGACCGTAGCTGCAATGAAATTCAGGGCCAATCATTCCTGGGATTATAATTATGGCAGTGATTTGGCCGATGGAACTCTGAGTGCGGGTGGTGCAAATATTCCGGTATCTCTTGCGGCTGATTATGCAATTACGTTGGATCTAAGCCATCCGAATGCTTATACTTACAGCATGAACAGATGGGGAGTCATTGGTGATGCAACTGCTGATACCTGGAGTTCTGACCAGAACATGACGTGGGATGCAACAAATAAGGTATTTACAGTGACTCTGGACCTGGTTGTCGGAGCCATCAAATTCAGGGCAAACGACGCTTGGGATCTGAATCTGGGAGGTGATATAAATGCCCTTACTTCAGGTGGTGCAAATATTTCAGTTACAGCTGCCGGAAATTATACAATTACACTTGATCCATGGGGACTTAAAGCCACTGTTACTAAGAACTAAAAAGTTCCCTGAACAAGATAGAATCTGAAAAGTTTCAATTTAATGAAAGAGGCTGTCTGTTATTAAGACAGCCTCTTAAATATGACCTGATTTACAAAATGTTAAAGCTTTTACCCCAATAATGAATAATTAATGAAAAAACTGCTTATTGCTATTTTTTGTATTTCCGGTCTTTCCAGTATGTTGCTTGGACAGATGGTGACTACAGATCCGGCAGTCCCTACTCCGGGAACAGTGATAAAGATCTTTTATGATAGTTCCAAAGATGCCGGGGAATTGCAAAATTATACAGGTGATCTTTATGCGCATACAGGAGTCACTCTTCTTGGAATTCCCTGGCAAAAAGTAGTAGGCACCTGGGCTAACAATTCGACACAGCCAAAATTTAATTATCTTGGAAATCATCTTTATGAACTTGATATAACTCCCGATATTAAAACCTTCTATTCGCTGGCATCTACCGATATTGCGACAAAAATCTGCCTGGTTATCCGTAATTCGGCTGCAGATCACCAGACCAGACCCGATATTTTTCTTGATGTTTTTCAGGTGGGATTAAATGTGACATTTACTCTTCCGGTTAAATCTTCTTTTGTTACTGATATTTATAAGCAAATAATAATTAAAGCTTCTGCAACACTAGCAGATTCGATATCATTATACATTAATAATAATTTTATCAAATCAGGGGCAACAGCTAATCTTGTCACCGATACTATACTTCCAGATCAGTATGGTGAATTCTGGGTTAAAGTAGTTGCCTGGAATAAACCTTCCTTCGCAGCTGACTCATTTTTCTATTATGTCAGAAAACCATTATTAACTGAGGCATTGCCGGCAGGGCTGACTGACGGGATAAACTATCTCAGCAACACTTCCGTGGCTCTTGTTCTTCATGCGCCTTATAAAAAATATGTATTTGCCACAGGCGATTTCACAAATTGGCTTGCCCTTGAAAAGGGCTATATGAAAAGAACTCCAGATGGTGAAAGATACTGGGTTCAGATAGACGGACTGAAACAAGGGAAAGAGTACCGGTTTCAATACCTCGTAGATAGTGCACTTTATATAGGTGAACCATATTCCGACAAGGTTCTTGATCCGGATAATGACCAGTTTATTACTGCTGCTACATATCCCAATCTGATCCAATATCCGAAAGACACAGCTTCAGGCATTGTTTCTGTGCTACAGACTTCCCAGGTGCCATATACCTGGAAAACAACCAGTTTCATTCCTCCTGACAAATCAAATCTTGTGATCTATGAATTGCTCGTACGTGACTTTACAGCAAATCACGATTATAAAACTCTTATCGATACACTGGGCTATCTTGTTAATCTGGGAATAAATGCCATTGAACTGATGCCCATAAATGAATTTGAAGGAAACATTAGCTGGGGTTACAATCCTTCATTCTACTTTGCACCGGACAAATATTACGGACCAAAAAACGATCTTAAAGCATTTATTGACATTTGTCACAGCCGGGGCATAGCAGTAATAATGGACATGGTATTAAACCATTGCTATGAACAATCTCCTTTTGTTCAGCTCTATCTTGATCATATAGGTTCAGATCAAATCTACATGAAGATTCCCAATCCGTGGTTCAATGCGCAATCGCCTAATCCTGTTTATAAATTTGGCGCCGATTTCAACCATGAAAGCCCATCTACCCAACAACTTGTCGACAGGGTAAATGCCTACTGGCTTACGGAGTATAAAATAGATGGATTCCGATTTGATTTCACAAAAGGATTTACTAATACTCCCGGAGAAGGTACCCCTTATGATCCATCACGAATTGCCATTCTGGAACGGTTGGCTTCCCAGATCTGGAATGTTAAATCCAATGCATATGTCATACTTGAACATTTTACGGCAAATAGTGAAGAAGAGGAACTGGCCAATTATGGTATGATGATCTGGGGGAATAATAATTATAATTATGCAGAAGCGGCTATGGGATATTCATCTGATCTCACAGCTGTAAGTGCTCAGGGTCTGGATTGGAATGTTCCCAGTCTTGTAAGCTACATGGAAAGTCATGATGAAGAACGGATCATGTATAAAACAATTACTTACGGGGCTGCATCGGGAAATTATAATACACGTGATCTTAAGACTGCGTTGAAAAGGATGGAGCTTGATGCTCTCTTTCTTCTCACAGTGCCTGGCCCTAAAATGATATGGCAATTTGGTGAACTTGGTTACGATATTTCTATTGATTCCGCTGGAAGAACGGGCGAAAAACCAATAAAATGGAATTATTTCTCTGATCCGGATCGTCACAGATTATTCGTTATCTATAAACTCCTGAATAATCTCAGAAATACACAACCCGTATTTGGAACCAGCAGTTATTCTTACTCATTTGATACTCCTTTGAAAAGTCTTCAGTTGATTCATCCTTCAATGAATGTTAATATCCTTGGTAATTTCGGTATCACAGCGTCATCAATAACTCCATACTTTCCCCAACCGGGTAAATGGTATGAATATTTTACAGGCGACTCAATTAATGTTTTGAATGTCAACGATCAGATCAATCTGCAGCCCGGGGAGTACAGACTTTACACAACTAAAAAGCTTGCTTCTCCAGGTACGTTATTGGGTATTAATGACCTTAAAATGTCAGAAGAAGAGCACTTTGTTTCTGTATATCCTAATCCCTCCTCTGCAAAATTCAATTTTGTAATAGACAGCCACTATCCTTCTTCTCTATCAATTTCAATATACGATATGAGCGGAAAGATAATAAGACAACTTAAAACAAGTATTTCAGCTGATGCCATTCAATCTGTAGAATGGGATGGAAAATCATCTGAAGGTAGTTCAACCCCGGGAGGAATTTATTTTGTTCAGGTCAGAACATCAACAAGAAGTGAAACTATAAGGATTATTAAAGAATAACAATTGAAGCTCTTCGCAGCAAGCTACGAAGAATCTTCGATCCCCTAAGGTAAATTCTTAATGCTCGCTGAATCCGCAGCAAGCAAAGGAGAACCGATCCGCCACTTGGCGGAGAGCTCGGCGAAGCCAATGCGCTCACGGGGATTCAATAAATATTTATCTCTTTTATATTATTCATAAAATATCTTACCGTCAAATTCAGAATATCTTGATTTTTTAATAACTTGCCTCCGGAATTTAGGTCAAGGTGTTAATTTATTAGAATTGATGCGTTTAGGGAAAGATAAACAGGCTAGCTTAATAGCAGTTTTTCTGGTTTTTGCAGCATCAGCCAGCGGACAGACAGGAAGAAGTTACAAATTTCCTTTAAATGGTAATTTGCAGAAAACTGATGTCATAAACGAAGGACAATCAATCACCATAAACTATTCAATATCTGAGATCAACATTGAAAGTTTATCAAACGATGCGGGGTCATTTTATCGTATCTCTATTCCCGGCCACATTCCTTCTGCCAACCCAGGGAAACCTGAGCTTCCGGTTTTTTGCCGGCTGATTTCAATTCCTGGAGGTTCTGGGTACAAAGTAAAAATATCAGATGTCAGAACGTCAAAAATAAGCCCGGCTTCAAAGAAAATAACCGGACTCCTTTTTCCTGCACAGGAAAGTGAAACAAAGGAAAATCAGCAGGCAAAACCAGTTTTCAAAATTGATAAATCTGCTTATGCCACAAGAGGAATTATTTCTTCTGACACAGTAAAAATTGAACCTCTTGGCACTGTAAGGAATAATAAGCTTGCAAACCTTTATGTTTCACCTGTAAGATATAATCCGCTTTCGAACTCGCTGGAGATCATCACATCAATGAGAATTGAGATAATATTTTCAGATTCTGCCAATGTTGCTTCCAAATCTCTTGCTGCCCAACCAGGATCCATGGATGAAACGCTTAATAAAGGAATTCTGAATTACAATCCCGGGCAGGTAATACCTGGATTCTCCAGCAAACCGGTTAAAATGGTCATAGTAACCGATGTTGCATTTAAGAAACAACTTCAGCCGTTTTTTAAATGGAAAACCCAAAAGGGTTTTAAGCTTATTGTTATATACAAGGGAACCGGAATTGTCGGGAACGATTATATGCAAATAAAGGATACCCTCAACAGTATTTACAATTCTTCTACTGAAAGCGATCCTCCGCCAGAATATCTGCTCATAATAGGAGATGTCAACAGAGTTCCCTATTATGGTTCAGGTGGTTCCGGGAACATCACCGATCTGTATTATGGCGAATTTGATGGGAATGGCGACTATATCCCTGAGATGTTTATCGGAAGACTGCCCGTTGCCGATACTAATGAAGTAAAAACGGCCATTACAAAAATCATCCAGTATGAGAAATTTCAATTTGCCGATACAAATAAGTTTTATTCCAGGGCAATGGTTAGCGCAGGTTATGATGAAAGCTACGCCAGCTACATGAACGGCCAGATAAAGTATGCGATTACAAATTATCTTACAAAAGCAAACCGGATAAACGAATTTCACTTTAATTATCCCGATTCATATACGGCAAAAGATTCTATAATAGAACTAATAAATAATGGCGTTTCCTTTATNNGCACAGTTTAACCTTCCGGCTTCGTTTGGAAACAGGATGATGCTGACGGCCGATAAAGGAGCTATTGGCTTCATAGGATGTTCAAACGATTCATACTGGGATGAAGATTATTACTGGGCAGTTGGTCCGGGAATTATCTCTGCGGATCCGACATATGATGGATCTGGTCTTGGTGCTTATGACAGGATGTTCCATACTCATGGTGAATCGCCTGCAGACTGGTATTTTACCCTTGGCCAGATTAATTATGCGGGAAATATGGCTGTCAGCGCCAGCACTTCATCGAGGAAGAAGTATTATTGGGAAACATATAATGTAGTTGGTGATCCGAGCCTTATTCCAATCCTGGGAACTCCGGGGTCATTTAATGTTTCCTTACCTGATACTCTGCCAAATGGCATCAAGTCACTTTCGCTGAATGTTGATCCATTTGCATATGTAGCAGTCTCGCATTTTGATACGCTTTGGGACGCATCATTTGCATCTGTTTCTGGTTCTGTAGTTCTTAGTATGCCCGGCCTTTCAAATGATTCATGTCTTGTTGTCATAACGGGTCAGAACAAAATTCCAGTGATAAAAACAATTCATATCTCAAATATCAGAAAAGAATTTATAAATCTTTCGGCCAGCACTATAGACGATAGCAAGGGCAATAACAATAACCTTGCCGATTACGGAGAATCAATATTCCTGAAACTTAAAATCAGCAATCTCGGACTCACCGATGCTCATAATCTGTACGCAAAAATCTCTTCATCATCGGATCTGGTAACAATTACGGGCGACTCAGCATATATTGGAACATTGCCTGCACAATCTGATATGGTACTTTCGAATAGCCTTGGCATATCTATTTCCAATGATGTACCCGATTTATCGGTGGTTACATTTAATCTTATATTAAAAGATCAGCTATCTGAGAAACACTATTCAATTGATATCTGTNNGCAACCGAGTGTTAAGTCAGGAGTACTGCAGTTCGGACAAATCACAGATATTCCTATAATGGTGAAGCTTTCAGAGACAGCTCCCATTGGCAGTCTTATATCGGTATCATCATTGCTCGATTGCAGCCCTTACGTTGTTAACAGGGATTTCGCCTTCAGAGTCGGAAAAGTGAGGGAGAGTTTTGAATCATCATCTTTTAATATTTTCCCGTGGATCAATATAAGTCCTATACCGTGGATCATCGATTCAACCAAATCTTACGATGGCAATCTTTCTACCAGATCAGGAGCAATATCTCATGATGGATCTACCTCACTGGTTCTAAGAACGTTGTATACCAGGGATGATTCTGTTAAGTTCTTTTACAGTGTTTCATCAGAGCCAAATTATGATTTCCTTTCGTTCAAACTAAATGGAGTGGAAATGCTTAAAAAGTCGGGTGAAATTCCATGGACCAAGGCTGCTTTTCCTGTTTCGGCCGGACTCAATAAAATGGAATGGGCATACAAAAAAGATCCGTCGGTCTCAATGGGTTCTGATTGCGCATGGATCGACATGATCGATTTTGCGCAGTCAAGTCCGATAACCTACATTCAACGCGATCTTCAGNNTTAAACGGATTCAATCTGGCATACCAGATAAATGACAATTATCCAGCTGTTGAACAGTATTTTGATGACAAGGTTATTCCTTATGGTGATACGGTAACAGTATCATTCAAGGCAAAAGCTGATCTTTCAAAATACGGGATCTACAAGATCGTTACATATGGATTTAACAACAGAGACGATTATCTTTTTAATGACACATTAGCTGCCAAAATTGAAAACACAAAAATCAATGAAACACTAACAGTATTTCCAAATCCGTTCGGGAATAATCTTACAATCAATGTTAACTCACCGGTTGATGACAAGATTGAGGTATCCATCTCCAATGTCTCAGGGATAAAACTATATGAAATTGAAAAAGATATTATAAGCGGAACCAATTCATTTACTATCAGTGATTTCAGATTGGTGCCCTCGCTGTATTATCTTAACATACGTGGAACCACTTTGAATAAGACTATTCCTATACTGAAAATTAATAAATGATTTACCAACTGATTAACAAAATTTAATATGTCAACCATAACACCTACCAGGGAAACAGCTTTTGAATTATTTAAAAAGTATAATACATCGGAAAGCCTTCTGAAGCATGCTTTGTCAGTGGAGGGTGTTATGCGGTATATGGCAGGAAAGCATGGAGAGGATTCAGAGAAATGGGGAATAATTGGTTTGATTCATGATCTTGATTATGAAAAGTATCCCGATCAGCATTGCATCATGACTGAAAAAATATTAAAAGAAAATAACTGGCCTGAAGAATACATTAGGGCAGTATTAAGTCATGGCTGGGGTCTTGCATCTGAGGTGCAACCAATTACCCTGCTCGAGAAAACAATTTATGCTGTTGATGAATTAACAGGGCTTGTTGCCACCAGCGCCCTTGTGAGACCTTCAAAAAGCGTTCTGGATATGGAGGCAAGATCAGTAAAAAAGAAATGGAACGATAAGAAATTTGCTGCAGGAGTCGACCGGTCGGTTATCGAGAAAGGCGCTGAAATGCTTGGAGTAAGCCTCGATGATCTGATTACTGATTGTATTATGGGAATGCGAAGCGTTGCAAAAGAGATTGGTTTGCAGGGAAAAATTCCCTCTCCCCACCCCCTCCCCCTGGAGGGCTAAAAGCTTGTATTTATTTTAGTTATCCCCTTCTCCCACTTAGCAGGAAAGGGGCAAGGAGCCAAAAAGCTTTTAAATCGAGTAGGAAGTGAGTGAT
>PMNJ01000003.1 GCA_003162595.1 Bacteroidales bacterium | reverse complement strand
AGTACCTTTTTAAATGCCTGGTCAAAATCATTAATAATATCGTCGATATGCTCTATCCCGACCGATACTCTGAAGAGACCGGGATCGATACCGACGGCAAGCTGTTCTTTTACAGAAAGCTGAGAGTGTGTCGTTGCCGACGGTTGAATTATCAGTGTTTTAGCATCTCCCACATTTGCAAGATGACTTACCAGCTCAAAGTGCTCGACAAGTTTAACAGTCTGGGATTTTTTTGCTTTCAAAATAAAACTCAGAACTCCTCCGGCACCCTTAGGGAGATATTTTTTTGCAAGTTCATGATAAGGACTTGCCTTAAGACCCGGATAATTAACCTTCTCAACGCCAGGTTGGGTTTCAAGCCATTTCGCCAGGGCAAGTGTATTCTNNCCAAGATCCCTTAGTCCTTCAACTCTTGCCTTTACTATAAATGCAATATTTCCTGCAGCTGAAGTCTGTGAAAATATTTCACCAAAGATTTTCCCGTGATAACCTTCGGCTGGTTCAGTGAAGACAGGGAAATTCCCATTGCTCCAGTTAAAATTGCCTGCATCGGTTATTACTCCCCCAATGCTTGTTCCATGTCCGCCTATCCATTTTGTTGCCGATTCTACAATAATATTGGCGCCATATTCAATCGGACGGCACAGGTAACCACAAGCGCCAAATGTATTGTCAACAACAAGCGGAAGTCTGTGTTTAACCGCAAGCTTTGAAANNTATTCAGATCTTTAGCAAATCTTGCCTCAATTCCGAAGTTGGCAAATGTGACTTTGAACTGATTGTGGCTGCCGCCATATAGAAACGGTGATGTTACAAAGTTCTCTCCGTGTTTCAATATAGTCGTAAGTGCAATGAATTGCGCTGCATGTCCCGATGAAACTGCCAGAGAAGCTACTCCTCCTTCAAGGGCCGCAACTCTTTTTTCGAATACATCTGTAGTAGGGTTATTTATACGCGTATATATATTCCCCCATTCAGCCAGATCAAAAAGATCTGCTGCATGTTTTGCATTTTTAAAGACATAAGAAGATGTCTGGTAAATAGGCACAGCTCTTGACAGGGTTTCTTTATCGGGTTGATGACCTGCATGAACCTGCAGTGTTTCAAATTTTATTTTTTCGTTTTTCATTTTGTTTAATTTTAATTTTTACAAATACCTGACAGACAGATACAGATGTCTCTCCGGGATTTCTGTTTGTTAACTGAGAAAATGACTGATTGTAAATCAAACCTTTTACCGGCACATGCACATAGGCATGAGCGGCATGATAAAGTTGTTGTGTGTCAAATGAATCGAATTCATGGTTTTTGTGTTAAATTTTTATCATCTCCCGGCTTTCCGGGATTAGGTTTTGGCACCGTTCTCCGTCAATGGGCGGGTTGGTTGCCAGGGTTTCTCAGAGNNTCTGATTTGTGGGGTCAAAGGTAGAAAGGATATTTAGAAATACAAAATATTTAGGTTAATTACACTAAAATAGTAAGTGTTTTTCCCCCCTTGGGAGGAAATAAAAAGGGGGTGTAACGAATCGAAGAATATCCCTAAAGTGACTTTTGATCTGGTTGTAAAACCCCTCTGTCAGCTGCGCTGACATCTCCCCCAGGGGGGGAGAAAAACCTGTATTTTTAGTTGAATTACATTTGGATGCACAGTATTAGCCTTCCTTTAGGGGGGTTGGGGGCAAAAAAATAAAAATTTACCTTATTTTTGTCTTACAAAACAGTTATATAATGCAGAACAATCTTTTCCTCTTTAACACCCTTTCTAAAAAGAAAGAACTTTTCAAACCGCTTCACCCGCCATTTGTTGGTATATATGTTTGCGGCCCGACAGTGTACAGTCATGCCCATCTCGGACATGCCCGTCCTGCAATCACCTTCGATTTGCTTTTCAGATATCTTATGCATCTCGGGTATAAAGTACGATATGTGAGAAATATTACCGATGTCGGCCATCTTGAAAATGAGACCCTTGGTGAAGGAGAAGATCGTATAGAAAAAAAAGCCAGACAGGAACAGATAGAACCAATGGAAGTTGTGCAGAAATATGTGAACACTTACCATAGAAATATGGATCAGCTTAACACCTTGTCACCTTCAATTGAACCAAGAGCAACCGGACATATAATCGAACAGATTGAACTCATTAAGATCCTGATTAAGAGCGGCTATGCTTATGAATCAAATGGCTCTGTCTATTTTGATATCATGAAATACAATCAAAAATATCAATATGGGAAACTTTCGGGCAGAGTTTTAGATGAGCTCATCAGCAACACCCGTGATATTGAAGGACAAAACGAAAAAAGAAACTCATATGATTTTGCTCTCTGGAAAAAGGCCAGCCCCGAACATCTGATGAGATGGCCTTCCCCATGGAGCATNNATGGCCCGTTCACTTGGCAATTTCATTACTCTCGATCAGCTCTTTAGCGGTGATCATCCTGCGTTGGATAAGGCATATTCACCTATGACCATACGGTTTTTCATTTTGCAGGCCCATTACCGGAGCACCATCGATTTCTCAAATGAAGCACTTCAGGCTGCAGAAAAAGGATTCCAGAAACTGATGAAAGCTATGGAGTCGCTTGGCAAACTCAAACCTTCAGATCATTCAACAGTTGATATCAGCAAACTAAAGGAAAAATGCTATGAAGCACTCGATGATGATCTGAATAGTTCTGTATTATTGTCCCATCTTTTTGAAGGAGTGAGAATTGTCAATTCAGTTATTGACGGCAGTGAGAAAATTGATGCTCCGGAACTTGAATCTTTGAAAGAACTATTCAACACATTTGTTTTTGAGATACTTGGGTTAAAAGATGAATCTGCTCTTATTGGAGATGATAAGCTCACCGGGGAATTGATGAAGATTATTATCGGATTAAGACAGGAAGCAAAAAACAAAAAAGATTTCCATACATCCGATAAAATACGAAATGAACTGAAAGATGCAGGGGTTGTATTAAAGGACCTTAAAGAAGGGGCAGAGTGGGAAAGAGAATGAGGAAGGGATATAAACCCCCTATGATCCCCCCAAGGGGGGATGAATTTAGAGTAGTTGTAGTGGCGAGTGAAACCCCCTATAATCCCCCCAAGGGGGGATGAATTTAGAGTAGTTGTAGTGGCGAGTGAAACCCCCTATAATCCCCCCAAGGGGGGATAAAAACATAGATATTTAGAAATTTACAGATAATGCTTTACTACGGAAACAGGGAATTAGTTAGAAGAGCCAGGAAATTACGGAGTAATATGACCAAGGCAGAAATAATTCTTTGGTCCAGGTTAAGATCAAAACAGATTAATGGATATAAGTTCAGACGACAGCAACCCCTTTTAGATTACATTGTAGATTTTTATTGCAAAGATCTTAAATTGATTATTGAGGTTGATGGAGAAATCCATTCCCTTCCCGAAAAAACAAATTACGATTTGAAAAGGGACAAGATTCTTAAAATCAACGGATATAATATTATTCATTTGACTAATTTGGAAATTGAAACCGAACTTGATTCAACAATTAATAAGTTAATCCTATATATTAACGAGATTTTGTCCCCCTTCCAGGGGGACCACAGGGGGTCGCAATCATGAAGGACAAACTAGAAAAACGGATTTTGTCCTCCTCCCAGGGGGACCACAGGGGGTCGCAATCATGAAGGACAAACTAGAAAAACGGATTTTGTCCTCCTCCCAGGGGGACCGCAGGGGGTCTTCATATATTTCCTCAGTGGTCCACATCGGCTCCACCCCTCTCGGCGGCACCAACCCTATCCGTCTCCAGTCGATGACGAACACAGATACCCTCGACACCAGAAAATCTGTTGCTCAATGCATACGTATTATTGAGGCCGGAGCTGATTATGTGAGGCTGACCGCACAGGGTCTCAGGGAGGCAGAAAACCTGGCTGTAATAAAGAAAGAACTGCGAAAAGCCGGTTTTAACACTCCTCTGATTGCCGATATTCACTTTAATCCTGTTGCTGCCGAGACAGCCGCGCGGCTTGTTGAAAAGGTCAGGATAAATCCCGGTAACTATGCAGACAAAAGAGCATCTTTTGAAAAACAGGAGTTCACTGAAAAGGAATACAACGAGGAACTTGAGAGGATCCACGCAAAGTTGCTCCCTTTAATAAATATATGCCGGGAAAATAAAACAGTGATCCGCATCGGAATTAATCATGGTTCACTTTCCGACCGGATTATAACCCGTTTTGGTAATACTTCAAAAGGCATGGTTTTTTCTGCTTTGGAGTTTATCAGGATCTTCAGTGCAGAGAATTTCAGCGATCTTGTACTTTCAATGAAATCATCCGACACTGCTGTAATGATCGAAGCTACACGAATGCTGGTATATATGATGCAGAATGAAGGTTTTTCTTATCCTCTGCATCTTGGTGTGACTGAAGCAGGTGAGGGCGAAGATGGAAGGATAAGATCGGCTGCCGGAATCGGAGCTCTCCTGGCAGAAGGGATAGGCGATACAATAAGGGTCTCCTTATCAGAAGATCCGGAAAAAGAGATTCCTGTTGCAAAAAAACTTGCCGGTTACTATCCCAGAGGAGTATCTCCTGCTGCCCCGGATAAACCGCTAACTTTTAAAGCCCCATCAGCCAAACCAGAAATTCTTAAGCGAATAAATGGTCCGTTGGTAGTCTCAAATATGACCTCCTTTCCTGAAATAAATGCAGCCGTATATAAGAATACAGGTTATAGCACAGATGCAAAAACCGGTGAGGTTAAAAAAACAGACGGTTCAGTCGATCTGATTATTGTTAAGAATTGTCCTGAAAATGTCCCTGAAAATGTTTCCCTTATACTCCCCTACAGGATTTGGCATGAAAACAAGGGAAAGAACAGAATATACCCATTATTCTCTCCTGAGACATATCATGAAAGCAAATACAGATCTGAGAAATTAAATGTCTTGCTGACCGGTTCTAATTTCAATATTGAATATCTTAAAGATCCTGCTCCTGATACTACTCTCGTTATATTCACTTTTAGTCCTGAAAAAGAGCTGTACGCTGCCGATTATTTTCTCAATGCTCTTGAAGAAAACAACCTGAGCTATAATATAGTGCTGAATCCGGTTTTCCGGGAAAACAACCTGGAGGATCTTCAGATCAAAGCCTCTTCCCTTCTTGGCCGTTATATTCTCGATGGAAGAATTGCCGGTATTTCTGTTTCCAATATCGGGGAAATAGATTTCAGCTCCATCACTGCACTTGCTTTTTCCATTCTTCAGTGTACCGAAACACGCATAACCCGGACAATATATCTCTCATGCCCGACATGCGGACGCACAAAGTTCGATCTTCGGGAATCTGTTAAAAAGGTAAAAGAAGCTACCGGGCACCTGAAAGGGCTAAAAATAGCTGTTATGGGATGTATTGTAAATGGTCCGGGCGAAATGGCAGGGGCCGATTATGGATATGTCGGAGCTGGCAATGGCAAGGTTCATATTTACAGGGGTACTGTTCCGGTACTGAAAAATGTACCTGAAAAAGATGCAGTACAAAAGCTTTTGAAAGTTATTGAGAAAGACAAAGCTGAATAATTTTCTCTGTGAACCTCTCCCGATAGATCGGGAGAGGGCCACAGAGGAATAACGAAGGATGAAGTTTAGTTATTCGCCAGCCTGTAATCGAGCTGTTTCTTCTGAAGATCGGCTTTTACAACCTCAATATTTACCTTATCTCCAAGAGTGTAGATTTTACCCGTTGAACGCCCTTTTATACAATAATTCTCATCATCATATTCATAGAAATCATCTGCAAGCTCCCGGATATGGATCATCCCCTCACACTGATTCTCAATTATCTCCACATATATTCCCCATTCCGTAACTCCGGAAATAACTCCTTCAAACACCTTCCCGGTCTTATCGCTCATATACTCAACCTGTTTATACTTAACAGATGCTCTTTCTGCCTCGGCAGCCAGCCTTTCCATTTTGGAGGAGTGATCACATAGTTTTTCATACTTATCCTTGCTGCCAGGATTCTCTTCAGCAAGATAAGCCGACATAAGCCTGTGTACCATCATATCGGGATAACGACGTATGGGTGAAGTAAAATGTGTATAATATTTAAATGAAAGTCCGTAATGACCTATATTGTCCGTTGAATAAATAGCTTTTGCCATCGACCGGAGAGCAAGTGTTTCAATAATATTCTGTTCCTTTTTACCGGTGACGGAGTGCAGCAATTTATTCATCGCTTTTGGCAATGATGTCTTGTCATCCTCAATCAGTTTATAACCGAAACGGGTAATAAAATGGCTGAAATTGCTTATTTTCTCCGGATCAGGTTTATCGTGAATACGGTAAACAAAAGTTTTTCCTCTTAGCTTTTTCCCTACATATTCTGCTACCCGTCTGTTAGCCAGGAGCATAAATTCTTCAATGAGCTGGTTTGCAGTACCCATTTCCCGGAATTTTATCCCTAATGGTTTTCCAGCTTCATCGAGGTCAAACCTCACTTCAACTTTCTCAAATGCAAAAGCACCTGAAGCAAATCTTTTTGTCCTCAGTTGCTGTGCCAGTCTGTGAAGCAAAAGTACCTGTTTCTTCATATCGCCATCACCGGTATCAATAACCTGCTGAGCTTCATTGTATGAGAATCTCTTATCAGAATTGATAATGGTTCTTCCAAACCATTCATTAATTACCTCAGATTTATCATTCAGTTCAAAGACGGCTGAATATGTAAGCTTATCTTCTGATTGAGTGAGTGAACATATATTATTCGAGAGCCTTTCAGGAAGCATAGGTACAACCCTGTCGACCAGGTAAATTGATGTGGCTCTCTGTTTGGCTTCTTCTTCCACCAGTGAATCCATTTTCACATAGTGCGTCACATCGGCAATATGAACTCCGATTTCCCAATTGCCATTTTCGAGTTGCTTTAAAGAAAGCGCATCATCAAAATCCTTTGCGTCAGCCGGATCGATTGTAAATGTTGGTATTTTGCGAAAGTCTCTCCTGACTTTAATATCTTTTTCAGTGATTTCTCCCGGTATTTTTTCAGCATCAGCCTCAACTTCTTCAGTAAAGCTGTAAGGAAGCTCAAACTCGGCAAGAATGGCATGCATCTCGGTTTCGTGCAGACCGGGATAACCAAGAACATTAATAATCTCAGCTACAGGGTTTTTTGATTTAGGATCCCAGTCGGTGACCTTTGCAACAGCCTTCTGTCCTTGTTTTGCACCATTCAATTTTGAAGATGGGATAAACAGGTCAAATGGCATATTCTT
>PMNJ01000198.1 GCA_003162595.1 Bacteroidales bacterium | reverse complement strand
CTCATTAAAGATGCCGGTTTTATTCTGGAGTCTGATCCTGCGGCAACACAACTAATCGAGGTTATTGCAATATATCCCGGATTCTTTGCTATTTTCTGCTATCGCATTGCACATTCTCTGGCAAGGTTATCAGTACCTCTATTACCCCGGATGATTACAGAATATTCTCATAAAGTAACTGGTATTGATATCCACCCTCATGCTGAAATTGGATGTCCTTTTTCAATTGATCATGGAACAGGTATTGTTATCGGAGAAACCACAATAATTGGAAACAATGTAAAACTTTACCAGGGCGTAACACTTGGCGCCCTGAGCGTTGATAAGAGTAAAGCCTCAAAAAAGAGGCACCCCACAATTGAAGATAATGTTGTTCTCTATTCCGGTTGTACAATTCTGGGAGGAGAGACAGTTGTCGGCAGAAACAGCATTATCGGCGGTAATGTATGGCTCACAGAGAGTATTGCACCTTTCTCGGTGGTTTACCACAAAAGCGAAATAATCGTCAGAAACCAAAATGGTTTTCAGGAACCTATAAACTTTATTATCTGAAATAATTATTATAAAAAATCAATATTATGAAAGTTAACTCAATTCTCGAAACTATCGGAAACACACCCCATTTGAAAATCAACCGGCTATTCGATCCCGGGTATTCGGTATGGGTAAAATTGGAAAGATCAAACCCGGGTGCCAGCATTAAAGACCGTATTGCATTGTCAATGATAGAGGATGCAGAAAAAAAAGGGATACTAAAACCTAATAGTGTAATTATTGAGCCAACATCAGGAAACACTGGTATAGGATTGGCATTGGTTGCAGCTGTTAAGCAATATAAGCTGATTCTTGTAATGCCCGAATCAATGTCCCTTGAAAGAAGAAAAATCATGAGTTCTTATGGTGCAGAGTTTGTACTTACGCCCAGGGAAAAAGGTATGAAAGGTGCAATTGAACGAGCAAGGGAATTAGTACTGGAAACGCCAGATTCCTGGATGCCTATGCAATTCGATAATCCCGCCAATACGGAAATTCATAAGACAGCCACAGCTCAGGAAATTCTTAAAGACTTTCCTGACGGTCTTGATTATCTGATTTCTGGCGTAGGTACAGGTGGACATTTAACCGGCTGTGCCGAGGTTTTGAAAAAGGCATTCCCAAAACTGAAAGTATATGCTGTTGAGCCTGAATTATCTCCGGTACTGAGCGGGGGCTCTCCTGCTCCTCATCCCCTGCAGGGAATTGGCGCCGGTTTTATACCTTCAATTTTAAATACAAAAATATTAGACGGAATTATTAAAGTATCCAAAGAAGATGCATTTACATTTACCCGAAGAGCTGCCAAAGAAGAAGGATTATTTGTCGGAATATCTTCGGGAGCGTCATTGGCTGCAGTAAATCAAAAGCTGAAAGAATTTCCAAAAGGCTCCAGAATTCTCACATTCAGCTACGATACCGGAGAGAGATATCTATCTATCGAAGGGTTATTCTGAAAGCTTGAGTACTCACCCCCTTTTTCCCCCTCTCTACTTCGTAAAGAGGGGGATATTTTTTGATATACTGCATATTATGCATCATGCCTGAGAGGTAATCGTAATTTTCTGAAGATTTAATAAATAATTTTGAATCATTATCATATGATCTCCCCTCTTTACGAAGTAGAGAGGGGAAGGGGGTGAGTATTTAAAGTTCAATCCTCAAACAGATACAACTGCCTGTCATCACAATCATCCGTTTCAAGATTGGAGACGCTCAATCCCAAAAGCCTGATACGTGATCCTTCGAGTTTAAGCGATTTACGGATTTCCGAAACCTCTTTATGCAAGGTTTCAAAATTGCGGACATAACTCTGAAGCGTTTTACTCCTTGTAATCTGCCTGAAATCTGAAAATTTTATTTTAAGAGTGATTGTTCTTCCTGTAGTTTCAGAATGTTCAAGTCTTTCCATCAGCTCTTTTTCAAGCTTGTACAATTCTGCAATAACTTCAAAACGGGTTGTAAGGTCTTTCTCGTAAGTAAGTTCAGTTCCAACAGATTTACGTTCCTGATCAGGTTCAACCGGACGTTCATCAATACCTCTGACTATATCATAAAAGAAAGCTCCGGGTTTGCCAAAATTTCTTACCAGTGAAACAAGATCCCATTTCTTCAGATCAGCGCCGGTGTGAATTCCAAGTTTATGCATCTTTTGTGCAGTCACTTTTCCAATACCATAAAATTTTTCAACAGACAGCTCTTCTATAAACTTTTCAGCATCTTCCGGCCGGATCAGAAATAAGCCATCAGGCTTATTAATATCAGAAGCTATCTTTGCCAGAAATTTGTTCACTGAAATACCTGCAGAAGCAGTCAGACCAGTTCTGGATTTAATTTCATGCCTGATTTTCCTGGCAATAACTGTTGCCGACCCGATATTTTTTTTATCCTTTGTGACATCNNAATATCTCCATAATACTGGCAGAAACCTCAGTATACCTTGTAAAATTATGTTTTACAAAAATCAGATCGGGACATAGCCTTTTAGCAACCATAGAAGACATTGCTGATCTGATACCGAATTTTCTTGCTTCATAACTTGCTGCTGCCACTACACTGCGCTCTCCACTGCCACCTACTGCAACAGGTTTCCCTCTCAGTTCAGGGTTGTCAAGCTGTTCAATAGATGCAAAAAATGCATCCATATCAATATGAATAATCTTCCTCAAATCATAAATAATTCAAAACAAATTTAATCAATATGGGAATACTTTGAAGAGATCCCCGATTCCTTCCCGAAAATCTGAATTCCACCAATTATGAAAACATTTAAACTCCCGGATTATATTAAACCTACAAAATGATATTTGGAAATCTCCTTTAAATCATATTAGTGTATTGATAATGAGATTCCTCGCTTCGCTCGGAATGACACTCTTGATGGAGATAACAGGGAAGAAGTGGCGAATCGCCACTTCTTCCTCATTGTTACCACTAAATCGCTTTGTCATCCTGAGCGAAGCGAAGGATCCCCTGATCCCATCCTGCCAATCATTTGAACAACCACACTCTTCCCGATATTAATGAAACACCTCTGGTGTTTATCATTGAAACAATGTTCTTCTACTATTATTGGTGAAACGCCTCCGGCGTTTAATGTATCACATACCATTATTCCGTCACCGGTGAGCAATTTTGTTTACCAAAACTGTTAAAAAAAATATAATTAATTCTTAAAAATCTGTCAACTTCAGTTCTAATCCAGAATCTGTACTTTACTTAGCATCCACAAAATAAAATATTTAACTTAAACTTATTCATTATGAAAAAATTAGCATTTATCTTAGCCGTTGTTTTTCTTTCTGTATCAACGTTCGGACAGACAACAACAGCCGCCAAAACTACAACAAAAGTTGATCAGACAAAAACAGTTGCTGCAACCCAGACTCAAACCGTTAAAACAGCTGCAGATACCACAAAAACAAAAGTAGCAGTAAAAAAGGACGGAACTCCAGACAAAAGATTTAAAGCAAACAAAACAACAAAAACAACTAAAACAACAACGACAACGCCAAAAGCTTTAGGACCTGTAAAAAAAGATGGTACTCCTGATATGAGATACAAAACAAATAAAGACACAACAAAGGTAAAGACCACAACGATTAAGAAGTAGCAATTACTTTAACCAATAAAAAAGGTTTCCTCTTTTCGGGAAACCTTTTTTTGTTTATCCTTTGAAAATCGGCCAACATTGACCATTATTGCATGGAATATAATATTGAATGTATTGGAAACAAAGCCAGATAAGAAGGGTAAGATATTCGCTCTGATTTTATTCGAGCATAGATTGTGGGGATCTCTTATCTTACCATATATTATTCAAAAGGAAGTTAACAGGAGTTATTATAAATTATCAGAATGCCTCTCCCCTTTTCCCAACATTGACACATTAGGTACACTTACTTCGGAAGAACGCGAGTTGGTTAAGATTATTAATGAATATACCGACAGGGCATTATTTAAGTTGTTTTCAAGGGATAAAACGGTAAAAGAATTTCTTGAAAAAATTACACCTGAAAAGCTTGAAAACTTTATCAGGCCCTATATAGAAAGAAGGCTTTATAAATGTTTTATAATAGCACGGAATGAGAATATTCCAATATATTTTCAGAAGACAAAAACAGGAACATTACATGCTGAGGATCAGCTTCTTGTGAGCGAAGACAACGCTGAGCCGGTATTCAGATTTATCAGAGACGTGGAGCAAAGCGCCTATAATCTTAGTCTGGAATCTGCAGGAAAACTTATTGATCTCAGAAAGAGCCCGGTCGATATTATATGTATGTCTCCTTGCCTGATCAGGGAGAATCACAGGATATTTTTTGTTTCAGACGTTGAGGGTTCCAAATTAAGACCTTTCCTTTCAAAAGAAAACATCCTGATCCCCAAAAAATCAGAACTAAAATATTTCAGCGGATTTGTGCTTAATACGATAAATAATTATAAAGTCGAGAGTTCTGGTTTTGAAATTATTGAATCCGTTCCTGTGAAAAAAGCTCTTCTTGAGCTCGAAACGGGATTAAGAGGCAACCACGGCCTCACATTAGAATATAACTACCAGGGAACTAAAATTTACTCAAACGAACCTTCGAATTCCTTTACATTTTTTGAAAAAAATGAAGGGAATTTTATTTTCAGAAAATATAGCCGGGATTTTGACTGGGAAAAACAATGCCGTGTAACTCTGGGGGAACTTGGTTTCTTTTCCGATGATGATATTAATTTCTATCCAGTCTCATCAGAAAGCAAACTAAAAGATGACCTGTACGCAACATTAGAACTTGTAAATAGTAGCTATTCTGAAATTACTAATTCAGGCTTTATTCTGACTTCAAAGCTCAATCTGAACTTCAATCTGAAACCAATAGACATTGAAATAAGCAGCCAGATTGTAAATGACTGGTTTGACCTCAGGGCAATTGTTAGAATCGGTGAGTGGAAAATTCCGTTCAGCCGTTTCAGAAAAAACATTCTTGAAGGAATAAGAGAATACGAGTTACCCGACGGGTCGATAGCTGTCCTGCCGGAAACCTGGTTTACAAAGTACAAGAACATTTTTGAGTTCGGGAAAAGTGCCGATGACTCCCTGAGAATTCATAAACAACATTTTTCATTAATTACAGATACTTTCAGTGATGAGGGGCAAAAGGGATTCGAAAGACTTGAAAAATTACTGATTCCCGATCAGATACCCATCCTACAGCATCCTAAAGGTCTTATTTGCACAATGAGGCAATACCAGTCGGATGGACTTAACTGGCTGAACTTCCTTCAATCGGCAGGCTTAGGAGGATGTCTTGCCGATGACATGGGTCTGGGCAAGACTATTCAGGCACTTGCTATGCTTCAGCACAACAAAGAAGATTTTCTTTCATATGATCAAATTACAGGTGAAACAGAATTAAGTTTATTCCCTCGCCATGACTCAAAGCTTACTTCGCTTATCATTGTACCTGCTTCACTTATCTATAACTGGGAAAATGAAATAAGTAGGTTTGTGCCTGATATGAAAGTTTACAGCTACAAGGGAAACCAGCGAAAAAAGTCAACCTCATATTTTCACAGTTTTGATATTATCCTTTCCAGTTATCATACGATACGGCAAGATATTGAATTAATCAGCTCATTCTCTTTTCATTACATTATTCTTGATGAGAGCCAGGTTATTAAAAATCCGGCTTCCATGCTCTACAGAACAGTAACCAGGTTAAAGTCGGAGTTTAAACTCGTATTAACAGGAACACCGGTAGAAAACTCACTGACTGATCTCTGGACCCAGTTAAATTTTGTTAATCCCGGATTGCTTGGTGACCTTGCCTTTTTTAGAAGAGAATTTGCAAAACCTATTGAAAAAATGGCTGATGATGAGAAAGAGCTTAAACTCAGGAAGATTATCCAGCCATTTATCCTAAGACGTACAAAAGAAATGGTTGCCCGCGATCTGCCTCCGGTTACTGAACAGACTGTTTTTTGCGATATGACAGATGAGCAATATAAAGTGTACGATGAAGAAAAATCGTCCGTCAGAAACAGCATTCTTAAGAGTATTGCGTCGACTGGTATTGAAAAATCGGCAATCGTTGTCCTCCAGGGACTCATGAAACTCCGGCAACTATCTAATCACCCTGTTCTGGCAAATGACGAATATGGTTTTGGCTCCGGCAAATTCGAAACTGTACTCCAGGATATGGAAAATGTTATAGCAGAAGGTCATAAAATACTTGTATTCTCATCATTCGTCAAACATCTTGATTTGTATGCTGAAGAACTAAGAAAAAAAAGAATACGTTTTGCAATGCTGACAGGAGCGAGTATGCAAAGGGAAAAGATAGTAAACAGCTTCCAGCTTGATCCGGAGAATAAAATATTCCTTATCTCACTCAAAGCAGGTGGTGTCGGCCTCAATCTTACTGCAGCCGATTATGTTTTCATTCTTGATCCATGGTGGAATCCGGCTTCTGAGATGCAGGCTTTAAACCGTGCTCATCGGATTGGTCAGAATAAAAATGTATTCGTATACAGATACATTACCAGTAACAGTATTGAAGAAAAAATAGTAAGATTGCAGGAGAAAAAATCAAGACTGGCAGATATTTATATTTCGAGTAATAATCCGCTTAAGGATATAGATATACAGGAAATTCTCAATATAATCGGATAGTTTTACCTGGTCTGTTAGAAAACCTTAGAGATCCTTAATGATATCCTTTGTGATCCTTTATGGTAAAAATGAATTCATTTAACCACAAAGGATCACAAAGTAAGACACAAAGTAACACCAAGGGGAAAAGCGATAATCAGTGCCTTCTTTAACACCATAGAAATAGACTCATCAACTTAGTAATTCTCTTCCCTTATTTGCATGAAAGCTTTAGGATGCAAACAAGCCGGGCAGTTTTCCAGTGCTTTTTCAGATTCATATACATAGCCGCAATTCAGGCATTTCCACCAGACTTTACCATTTTTTATAAAGACCTTATCTTCTGACACATTCTGAAGTAATTTCAGATACCTTCGCTCATGCTCAGTTTCAACCTTTGCTATCATTTTAAATGCAGAATCAACTTCAGTGAAACCTTCTTCCTTTGCTACTTCTGAAAAATGAGGATAAAGTTCTGACCATTCTTCATTTTCGCCTTCAGCAGCAGCTTTTAAATTTTCCTTTGTGGTGCCGATTATACCCGAAGGATAACTGGCTGTTATCTCGGTTACTCCTCCTTCAAGGAATTTAAAGAAGCGCTTCGCATGCTCTTTTTCCTGAAGTGAAGTTTCCATAAAAATGGCAGCAATTTGTTCGAAGCCTTCTTTTTTTGCTGCACTTGCAAAGAATTCATACCTATTCCTGGCTTGTGATTCACCTGCAAATGCTTTAAGCAGGTTTTGTTCTGTTTTTGTTCCTTTTATAGATTTTGTCATGGCAATGAATGATTTTATCTTAAAATTACAATTTATTTATTTCATCGAGTGAGGCTATTAACTATTTCTTCTGTCTGTTATCCAACATTCTGTGAACTCTTTTACTCCACCGAATTTAGAATGGAGAAAGCCGGCTAAAAATAGCCAGCTTTCTCTTAAAGTCAGATCAGTTTAGTTAATTATTAAAAATTATCACGTTCTACATAATGTGTATGAAGCAGTTCGTGCGATTTATGGCTGTTAGGCTGGTCGAGGAACTCTTTATAGATTGCAATAACATCAGGATTTTCGTGTGATTTTCGAAGCACTTTGTGTTCATCTTCCGAGTAGATGGCTTTCATACGTTTTTTTCTGATCTCCATGTTTGTAGGAATAGGTTGTCCGCCTCCTCCGATACAACCTCCCGGGCAAGCCATAATCTCTACGAAGTGATACGGAGCTTTCCCCTCTCTAGCCATACTCATTATTTTATTGGCATTAACCAGTCCATGAGCAATAGCTACTTTCAGTTCTGCGCCTTCAAGAAACTTCCATGCGTCTACACAGCCTTCAATTTTAATAGTTGCTTCTTTTACTCCATCCATACCTCTGACAGGAGTAATGTTCAGATTTCCAAATGGAACTTCCCGTCCTGTAACAATTTCATAAGCAGTACGCAAAGCAGCCTCCATAACTCCTCCGGTTGCTCCGAAAATAACGGCTGCTCCGGTAGAATCACCCATTATTGAATCATAATTTGCCTCTTCAATATTTCTGAAGTCAATACCTGCCTGTTTAATCATAACGGCAAGTTCACGTGTTGTCAGAACAAAATCAACATCCTTGAATCCGCTGGAGCGCATCTCGGGTCTGTCAGCTTCAAATTTCTTTGCAGTACAAGGCATTATTGATACTGAAACAATTTTTGAAGGGTCAATATTTCGTTTCTTTGCATAGTATGTTTTGGCAAGCGCTCCAAACATCTGTTGTGGCGATTTACATGTGGACAGATTCGGAAGAAACTCGGGGTATTTGTGTTCAACAAATTTTATCCAGCCCGGAGAACAGGATGTGAACATAGGCAGCGATATATTCTTATCCCCATCAACCAGCGCTTTCTTAAGTCTGACGAGCAGTTCTGTACCTTCTTCCATAATTGTAAGGTCGGCACTGAAGTCAGTGTCAAGTACTGAATTAAATCCGAGTTGTCTGAGAGCATTTACCATCTTCCCGGTTACTCTTTCACCCGGGTCATAACCAAGGTCCTCACCAAGAGCAACTCTGACGGCAGGAGCAGTCTGTACCACCACATGTTTATCAGGATCATATATTGCATCCCAAACCTGGTCGAT
>PMNJ01000283.1:312-2860 GCA_003162595.1 Bacteroidales bacterium | reverse complement strand
CATTTTAATGTAGTTTTTTACGCAGAGAATGAGGCAGATTTCCGCTCTTATGAGCAGATGGTAGCTAACGAGTTCAAAAACCTAGATATAACGCCTTACTCACCGATAGGGGCAAATAAAAAGAATCTTTTTTTTAATTCCTTCTTTGCCAATGCCTCCAACATTGACAAATCGAATANNGACCGAAAGAGAATAAAAGCCCGTAATTTCTTTATCATCGCACCAACCGGTGAAGGCAAATCAGTACTTGCAAACCATATCTTCCGGCAGTTCTACGAAAATGATATCCGTATTGTAATCATTGACCTGGGGGATAGTTACCGAAAACTTTCATTATTGTACCCGGACGATACAGTTTACATCAAGTACCAGGATGGCGTTGGTATTGGCCTAAATCCTTTTTTTGTTGAAAATGCTGAAAACATTTCGGCTACAAAAATAAACGAGCTGTCAACATTTGTTTTCAAGCTTTGGAAAAGGGACCGGCTTCCGGAAGAAGATGAAGCCGTGAGTCTTCGAAAGGTCATAACTCTGTACTATAAATCTGTAGAAAAAGAACATAGTTTTCCCCAATTCTATGAATTTATAGACGGTAACAAAGAAAATATTATGAAAGTCCTGGATCTTAATCCAAAATTCTTTGATATAGAGGACTTTCTACATATTACTTCAGAGTTTATAGGTAAAGGTATTTACTCGTTTTTGTTTGAAGCAAAAACGGACGACAGCTACAAGATCGAGGGGAAAAAATTCATTGTTTTTGAACTTGACGAGATTAAAGATAATCACGTACTGCTTACCATCATGCTTCACATGATCAGCGAAGCGGTTCAAAAAGTTGTCTGGAAAGACCGAAGCACTAAAGGGGTGATCTTCTTTGATGAATTCGCCAAGATGTTAAAATTCCCGTCTGTGCTTTCATCTGCAGAGTACTTCTACCAGGCGGCCAGAAAACAGGAGGCCGCTATTGGTATAGTACTTCAATCTCCAAGTCAACTTCCAAAAAATGATGCTTCAAATGCAATGATCGACAATACTCAGGTAATGTATATAATGCAAAACGAGAAAGGGTATAAGGAGATCATTGAACGCCTTTCGCTGAAAGATCATGATGAGAACCAGCTTGGTTCAATCAAATACAACTTCACCGGTAAAATAAAATATTCTGAATTNNCTGGAACTAGCACCAAAGGTTCTTCTGGCATTTCAAACCGAAGGGAAAGAATACACCGAGGTCATGGAACTTTATAAAGAAACTGGTGATATGGAGAAAGCTATAGAAAAATACAGCAAGATTAAAAATATCTAAAATGAAAAAATTATTCACAATATTTCTTTNNNTATGAAGCTTTTAGTCAAACTGTTGTTGTTAAGAATCCAGCCTGGGAGATAGAAGATGCAACCCGAGAAAAAGTAGAAATGACAGATAGGCTCAGGGAATATACTAAACTCACAGAACAAGTTGCAACGGAACAAAAGAACCTTCAAGTTGTAATAGATGCCACGGAAAAACTTAAAAAAATCAACCGCAAGGTTGCAAATTATCATAATCTTGAGTTAGCTATAGCTCAGGTAAGTGATTCATATACCAGGGTTCTTGGCTCGCTAAAAACAATTAATGACCATAACTGTTTTAAACCATCTGAATATCACACGATTAATGANNGATAATCTCTCTGAAATGTCAGATGGTGACAGACTTTTAAATATGAACCAGGCACTTAAGGAGCTTCGTGAAAATCTTGGAGTTATAAATTCCGCTGTAATAGAAGTTGAAACTCTTGATAATCAACGGATGCAACTTAGGACATTGAATTATATAAATACCATTTTTAAATAATTAATCATGGGATTAGAGTATTTAGATAAGGTTTATAAATCAATGTTCGCAGGTGATCTAGGCTACCTGGTTATAATTTCAAAATCTATTGGAGCTTCTATTTTAGTTCTTTCACTTTGGAAAAGTTTCTTTAGAAGTTTCTCTAAAACAGGTAAGGTTTTTAGCGAGGGAGATGAAGGTTTTTCCCCTTATATCCTTTTTAGGATGCTCGGACTTCTTTTACTTGTTGGTTTTAGTACCCAGATNNTTTAAGAAAGATAGGAGAAGTTGCAAATATGATGAATCCTTCCAGTTGGACAGGAGGAGCTTACACCCACATAACACAATTCATGTTAAAAATCCTGGATTTTTTAATATACCCGGTTTTCCTGGCAGAGCGTTATTTTTTCATGGGTCTGATCAAGATTTTTGTGCCCCTGATGATTGNNTATGGCTATTTCAGGAGGATTAATGGTTGTTTTAGCTCTTATACTGGTTATAGTTATCAAAATCAAGCTTTTTAAAGTGTCAATGCCTTTCATGAAAGAATTAATAAAGTAGCATCGTGGAAAAACCTAAAATAGATATTTACAAAACCCTCATTGTCAACCGTATGGTTGTCTGGGGTCTCACTATTGCCTTTATAGTTTCTTCGGCAATATTCGCTTTTTCTATTAATAACCTTTACTCGCGGCAGTTAAACACAGTGCTGGTTCTGGATACTAACGG
>PMNJ01000283.1:0-127 GCA_003162595.1 Bacteroidales bacterium | reverse complement strand
AACCCTCACGGATTACTTATCACACGGTTTGCAGAACTTAACCGCGAAGAAATAAAATAACAATGAAAAAAGAAAAATTAATATTTTTTGGATCAATTGGAGTGGTTATTCTTATCATGGTTATTTA
>PMNJ01000205.1 GCA_003162595.1 Bacteroidales bacterium | reverse complement strand
AACGCTTTTATGATTTCGCGATATCGCCCGATATCTTTAATTTTAAGGTAGTCTAATAGCCTTCTTCTTTTACCTACAAGTTTGATAAGCGCCTGCTGGGTACTGAAATCTTTTTTGTTCTTCTTAAGATGTTCTGTAAGATGATTGATCCTGTATGAGAATAGCGCTATCTGGCCTTCTGCAGTACCGGTATCGACTTCAGATGTTCCAAAGGTTTTGAAAAACTCCTGCTTTTTTTCTGTGGTTAAATACATATCTCTGATTAAAATATTACTACTCCATATATAAATCGAGTCTCCAATTTTGGAACGCAAAAATAAGGCTTTTTTATGTAAATAATCAAACAATTTACTTTTTTTTTACGAAGTCCTTGAAATAATTATTTTTACCGGAACAAATTAGTGCAAGTAATTATTGCTTCACCATCAATATATAGACGAAGAACCGATAGTGAACGTTGCGTAGAAGTGTGTTATCATTCAAATATTTGTCAAAAGAAACAGGTCGTTCGTCAAAAACTATGGTTCCAGAAGAAGTTCTTCCCGTTCCTTTAATTTTTTCCCCAGGCTTATGATCTTATTTCCTATGCGACAATCGAGACATTTTCTTTTTTTGCAATATTCATTTCTGAGCTGAATCAGTGCCTGAGAATAAAATGCCGATTCTGCATCAATTCCCGCAGATTTCCATTCTGAAGTTATAACATTCTCCTCCGGAGCAACCTCTTCAAGGAGCCCGATGGCTCTTTCACTAATATCCTGATTATCCCTGCTCTGACCGTAAACAAATATCACAGGTATAACTGCATTTATAAGAAGGATATCTGCAGCCAACGATCCGGTATGCTTTGCCATTTTCCTGCTTTTCTTACCAAAGACAAAATGATCGTCCCAATAGGAGGATGCGGATACCTCAAATAACTCTTTAATCCGATTTATATCGGTTGCTTCCAGTACCTTTGAGAATAATCCGCCTGCAACAGAAAGCATTGCAGCAAGCTGAGACAATCTTAATGTTGGAAAATTAGATGGTCTCAATCTTGAGAATTTCCACAACCAGCCATGAAGAGGTTGAAGTGAATACTTTGATGACAGAATGGTGAATTCTTTTAACAGGTGGCAGTAATATTCATCATTCAGAGCTTCCTTAAAAAGTCCGGTTTCAAGCAATCCTGCTGTCCCAAATAAAAGAGCCTCAATCTGAAATATATCGTCAGAATGCTTTCGGATTATTCTGAAGGGAAGAGCTGCCGCAAGCATTTCAAATGGTTCAGTATTGACCCTGAATCCAAAATAGCGTGAAAGAACCCGGTAAAATGTCTCTTCCCAGTCGTTCCCTGTTTCAGAAAATATTTTCAGGATTGATTCCGATTTAGACTGAAATCTTTCAATAACAAGTGAATTAAGCCAGTGGCGTACGAATATGTCATCGAGTTTCTTAATATCATCCTGACAGGCAATTATATAGGGATTATTTACAAGAAAAGTATATCGATCATAATAGCAAGAATCGAATGATATTTCAGCTGTTAGAAGCTCTTCACCATTTGCATTGAAAACTTGCCTGTCATTTTCTGCAACCACATGAAGGATAACATTATTAAATGCAGGGTCATTCTGGTGTCCGTGATTATCGAAATGTGAAGACTTCGTATGTATTTCTACATTCCCTGCCCAAACAGTACCATCAACAGAGATGCGTGCATTGAAAAAATCCGGACCCGAATCGCGGTTATATTCACCAGGGTTAAGTACAATAATTTTATTTTTTTCTTTGTCAAACAGCCTATCCTGATCATAGAGGCTGTATTTCCATAGGTAATGAAGAAATTCCTCTTTCATTTTAGCACGAATTAATAAACAGCGAGAATATAAATTTATGAAAAATGGATTACAGCGCAAGGGCTTTTCTTCAAAAAAATATCATATGAAATGGAAAAGGGTCATGCCATGGCATGACCCTACATTTTCACATTATGATGTTGTAGTGCCACGCCATGGCGTGGCACTGATAATTCAGATCAGGTTATGCTGGTGCAGATATTTTTCCATTTCAACCTGGATCTCTTTTGCTTTTTCAGCGGCTACCTTATCGAAGTTTTCCGAGTTATCTGCAAATATTATTCCCCGTGAAGAATTGACCAGGAGTCCACATTTACTGTTAAGACCATATTTTGCCACCTCAGCAAGACTCCCTCCCTGTGCGCCTATCCCGGGAACAAGAAGAAAATGATCAGGAACCAGCATACGTATTCCTTTAAGCATTTCTGCCCTTGTTGCACCAACAACGTACATTAGATTATTAATGGTACCCCATTTCTGTGAAACAGATAATACTCTTTCAAAAAGTTTTATCCCATCCTCATTATGATACTGAAAATTATCAGCGCCCTGGTTGGATGTAAGCGCCAGAAGGACAACCCATTTATCACTATACGACAGGAATGGGGTCACCGAGTCTTCACCCATATATGGAGCAACAGTTATTGCGTCGAAAGGCATATTTTCCAGAAACGCTTTCGCATACATCTTTGAAGTATTCCCGATATCTCCGCGCTTTGCATCTGCAATTACGAATATTTCGGGATAGTTTTCTTTTATATATCTGACTGTTAATTCAAGTGATGCCCATCCTTTTGCCCCATAGCACTCATAAAATGCAACATTCGGTTTATAAGCGACTGCATATTCATGAGTTGCATCAATAATCCGTTTATTGAACTCAAATACAGGGTCTTCCCTTTTCAGAAGAAAAGAAGGAATCTTCTCAATTTCAGAATCGAGTCCAACACAAAGGAATGAATGCTTTTTGACTATGTTTTCAAATAATTTTTTATGATCCATTGTCAACCAGATTATATATTGCTCTCTTTTAAACGTTCTGAATTTTCAGCCATCTGAAGTTTGTCGAGGACCTCCTGGATATTGCCATCAAGGATTGAAGGCAGATTATAAATTGTAAGGTTGATCCTGTGATCGGTCATTCTTCCCTGCGGATAGTTATAAGTCCTGATTTTTGCAGAGCGGTCACCGGTTGATACCATAGTTTTTCTCCGGTGAGAGACTTCATCGAGATATTTCTGATATTCAAGGTTATAAAGCCGGGTTCTCAGTTCCTTTAATGCCTTATCATAATTCTTAAGCTGCGACTTTTCATCCTGACAGGTAACAACTATACCTGATGGAATATGGGTAAGCCGGATTGCAGAATATGTNNGGTCCGGATGAACAATAAGTGTCCTTCCGGATATCTTCGGTTCTTAGATCAATATCAAATTCATCTGCCTCGGGAAGCACCACAACGGATGCAGCGGACGTATGAATACGACCCTGCGTTTCAGTTTGCGGGACTCTCTGTACGCGATGAACGCCCGATTCATATTTCATTTTCCCGTATACACCTTCACCCGCGATACTCAGAACAATCTCCTTATAACCACCAGCTGTTCCCTCGGATATATTATTAACGTCGACTTTCCAGCCTTTTGTCTCAAAGTACTTGCTATACATTCTGAAAAGGTCTCCTGCAAAAATACTGGCTTCATCACCTCCTGTTCCTGCCCTTATCTCTATAACTGCATTTTTATCGTCCTCAGGATCGGCAGGAATGATAAGCATTTTGATTTCCTCTTCCATTTCCGGTATATGAGAGGTGAGCTCATCAAGTTCGGCCTTGGCCATATCGCGCATCTCCTCATCCTTTTCGGTTGCAAGAAGCTCTTTTGTACTTGTTATATTGGTGAGTGCCAGTTTATATCTCTCGTATGACTCGATAATGGGAAGAAGATCTTTATATTCTTTATTTAATCTGACATACTTCTTCATATCCGAGAGAATGTCGGGTTGCGTGAGAAGTTCTCCAACCTCGATNNTAATAAAAAAGAAGGAAAATTACATATAATTCATCCAATGCGACACACATCAGCTCCTTAACTATCTGCCTCTTTCCCCTAACCCCCTTCTCCCGAGAGAGAAGGGGGCAATCTTCAGTAGTGTAATTAGATAAGCCCCTCCCTCATGGAGGAGAGCCTGCCCCGACTTGTCGGGGGGTTTGGGGAGAGGCATTATGAAATAAATGGGAATAAAGAATTTTTACCTAATATTCAAAAGTCCCGAATTCAGAATTTATTGTAAGTATTTTCTTCTCTGATGCTTCACAATAACCAATAATCTTTGCTTCAAGATTAAATCCTGATGCAATGCTGATTATTTCTGAAGCATTCTTCTGATCAGTGTAGATCTCGAACCTGTGACCCATATTGAATACTTTATACATCTCTTCCCATGCAGTTCCCGATTGTTCATGAATAAAGCGGAATAATGGTGGCACAGGGAATAAGTTGTTTTTTACAAGATGCATATTATCAATAAAATGCATGACTTTTGTCTGCCCTCCTCCTGAGCAATGCACCATTCCATGAATTTCAGAATGCATCTTTTCAATTATCTTTTTTATTACAGGTGCATATGTACGTGTCGGAGAAAGCACAAGTTTTCCGGCATCGGTATTTAAACCGGCTATAGGGTCCGTAAGCCTGAACTTGCCTGAATAAATAAGATCATAAGGTAAAGTCGTGTCAAGGCTTTCGGGGTATTTTGAAGCAAGGTAGGGTGCAAAAAGATCGTGCCTGGCTGATGTAAGTCCATTACTTCCCATTCCACTGTTATACTCTTTCTCATA
>PMNJ01000127.1 GCA_003162595.1 Bacteroidales bacterium | reverse complement strand
CAAAATAGGAAGCATTATTTACTTCAACTGGACTGATAAATCTTGGTACAGGTTTATCAATCTGCAAAGACAGAGTGATAACTGGACCTACTATCTTTTCCTCTTCTGGAATCCCGGGAAATTTGCAATCTATAATAACATATCCGGAAATAATATGTTCTCCGGAAAAGGAATACAGTTTATGGCAGTTTTAAATTTTTGAATAATAATCATGGAAAATTCAACACTCATTTCAATTGAAGGACTTAAAAAGTATTTCCCCACTTCAGGAGGCAGATTCACGGCATTGAACGGAATTGATCTCACGATCGGGAAAGCTGAGTTTACAGGTGTAGTAGGTCCCAGCGGAAGCGGGAAAACCACCCTGCTGAATATTATCGGTTCTCTCGATTCCCCATCTGAAGGTAGGGCCGTTGTGCTCGGACAGTCAATAAGCAACCTTAATCCAAAACAGGCAGCTTTACTGCGAAGGTCGAAGTTGGGATTTATATTTCAGAGTTATAATCTTCTTCCGGTTTATACCGTTTTCGAAAATGTGGAATTCCCTCTGCTCCTCCTCAGGCTTGATGATAATCTACGCAGGAAAATGGTTATGGATTCACTTGAGTGGCTGGGTATGACCGACAAGGTAAAATCAAAGCCGGCACAGCTCTCAGGTGGCGAATGCCAGAGGGTTGCAATCGCCAGGGCTATGGTGAAGAAACCGGAAATAGTTCTTGCAGATGAACCGACTGCAAATCTTGATGCAGCAAATTCACATAATATTCTCAAAACTATGGCACGGTTGAACAGTGAATTCAAAACAACCTTCATTTTTGCTACCCACGATGATAAAGTTATTGGTTACCTGAAGAGAAAAATCTCCCTTGTTGACGGGAAAGTTACCATGGATGAGATAAGGAATAATTAAATCGCGGTAACCATGAAGCTATTATTCAAATTAGCGGCAAAAAATCTCATTGGTGCAGGCCTCAGAACCTGGCTAAATGTGATTGTGCTCTCTTTCTCATTCCTGATCATTATATGGCATAAGGGCTTGCTGGATGGATGGGACAGACAGGCAAAAAACGAAACGATAAGCTGGGAAACAGGTGGTGGGCAGTACTGGCAGGAGAACTATGATCCATACGATCCATTTTCCTTAACCGAAGCTCATTCAGGAATACCGCCATCCTTCAATACATTGGTTTCGAAGGGAAATATTGCTGCTATTCTTATCACACAGGGAACTATCTATCCAAGTGGCCGTATTCAAAGTATTCTTATAAAGGGAATCAGTTCAAACCAGAAGTTATTAAAAATCCCTAGCGCCTTATTTATTAAAAACAGTGAAGAAGTACCGGCATTAATCGGAAGAAATACAGCAACTGATAACCGTATAAAGGAAGGCGATTTAATTACTCTTCGCTGGCGCGATGTACATGGGACTTTCGATGCAGGCAACATAAAAGTAATTGGAATATTTGATTCCGATGTGCCCACTGTAGATATGGGCCAGATATGGTTGCCGCTCGACCGGCTTCAAAAAATGATGGACATGCCTGGTGAAGCTACCATTTTAGTCTGGAATAAAGAAGAACAGCACAGCACTATTTCTCAGGGATGGAAATTCAAGACCAATGAAGTTCTTCTAAAGTCCATAACTGACCTGATTAAAATGAAATCGGTTGGAGGTATTGTGTTATACATTATTTTGATGAGCCTTGCCATGCTGGCCATTTTTGACACTCAGGTATTGTCAATATTCAGAAGACAAAAAGAAATAGGTACATATATTGCACTTGGAATGACGCGCGGAGAAGTAGTTGGCCTGTTCACAATAGAAGGCTCGCTCAATTCAGTCCTGGCCGGACTGCTTGCCGCACTGTATGGAATACCATTGCTTGCAATGCAGGCCAGCCATGGGATGTCAATGCCGGGAGGCAGCAAAGGTTTTGGATTGGCAGTGGCAGACAGAATTTATCCGGCTTATAGCCTGGGACTAATTGTTACCACTATTCTTCTCATCCTGCTTACAACAACTATTGTAAGTTATTTGCCTTCGCGGAAGATTGCCAAAATGAAACCAACAGAAGCTTTAAGGGGGAAAATACAATGATCAGATTTTTATTAAAAGGAATATTGAGAGATAAGCAAAGAAGCCTTCTTCCTGTTGTGATCGTTATTATTGGAGTGATGCTGACAGTATTTCTATATTGCTGGTTAAGGGGCATTCTGAATGACAGCATAGAATTGAATGCACGCTTCAACGCCGGTCATGTAAAGATTATGACTGCATCGTATGCCAAAAATGTCGACCAATTACCTAATGATCTTGCTATTACTGGTGTGGATACTCTGCTGATTAAGCTGAAAAGAGAATTTCCTGAAATGAAATGGGGTGAGCGAATTCACTTCGGAGGACTCATTGATGTCCCTGATTCCAGGGGTGAAACGAGGGCCCAGGGTCCGGCTGCAGGTTTTGGTATCGATCTGCTTTCAGGTGATCGCTCTGAAATCGAACGATTTAATCTCGAAAAATCTTTACGGAGAGGAAGATTGCCCGTTCATTCCGGAGAGATACTTATGAGTGAAGAGTTTTCCGTAAAGCTTAAAGTGAATCCCGGTGATACCGTTACTCTGATCGGCTCCACAATGAATGGCAGCATGGCTTTGTATAATTACACTGTCAGCGGGACAATTGTTTTTGGAACCGGCCCCATGGACCAGGGTTCAGTAATTGTAGATCTTGATGATGTACGCAATGCCTTGGATATGAATAATGCCGCAGGCGAGATAGTCGGCTATCTGGCGGATAACTATTATGATGAAGAGAAAGTAGCTCATGTTGTTACAAAGTTTAATAGTCTCTTCCCGGCCTCAAATGATGAATATGCTCCGGTTATCGTTACCCTGCGTCAACAAAACAGTCTGGGGAAAATGATAGATCAGATAAAGGCTGTCGGGGCCTTCGCTGTCTTTATATTTGTTTTGTCCATGTCTCTTGTCCTGTGGAACGCGGGCTTATTGGGTGGTTTAAGAAGATATTCAGAATTTGGAATCAGGCTGGCAATAGGTGAAGATTATTCGCATATATACAAAACCATGATTTATGAATCGGTTCTTATAGGTCTTATCGGCTCACTCATTGGCACATCGGCAGGATTGCTCGGATCACTTTATCTGGAGCATCATGGACTTGATCTGAGTAATATGATGAAAAATGCAACTATACTTATGCCTGCAATATTTCACACCAGGATTACCTCGACAGCTTATTTTATCGGATTTATTCCCGGACTGTTATCCACCGTTATAGGTACAATGCTGTCGGGGATTGGAATTTATAAACGTAAAACAGCCCAATTATTTAAAGAATTAGAGACATGAGAAAATTAGTTATACCTGTGTTAATGCTGTGTTTTTCAATAAATGCACAGACTCCATCAGCAAAAGACATAATAGAAAAAGTAGACAAAAATATGTCGGCCGACAGCAGGGTTTTCACCTCAAAGATGGTCATTCATAATCCAAGAAACACCCGTACAGTTGAATCCAAATCGTGGAGCATGGGGGAGAAAAAATCATATACCGAGTATCTCTCGCCTCCTCGTGAACAGGGAACTAAAATGCTTAAACTTGAAGATCAGCTTTGGATTTTTTCACCTTCTACAGACAGGATTATACAGATATCAGGCCATATGCTGAGGCAATCGGTGATGGGTTCTGACCTGTCATACGAAGATATGATGGAAGATCCGCATTTGCTTAATCATTACACGGGCAAGATAAATGGAGAAGAAAAAATTGCCGACAGAAATTGTTGGATCATCACCCTTACTGCAAATACTCCCGATGTGGCTTATCAGACACAAAAAGTCTGGGTTGATAAAGATCGCTTTATCCCGTTAAAGAAGGAACTATATGCTAAAAGCGGCGTTCTTCTTAAGAGGATGGAGCTGTCGGATGTACTCCAGATACAAGGCAGATGGTTCCCAAAAAAGATACTTTTTAAGGATGTGCTCAAAGAAGGTGATGGAACTGAATTCCAGATCATGGAAATTGAATTCAATACCAAAATCCCGGAATATATTTTTTCAAAAGCAAGTCTGAAAAAATAGGAAAGTTTTCTGTTAAGGGATAGAGGAGGGGGAGAGGACATTGCTGTCAACTTAAGCTTTGGGGATGAATGAGATACTGCATAAAAAAGTTTCCCCCCCGCCAAAAGCGGGGCAGGCTCTCCTTTTGAAGGAGGGGAAATGTATCAGGCTTAAATTCAATATTTTACATCCTGTTTTGTACTAAACTCTCTCCATATTTTACTATATCAACCCTTAGGTTGACGGCTATGGGGCTGGGGCCAAAAACCTATTTTACTGAATTTATCATGGCTTTCGTAATGATGATTGTTTTGGATGATACGGCACATGCACCGAAATAACCCAATGCTCCATTGCTGAGGTTATTATTGGGATTAGCAGGTGTTGATCCGAATATAGGATTAGTATGAAGCAGGTCTTCCAGAGTACGGTAGTATTCGTATGTTGCCTGATCAAGTGACAAAAGCTCGATTCTGAATGTATCGCCTGCTGTTGCATTTGCGACTCGCAGTTCAGTTTCCTGGCCGTTTGTATACTGATCATCATAAAGCCTGTAATTATCATTATTAATGGTATCGTTCTTAAAGACTTTTACCCTGTAAAAGTTCTTCTCTTCGGGATCCCTGAAAAAACAATGAATATCCACATTCGTATGGTTCTTATTGTTATCGCCGAAGTCGAAACGTTGAGCATCGCTTTTTACAAGGCTCAGAGAATCGATATTTACATGACTGAACATAGTGGAAGAACCATCATATTCCTGATCGCCGGATATAACTTTCAGAGTGTATGTTCTTCCGGTAATGCCCCTGGTCTTTTTAGTAAAATAAACACCTGATATCAGTTCTTTTAAAGTATCATTTGTGCCGCTATTGTCATTTATTATAACCTGTGCTCCGGAAACCACTTCTAAAACAGGCTGATTAAAATAACTTCCTGATTTACTGATCGTAACAGTATAAGGACCAAGGTCATCGCTAATCAACCCTTCTATGACAATTTGTGGCGCTGCTTCGTTCAGATCAACATTGATAACTTTCTGACAACCGGAAAATCCCA
>PMNJ01000056.1 GCA_003162595.1 Bacteroidales bacterium | reverse complement strand
CTGGCGAAAATAGCCCTGCTGATAAAGAATCCCGATGCCGACAACAGGTACACCAAGATCACTTGCTGCTTTAAGCTGATCGCCCGCCACATTGCCAAGTCCTCCGGAATAAATAGGAAGTGCTTCGCTTAGCATGAATTCCATGCTAAAATATGCTACACAGGAAAGAGCAGATTTCGGATATTTTTTTTGAAACCATGCCGGAACTGAAGTTGCCTTCTCTTTGGATTTTATAAGAGCATCCACTTTTTTTCGAAAGGCAGGGTCAGTTGTTACACTCTGAAGCTTATTTATTGAGACAGTCTGAAGAACTACCCATGGGTTATGGGTCATGTCCCAGAGATCAGGATCAAGCTGCCGCCAGATTTCATCGGCAGTATGATTCCATGACCAACGCATATCAAGAGCAAGCTTAGCAAGGGAATCCACTCCTTCGATATTTGATGGCAAGAAACTGTAAACGGGCTTTCTTATGTCTGTCTTATCTTTCATCATATTATATTCAGAAATCTTTGGCTGAAAATTTAATATTCAGCATAGACTTGAATAAAAAATAAAACTTTTTGTAGTGCTAACTGATGTAAGAGTTAATTGTTCTTTTTAGTCGGAACAATTAAAAGCGGTATCGAAGTATGATGCAGGACTTTTTCGGTAACACTTCCCATAACTATATTTTCCAGCCATTTCCGGCTATGAGATCCAATAACGATAACATCTGCTTTCATCTCTTTTGCGGTCTCTAAAATAGATTCGGCAAAATCACCTTCTTTTACAATGGTTTGAATGGATTTATCCCCGAGATGTTGTCTTGATTTATCAAGATATTGAAGAGATGCGTTTTTCAGTCCGTCGACACTATCCAATTGCGTGGGGCTCATATCTATATAGCCGTTAAAGCCCATAATCGGCGAATATCCGGATGTCGAATAAAACACCGGATCGGTTATCACATGCAACAATGTTATTTCAGCGTTCATGGATTTTGCCATTGAAAATCCGACTTCTGCTACTTTTTGGGCAGTTGGATTGTAATCAAGAGCAATCAGTACTTTTTTCATTTTAATTGTTTTCATATTAATACTATATTTTAAACTTATGTTTTGACTTTAGACCTATTCATCATATCACGCATTAAATGCTCCCAAAGTCCAGATATCCTCTGCAGTTACACGCAAATGATAATTAGGAAATAACAAGACAGGAATAAAAGCTTTGTTTATCATTTGGTGAGCAAAGTTACCTAACAGCAGATTAGAAGCGCTCTTCTCCTGCTCTGTCATTATTGAAATCAGGTCAGCATCTATTGATCGTGAATAATCAAGTGTCAAATCAGTAAGGTTGCCACCGTGAAGATGTTCTACTGTATAAGGAACTTTATGAATATCAAGGTAAGAAGCTACCTGCTCGGAATATTGATGAAGCCTTTTCTCAATACTCTTTAAGTTTGAGAGTCTTATGGTAAGCAGATGAATTTTTGAATTAAATATCTTTGCCAACTCAACCGTATATGGAACTTTTTCACGGGTTTGGAAAGTCATATCCAAAGGCAGTACTATATTATCAATGTTTGAAAGTATTTTACTTCTTCTGACAGTGATCACAGGGTTTCTTGAATGAGAAGTTATTTTGTAGGCATTGCCTCCAATGAACAATTCTTCAAAACCAGATGCACCATGAGTCGAAAACACAGTCAATGCATCATCATATTTATCTGCCAGATCTGCTATTTCCTTAAATATCTTACCCTCTTTAATTATATAGCTTAAAGTAAAATTCAATTTGACTTTCTCTTTATACTTTCGGAGTATACCTTCAAATTTTGTTTGTGCCAGTTGTTTTTCCTTTTCCATTTGTTCATAATAGTCACCGGTATTCTTTCCAATAACATGAACCAATAGAATATTAGCTCCGGTTTTAGTAGCCATCATCATTGCCAGATTTAAACCATTTAATGACTCATCTGAGAGATCAAGGGGAACAATAATTGTCTTCATAGTTTACTGATTAAATTTTCAAAGTGTTGAATATTCCAGGTTCAATTCTGCCGGATTTCTTACCAGAGGACGAACAGGGAATTTGTTTAAGAATTTTTTAAATCCATTTTATTAAATCTTGTATGCAACAAAACACGGAGGCTTTGTCAGATAGTATTTTTTCGCTTAAATATGGTTTTTATTGCTTCTGAAGCTTCTACAGGAGCAGTTTCACCCAGCTCCTGCGCATCGTCGAGACTTAGCAGTAATGCTGTTAATTTAATCTTCTCGTCTTCCTTGAGTAGACTGAGTAATACGTGATGTGCTCCCTCGTTAAGAATAAAGGTGCTTTTCCCGTCGCGAATCGACTTAAGTAATGGTAAAATAGCTCGTCTGCCAATTTTAATAAGACCTTCAGCTGCAATCCATCTGATTTCAAATTCTTTATCATCAAGCAGATTAATCAAAAATGGAATCGACCTTCTGTCGGCTATGAGCTCAACAATCTTAGCAGCTTCCATACGAAGCAAACCATTTTCGGAATTTAATAGTTTGTGTAGTTTGGGGATAATGGTTTTACCCATCCCAACAAGCGTATTCCTTGCGGCAAGTTTTTTTACAGAGTTTTTAGAATCCAACGATTCTTTAATAAGAGAGGTCAGGTTATCTGGAAAATTTTTCAGGCTAATGTCTATTTCAGTATTGTCATTTTTATTCATAATTTGAAAAAATCCAAAGTTTAGCATTTACATGCCGTCAACCAAGTTATACTAAGTGGACGAGTTCTTTTTTGACATCATTTCTTTAATTTAAAAAATGAAATATGAAGCGTTAAAGGTAATCTCAGTTAAACTGCTGAGCGTTATATAACTTACAGAAAAAGTTACATCATTCACATATTTTCACGCCAAGTTCGACAATAAAAAAGCCATCCAGCAACATGGCAAACTGGTCTTTATTTAGTAAATAAAAGGGATTGTAAAAGGGATATCACATCACAATCATTATCCTGATTGAAAGATTGCTAAGTATAAGTTAACGTTTTTCAATTTCAGTGTATTATTGTGTCTTGCATAATTATAGATAATTGCTTTGGGGGAAAATCAAATTAGTACAAGCGAGCAAAGATTCTTCAAATTAGAAATATTCAAATGAAACTTTCTTCTGGAAAATAGAAGTGAGATATAAAAAATTATTCTTTTTTAGTCGACTCAATAAAATTTATTGTTTTTGCCTCTTTAACAGATTCTCCTTTATTAGCCATAGGGCATCCGGGAACCGGACAATTAATTATTTTATGTTCCTTATTATCTGCAGGTTCCCATCCCATAATAAGATATAAGGCGAAAAAACCAATTATATATGCAGCAGCAATATGCCAACCATTTTTTACCCAAAGGATTACATCCCGTCCTTCAGGAAATTTGTTTGTGATTGCTACTCCTGCTGATGATCCAAACCAGATCATCGACCCTCCGAATCCAACACTATAAGCCAGCATTCCCCAGTCAAAATGACCCTGGTCCAGGCATAATTTTGTAAGCGGAATATTATCGAATACAGATGAAAGGAATCCAAGTTCAAGGGCAGTGATCCAGGAAGCATTAGGTAGTTCTTCTACTGGCATGAGAGAAGCACAAAACACCAGACAGAGCAGGAAAATTGTTCCTTTTATCGCACCCGGGAACTCTTTCCATGGAATAGGCCTCAGAAATGCTCCCAATAAAATAGCAATCCATACTCCTAATGCTGGCATATCGTAAAGTATATTGGAAACAATTGCACCGGCAAGCATAAGTCCGACATTAAATAATTTTACCCAGTCAATCTTTATATTTGGTGTTGCGTCTTTTTGTATCCTTTGGTATTTATCCTGCTGCCGGGAAGCAAACCATGCAAAAAACAGAAGTGCGATACCGGCTGCAATAAATGCGTGTAAAACATTAAATGCACTTACTCCATCTATCCACATAATAGTAGTTGTAGTATCTCCAACTACACTTCCGCTGCCCCCTGCATTGCTAGCTGCAACAATCGCTGCAATATATCCGATATGAACTCTGTTCTTAAATACAACCAGCGCAATAGTGCCTCCAATAAGAGCAGCAGCAATATTGTCAAGAAATGATGATAAAATGAAAACGAAAATTAAAAGTATGAAAGGGCCCTTCCAGTCATCTGGTAAAAATTTTGGTAAAATATCAGGTACGCCAGATTCTTCAAATATTTTTGATAGTATGGCAAAACCAAGTAAAAGACCCAATAGATTAATCAATATACCCCATTCTCCCTGACGTAATGCTTTATTCATGATTTGCTCACTCAATGGTGTTGTACCGAAGAGATGCTCCATAACATGAAAACCAGGATCAAAGACAAGTTTGAAAGTCAGTAAGACGAATAACCCAGTTACTGAAACCCAGAATGTATGATTGTGAAACAAAGCAACTCCAAGGAGAATAAGTCCGAAAATGATAAATTCAACCCTTACAGGTCCTATTGAAGGGACTGATCCCCCTGCAGCAAGCAAGCACAATGGAGAGAATAAAATTATTGAAATCATGAAAAGCTTTTTACTATAATTGATGATGAAGGACTTAAGAAAATTTTTCATTTATCCGAAATTGAAGTATTAAATCAAAGACTTAAGATGGTGACAAGATAGAAACCTTTTTGGATCGTATTTCCATTAATAAGAGACCTTCGAGAGTATTGCCCCCTATAGCTTAGAGAATTAAGATACGATACCCGGTTTGAAATTCGATTTAAAATATTAACTTGACAATCCTATTTAATCAAATGATAAAACGATGGGCTCAAAAAAAACTAATATTTTAAGAGTTTATAGAACTAAAGCACAGGCAAAAAGAAATTATGATAAAATCAGTCATTTTTACGATTGCTTTGCCGGTGGATTCGAGAGCAACTTTAGAAATATGGCTTTAGAACAGTTAAACATCAAAGGTGGCGAAACTGTTCTTGAGATTTGTATTGGTCAAAGCCTACTAAAACAGTAACTTATCTTAAATAAATGTTTAACTATTAAATATCTGAGTCATGAAAACACAAATATACTCAATTTTAATACCCACTGATTTTTCGGTTCTCTCAGAAAGTGCGCTAAAGGTAAGTATAGCCATTGCAAAAAGACAAAATGCTCAAGTTACTTTGCTTCATGTTGTTGACCTGCTTCCATATTTGCTACCGACCGAAGTTTTATTATCAAGTTCTAAGGAAGTTTTATCAAGGAAGGAGGAAGAACTTAAAGAATTAAGTGAAAAGATTCAAAAAGATACAGGTGTTAAAGCTGTCGTAAAAGTTTTAGAGGGAACACCATCAGACATTATTTGCAAACTTGCTTATGAAGAGAATATTAGTTTAATAGTTATGGGGACTCACGGTGTTTCCGGGTTGCGAGAATTTTTTATAGGATCTGAGGCGTTTAGAGTACTAAAAAATGCTACTTGTCCGGTTTTAACAATTCCCGGGGACTGGCAAAAAACTGATTTTGAAAAAGTTTTATTTCCTGTCAGGCTTAAACCAGGCACTCTGGACACATACTTTTATGCCAGACCAATAGTAGAGAAAAATAATTCAGAATTATTTCTACTGGGACTCTACGACCAGAAAAAAGATATGGTCGAAGAAGAAATTTTAATGTCGATAAATAAGGTTAAACAACAATTAGATAATGACAAAGTTGTATTTAAATCTGAGATATCTCAATCCAAAGACTTTCCGGCAAAGATCATTGAAATGGCAAAGCTATATGAAGCAGATCTAATTATTCTTACTGCAAATCTCGATCATGATTTCAAGGCATATTTTATCGGGCCATTTGTACAACAAGTTGTAAATCATTCCCGGTTACCAGTTTTAAGTATAAAACCAAATTTCAAAGATGGTTAATCACAGATCATAAAGGATTCTTGCAACTTGTATAAACATTTGTTGATTAACTGGTTATGATAAAATATTATACCTAGGTCCGGTTCGCTCGTGAAATGAGTTTATTTGATGTTAGCCTGATTGGCGTAAGCGCCATGATTGGTAAGCCAGCAATCATTTGAATTATGAAGGATTTAAACAGAAACAGAATTCTATTATCGATTTCAGGATATCCAGGCGATAATTAAAAATTCCATTTTAGCCTTAAAAAAGCAAAATTAAAGTGTTCGGTCTGCCCTTTCAACAATTGTCCTGCAAAAGATTGTGTAATTAGTGAAAAATCAATATTTTTCGTTAATGACCAGGTAAATGATGGACCCAGAAAAATTCCATTGAGCTTTGGAAAATACATCCCGGCCAGAGATACACTAAAAAGCGGTGTTATAGGATAACTGCCCTGGAGCATTAAAGTTACTTTAGTAAACGACAGGTTTTTAGCCGATAAACTCATGTTGTAAAAATCATCAAAAATACTTAACAATTGCAAATTATAATTTTTGGCAAATAAGTAATCTTAAACAGACAAGTTCAATAAGCCCATCCTATTGGTGGATTAAATTAGATAGAAAGTTATTTTTGGTCTTCCTTTATTTCCCCTTAATGTCAAAAAGAAATAGATCAGGAATTTACTTAATCTTTATATGAAGTACCTGATTATACGTGGCGATAATGTTTTTCCTGGTAATCAAACCAACCAGTTGTCCGGGATCTTCGTGCTCAACAACCGGGATACGCCCGATGTTCCTCTCGCCCATTTTCTCAAGTGCATCCTTTAGAGTATCATCAGGATAGCAGAAGATAAGATTAGTGGTCATAATTTCTGCTACTTCTACATCCCCTCTTCCGCTATTCAATGCCTTGTTGATGTCATCGTGTGTGACCATCCCTTTTAGCCGGGTATTGCTATCCAGTACAGGAAACCCCCTGTGGGAAGTGGATTTTAACATCAGCCCTGCATTTCTGACCGAGGTAGATTCAGTAACGGTAATTACTTTTTTGAACATCGCTTCTGAAACTTTAATCTTCTCCATCAGATCATCTTCTTTTAATTTAAGTATATCGATCCCTCTTCTCCTCAGTTTCAAAGTATATATGGAGTCTTTTGAAATCCATTTAAGAACAAGAGTAGAGATAACACAGGCGACCATTAATGGCAGAATTATCTTATAATCTCCTGTCATTTCAAAGAGAATAAGAATTGCTGAAATTGGTGCCTGTGCGGCTCCTGCAAAGACTGCAGCCATTCCTACAAGGGCGTAGGCGCCCGGAGAAACCAAGATTCCAGGGAATATCAGATGAAGCATTGAGCCGAAAGAACTTCCCAGCATTGCTCCTATAAACAGTGAAGGGGCAAAAACACCACCTGATCCCCCCGATCCCAAAGTAAGTGATGTTGATATTATCTTTAAAGCTATAAGTCCAAGTACAAGCATTGGACCTAATTGTCCATTCAGTGTCTTTTCGATGGAAGTGTAACCAACTCCAAAAATCTGTGGGAAATATAACCCGATAAAACCCAGGAATAATCCTCCGACAGCAGGTTTTATATAATAGGGTATTTTAATTGCGTCGAAAAGGTCCTCACATTTGTAGAGTCCTTTAATAAAGAGCCAGCCAACTAAAGCAGAAAGCAAACCAAGCACAACATAAAACAGGATGTCATAGCTGCTTAGCAATTCATATGGAGGAGTAATAAATGCCGGACTGGATCCCAGGAAGGTTCTTGATATCACAGTGGCCGTAACAGCGGAAAGTACTACAGAAGAAAAATAGCGGGTTCCATATTCCCGCAGAATTACTTCCAGCCCAAAGAATATTCCGGCAAGAGGAGCATTAAATGTAGCAGCGATACCACCTGCAGCGCCACAGGCAATAAGTATTCTTTTTTTATCCTCCGATAAACGGAATATTTGCCCGATTGTCGAACCCAAAGCCGAACTAATCTGTACTATAGGACCTTCCCGACCAACAGAACCACCTGAACCAATACAAATAGAAGAAACAAGCGCCTTTATTGCTGCCACCCTTGGTCTGATTTTACTCCCTGAAACAGCAACTGCCAACATTACTTCAGGTACACCATGACCTTTTGCTTCGCTGGCAAAAAAATAAACCACAAGTCCAACAATTAGACCACCTATAGCCGGGATAATAATAACATAGTAAGATCCAAGAAATGAGAATGCGTGCTGCCCCTGAGTAAAGAACAGCTTCTGAAAGAATGTTATCATCCACCTGAAAAGGATGGCACCGAATCCTGCGCCGACACCTATAAGGGTCGCAAAAAAAAG
>PMNJ01000326.1 GCA_003162595.1 Bacteroidales bacterium | reverse complement strand
GCTGAAAGGGAAAAGAGAGCAATTATTGCTGAGTCCGAGGGAGCCAAACAGGCAAAAATAAATGTTGCTGAAGGAGATAAACAAGCTCTCATCAAAAATTCAGAAGGTGAAATGCAGAAAAGAATTAACGAAGCTGCCGGACGATCTTCAGAGATTGAACAACTTGCAAAGGCTACTTCCAACGGATTGAGAGCAATATCATTAGCAATATCGGAAGAAAACGGATTAAATGCAGTTAACCTCAGGATAGCTGAGCAATATCTGCTGGCATTCGGAAATCTTGCCAAGACTAATAACACATTAATTATCCCGTCAAATCTTACTGACATTGCAGGAGCTATTGCAACTGCCACTTCAGTTTTTAATGAGACAAAGGATAAGAAGAAATAGCCCACCGGGCTATTTCTTAACGCTCGGACCCATGCTCCGTTCTTTTTATTATCTCATTCTGCAGATCCTCTCCTAGATCATTGAAATAATCGCTATATCCTGCAACGCGGACAATCAGATCCCGGTACCACTCGGGATGTCTCTGGGCATCCTTCAGAGTTTCCGCATTAACTACATTAAACTGAATATGATGACCATCGAGACTGAAATAGCTTCGAATCAAAGCAGTCAGTTTTTCATAACTATCCTCATCCTCAAAAAATGAGGGAGAAAACTTCTGATTCAGAAGGGTACCTCCTGTACGAAGATGATCAATCTTCGAAGCTGATTTAATTACAGATGTAGGACCATTATGATCAACACCCTGGAAAGGTGAAATACCTTCAGAAAGAGGCAGTTGAGCATTACGTCCATCTGGCGTTGCTCCTATTACACTACCAAAATAGACATGGGAAGTTGTGGGAAGCATGTTAATCCGATGGACCCCTCCTCTTGTGTTTGGCCTTCCATTAACAGCATCATAATAGATCTCAAAAACTTCAACTGCCTGTCGATCAGCATAATCATCATCATTACCAAACTTAGGGGTGTTATAGATCAAATCATACTGGATTTGTTCATGCCCTTTGAAATCTGATTCCAGAGCTTTCATTAATTCTTCCCAGCTAATCTTCTTTTTATCATAAATATTATAACGGATTGAGGTAAGCATATCAGTGATACTTCCGAGTCCCACCCCCTGGATGTAGGATGTGTTATACCTGGCACCGCCACTATTATAATCTCTCCCGTTCATAATACAATCTTCAACAAGTAACGATAAAAATGGTACTGGTAACCAGCCGGCGAAAGTTTTTTCAATCACATTATTACCTCTGATTTTTATGTCGGAAAAGTAATTGACCTGTAATTTGAATGCATTCATAAGATCTTCAAAACATTTATAATCAGAGGCATATCCTGTTTCAATCCCTACAAGCTTATTCGTCATTTTATCAAAACCGTTGTTGAGAGTCAGTTCCAGAATTTTTGGCAGGTTGAAATAACCTGTAAGCCAATAAGCTTCAGTGCCGAAAGCTCCTGTTTCCACACATCCTGATGCTCCGCCGTTCCTGGCATCAATTAAAGTCTTTCCCTGCCTTAGCAGCTCCTGGATTATGGCATCTGTATTAAAGCATGAGGGTTGTCCGAAACCTGTTTTAATTATATCAAGAGCTTTGTGAACAAACCGGTCAGGGCTCTTTTCTGAGATCTGTACCATCGAACTGGGCTGAAGTATACGCATCTCCTTAATAACATCAAGCAGAATATATGACATCTCATTGACAGCATCAGTACCATCGGGTTTTACACCCCCGAGGTTTATAAGACAAAAGTCGGTGTATGTATTACTTTCACTGGCTGTCACTCCCATTTTAGGTGGTGAAGGATGGTTATTGAATTTTACCCAGAAACAGCCAAGAAGATCATCCAGTTCATCAGTTGAAAGTGAACCTGACTCCATTTCTCTTTTATAGACAGAATACAGGTGCTGGTCCAATCGGCCCGGGTTGAAAGAGTCCCATGGATTAAGTTCTGTAATAACACCAAGATGTATGAACCAGTAATGCTGAAGCATTTCGTGAACTGTTTCAGGAGCATTTGCAGGAACCTTACGGCATATATTTGCCATCTTCAACAATTCTGTTCTCCTTTTTGAGTTTGTTTCATTAAAAGCAATTTTTTCGAGGGCATCAGCATGCCTGTTTGCATACATTATAATTGCATCGCATGCTATATCCATTGCTTTAAGCTCCTCAAACTTTTCAAGAGCGTTACTGTCTTTGAAAAAATTCAGAGCATCAGTGGCATCCTTTATCTCTTCCTTCACAGCAAGAAACCCTTTTTTGAACATTCTGTATCCCAATACTGTATGTCCGGGTGCACGCTGCTCCTGGAACTCAGTAAACAAGCCAGCGTTATAAGCATTAAGCCATTCAGGTGTCATCAATGACATTATACGATCACGGTTACTTTTGTCTTTCCAGAAAGGAATAATCTCTTTTTTATATACGTTTTTCACCTCATCATCAACCCTGAAAAAGACCTTTTCTCTCGAATCAAGAATCTCAAGATCCTTCATTGAATGAAGGCTAATCTCAGGATAGGTAGGGGTCTCCTTAGGCGCCGGCCCCCTCTCGCCCACTATCAGTTCACCTTCATTGATGCATATCTTCTTGTTTTTCAGAAGATATTCAAAAGCCTTTGCTCTTTTCACCGGTGCTGAAAGCTCGCGGGCATCATCGCTCTTATAAAACTGAGTAATAAGCAAAGCTCTTTCCGCACTGATTTTTTCGACTGCATTCAGGCTTTGGTCCCTTAATTTTTTAACTCTTTGTGAAATTTTCATAATAGTAAATAAGATTTTCTAAAAAGAACAGTTTGACTGTATATGTATAGGAACCTTGCATGCAATGTTCCTAAACATTTTCTCACCCACCAATTTTAACTTTAACTCCTGTTTCCATAAAAAACTCCTTCATCTTCTTCATTTTTTCTTTATCGGGTGGTTCTGTATTGCCCATCCGGTATGGAATATTGAATTTTTTATATTTTGAGGATCCTATTTTATGGAAAGGCAGAAGATTGATCTTTTTCAGCGAGTCGTTTTTTGATAAAATAATAAATTGTCTCAACTTTTCAAGATAATCAGGATCATCATTAAAACCCGGGATTACAGGAATTCTCACCATTATATCTTTGCCACTTTCCATCAGAAGTCTGTAATTATCAAGAATTCTGATGTTTGATACTCCTGTAGATTCAATATGTTTGGCCTCATCAAGATGTTTTATATCGAAAAGAAAAAGGTCAGTGTAAGGAATTATTGACTGGTAATTTTCTGCCAATGAATATCCTGAAGTGTCGACTGCGGTATGATATCCACTTTTTTTACTAGATTTTAATGCTTCAAGAAGAAATTCAAACTGAAGCATTGGTTCGCCTCCTGAGAATGTGACGCCGCCTTTTGATTGATTAATAAAAACTTTCTCCTGATCAAGAATTTCAAGAATAGAATCAATAGAATAATATTTCCCTACCTCCTCGTTTTTACTGAATTCTCGCTCTCCAACCTTGTTAGTCTGCATAACAGTAGTGGGAAATGGAGATATACCTTCCGGATTATGGCACCATAGGCAGTTCAGGGGGCATCCCTTCATGAAAAAAGTCACTCTGATCCCCGGACCATCGTAGATCGAATATCGTTTAACGCTGAAAATTAGTCCTTTCATAAAAAGGAAATTGGTAGAAATAAGTGGAAATAAATGGAAATGAATGGAGATAATCAGAAATTATTTATCCAGAAAATTCCGAAGTGAAAACAGATCAGAAATTGTAGAACATCAGGCAACAATATAACCTTTTGCCAAGGCGTTGCATCATAAAACGATATCTGAGTTTTGCAATCATTTTAAATCTCTGATGCGTGCAAGTTAAATATTTCTGATGAGCATAAAAAATTATAATTAAATAGAATTCAGGAATTAACTATGTTTGCCGGATTATTTCAAATCCAACTCAAGTATTTCTTTATCTTAATTGCTTATATATGTGATATCTACGAAAATTTAACAAATGATTAACAAATCATTAACAAAAAACCATGCAACAATTATCGCTGTCAAACGTCTATATATAGAATGGAAACAAAAACAAAAAAAATAAACATTTTGAATAGTTCATTTGTTATATATAAGCAACTAAGAAAAGAATAATTTAACAATAATTTTAATTTCTCTACAATCGCCATTCGGCGACTTCAACGATCAGGTTTAGGTTAATTGAGGAAAGACACCGCCCGGTGTCTTTCTTATTTGTTATAATTAAAGATTTATATTTGTATTCTTAACCTTTCGCCAATTTGAGATGAGAATAAGGACAATCTGCTTATTTCTTCTGTTTCTTCTTTTTACAATTACCCTTGATGCAAAAGAGTCTTCTCCGCTAGCGGTCAAGGGAATTCTTGATCTTCGGAAACTCAGTTATGCCGATCATTTTATTATTAAGCTCAACGGAGCATGGGAGTTTTACTGGAAAAAGATGTTGCGTCCAAATGATTTTGTTACAGGGAATTATAAACCTGATTATTACGGTAATGTGCCATCTTACTGGACAGATTACCCGCCTGAATCGGTAAAAACTGAAAAATTTGGTTATGCAACTTACCGGTTAACAGTACTATTTCCAAAGGGATTTAAAAAGCCACTGGCTATTGATCTTCCTGTTTTTGATTCCTCTTACGATATTTACCTCGACGGGAAATATCTTGGTGGAAACGGGACTCCCGGAAAGTCATCAGAAGAAACAAAACCCGAATACAAAAGAAACTTTTTCAGGATTATTCCGGAATCGGATTCAATGAAAATAATAATAAATGTTTCTAATTATGACCATCGGCGTGGTGGGTTCTGGTTGCCCGTCAAGTTAGGAACATTCAGTGATGTACAGAAACAACTGGCTAACAGCTGGGCCGTAGAATGGTCTGTAATGAGCCTGCTTCTAGGATTCTCACTTCTCTTCCTGTTCTTTTTCATTATTTCACCCAAGGAAAAGATAATGGCTTTTTTCAGCATGACAACTATTTGTCTGGCAATCAGACCACTTTTTACGTCCCATTATCTTATTCTCAACCTGGTCAACATGGAATGGATCTGGGTTGTCAGATTTGAATACCTGGGGCTTTTTCTCACCCTCATCGGATTGGTCTGGTATGTTATGAATCTCTATCCTTCGAAATTATTCAGATTAATTGCCTGGTTTCTTACAATAATTTTCTCTCTTGCATTCATAATGACACTTTTTCTTCCTGTTAAGATCTTCAGTTACTCGACAATTGTGTTCTATCCCTCTATGATACTGGTCATCTCTTATCTTTTGTTTATGAGCTTCATGGGATTATTGAAGAAAAATGCCCTGGACATTGCTTATTTTTTAGCTTTCATTCTCCTGTTAGTGGGGGGATTGCATGACATGAGAGTATCACTTGGGAAATCGACCACCATAGGATATTCACTTACGTATATCATTGTTCTTTTTGTATTCGTACAGGCAGCTATATTATTATATAAATGGATAAATGCATTTCTTGAAAAGGAAAAACTGCAGAATGAGCTGGCCTTTGTAAATCGGAACCTCGAACTGCTTGTTAATGAAAGAACTCAGGAGCTGAAAAACAGGAATGAAGAAATTGAAAAGCAAAACACGATGATTGCTCTGCAAAACAAACAGTTATCTGATACAATTCAACTTAAAAACAGGATCTTTTCTGTAATCGCACACGACCTTAGAAGTCCCGTGGTGAATATCCTCTACATGCTCAATCTTCTTAAGGAGAAAGAGTATAAAGAGAAATACGATACCTTTGCCAACTCAAGTATACAGTATGCACAACTTGTCATAAGTCTGCTGGAGAATATGCTTGTATGGGGCAGAGATCAGGAGGATAAAATAAAATTTTCTCCTGAGAAGCGCGATCTTGCGGATATTATACTCACAAACCTCAGCATATTTAAAGAAACTTCCGACAAAAAGGAAATCTCGGTTAATTTCACTCAGGTTGGAAATTCATTTGCATTCTTTGATAAAGATCTGCTTGATATAATAATAAGAAATCTGTTGTCAAATGCGGTAAAATATACACACCGCGGAGGAAGAATAAGCATCCTCCTTAAGGACAAAACACAGAATGGCGAATGTATAATGCTGAAGATATGCGACAATGGAATGGGTATTCCTGAAACGAAGCAAAAATATCTTTTTACAACAACAGAAATTGAGAGTACACCAGGCACTGAAAATGAGAAAGGAACTGGATTAGGACTAAAGCTCTGCTACGAATTAGTGAAAATAAATAATGGCATAATCGTTGTTGAAAGTAAGGAAGGTGAGGGTACCTGCTTTATAATTACCCTTCCGTTGGCAAAAGGATCTACATTACCGGTAATGGAAAAATAATCAGTAAATTTTCAGTTTACTCTTTATCGTTTTTAATTTCAGGAATTTTATTTTCTCAGAGAGGATCTGGGAGTAGTCAGTGTGTTCCAAACTGCCGCGAAGGTGCTTTGCAGGTAATAAATGGCAAAAAAAAATTTGCATAGGAATCAACGGGATTTGCTTAAGGAGGAATGGGTTTAAAAGAGGGATTTTGAAAATTTGAAAATGAGTTAATTTGAAAATATAATAATTTATAATTATAATATTCTATTTATGTAATATTCTTAAATTAATATATCTGACATTGAACATGTTATACTATATAAATAGATGATATATATCATAATTGCATTTATTTAGATTGATTCTTACTACGGATTTTAATATATTTGAATCCTAAGTATTCTGTTCAAACTGAATCTTTTTTAACCTGATCAATACCTCTTTTTATGGCTCCTGAATCATTCCCCACCGGATCGTCTTCTAATGATTATTATGTGGGATTTGATATTGGGTCCGTCTCGCTGAATACTGTCATCCTTGATGCAAATAATAATATTTTGGAAGAGTATTATGATTATGTTCATGGAAGGCCCTTTAATGTTCTGAAAGACAGGTTATCCTCTGTTATAGGAAAATACTCTTCCGAAACAATTAAAGGAATTGCTGTTACAGGTACGGGAGGGAAGCTCGCTATCGAGCTTATCGGAGGAGTTTTTGTCAACGAAATAATTGCACAGGCAACATCAACAGGAATATTGTATCCTGAGGCAAGAACTGTTATTGAAATAGGTGGAGAGGATTCTAAACTTATAATTCTGGAGAAAAATCCAGAAAACGGACACTCTCGGCTGGTTGATTTCGAAATGAATAGCATATGTGCTGCAGGGACAGGGTCATTCCTTGACCAACAGGCAAGAAGGATAGGTGTTCCTATCGAAAACGAATTTGGTCTGATGGCTCTAAAATCGGATAATCCTCCAAGGATAGCAGGCCGTTGCAGTGTTTTTGCAAAAAGCGATATGATCCATCATCAGCAAATAGCAACACCCCTGCATGATATTGTAGCAGGATTATGTTTTGCATTAGCCAGAAACTTTCGCAGTAATGTTGCCAGAAGTAAAGAGATCAGAAAACCTGTCGTCTTTTCCGGAGGAGTTGCAGCGAATACAGGGATGGTCAGGGCTTTCAGGGAGACTCTAAACCTTGTTGACTGTGAACTTATAATCCCGACACATCATTCGGCTATGGGTGCAATAGGCGCTGTGTTTTATGCACGCACCAATAAGCTGAATATGAATCACTTTTCTGGCATTTCAAAACTTGAAGAATATCTCAACGGTACGGCAACGGAGTTTGTAAGCCTCCCTCCTCTTAAGGAATCTTTGGCTGAGTATAGAAAAGAGGTCAATTTTGTAAAAAACGGAAAAGACAAAGTGGGCGTTTACCTGGGATTAGACATTGGTTCTCTAAGTACAAATGTGGTTCTAATAGATGAAATGCACCGGGTGGTAGCAAGACGTTATCTGCCAACTGCCGGCAAGCCTTTAGAAGCCATCAGGAAAGGGTTGAGTGAAATTTATGATGAGGTCGGCGAAGATATTATTGTTCTGGGAGCCGGTACTACTGGTTCGGGGCGATACCTCACCGGCGATTTTATTGGTGCAGATAATATTGTAAATGAAATTACTGCACAGGCAACTGCTGCAATCGACTATGATCCCACAGTTGATACTATATTCGAAATTGGCGGTCAGGATTCAAAATATATCAGCATTGAGAATGGTGTCGTGGTTGATTTTGAAATGAATAAGGTATGTGCTGCCGGTACAGGATCATTCCTTGAGGAACAGGCTGAAAAACTGAATATCAATATTGTAGAAGAATTCGGNNGGACTCGCATATTCCATCGTCTATAATTATCTCCAAAAAGTAGTCGGTGACAGGAAGATAGGCAATAAAATTTTCTTCCAGGGCGGTGTTACAAACAATAAAGCAGTAGTTGCTGCCTTCGAACAGGTTGTTGGAAAGAATATTATAATTCCTCCTCATTTTGATGTGACCGGAGCAATAGGCGCTGCTATACTTGCAAAAAGATCGATGGCAGAAGATCAAAAAACCAGGTTCAAAGGTTTTGGTGTCCGAAATGCAAGCTATAAGGTCAGCAGGTTT
>PMNJ01000337.1 GCA_003162595.1 Bacteroidales bacterium | reverse complement strand
CAAACCGGGATATAAAGTTCCGGGGGAAAAAATCTTAAGTTTTTATGACCCCATTCCAAGGTCCCTTCAAATAATCCTTATAGAAGGAGTGAAGCTTTTGCAAATCAATGATATACCCCTTCCTTTATTTTTTAAGGGAAGTGGTATGGGGAAGGGTTAAAAAATAAGAAAGGGGGCAGAAAGTTTATCTGTTATTAGAATCTCTCTATTCCTGAAANNGTCGCCCCGATCAGCTTCCTGAACTGATCCACAGCATTCTCATGTTTTAAAATCATCACAACAACCGGTCCGGATGTCATGAATTCTATCAAACTGTCAAAAAATGGTTTCCCTTTATGTATGGAATAAAACAATTCAGCCTGTGGTAGAGTCATCTTAACCATACGCATTGCAGCAATTTCAAATCCACCTTCGTTTATCATAGCCAGGATAGGCCCCGTTTTACCTGTCCTGACCGCGTTTGGTTTAATAATTGAAAAAGTAATGTCACTGTACATATTTAGCATTTTTGATTTTTTACAATCGAATGGGTCTTAAGGAATATTCTTTATCTTTAGCCACTTGAATATACACCTGTAGAAGTGATAGATTTATCCAAATATACAAAAGAATTATCGGAACTTTTCTCATCATCAGAGAATATATTAATAATATGCCACATCAATCCTGACGGGGACTCAATTGGTGCACAATTAGCTCTATATCATTATTTTAAAGCTAAAGGTAAGAATGTTTCATTATTGTCTCCCAACAATATTCAGGAGTTTTTAAGATGGATGGATGGTATCGATGAGTTAAATATATTTATTAAAGACAGGAAGAAAAGTAAGGTATTGATCGACAGGGCCGATCTTATAGTAATGCTTGATTTTAACCAGTCCAACAGGTTGGGGGAAGCCGAAGATTATGTAATTGCATCCAAAGCGAAGAAAGTTATTATTGACCATCATCTTGATCCCAAAAATTTTGCAGATCTGATAATATCCGACCCTTCAAAATGCTCAACATCCGAACTTGTCCATGAACTGGTTTGTGATATCAATGGAAAAAATTTTATGAACAGGTCCTATGCTGAAGCGCTGTACGTTGGCATCATAACTGATACAGGTAATTTTGAGCATGGATCATATTCTTCCAGAACATTCAGAATTGTTGCAGATCTGCTCGATTCAGGTATTCTAAAGGAAAAGATAATCAATCTGATATACAATAATTTTTCGAGTGACCGGATCAGACTGCAGGGTTTTGCACTTAATCGGAGAATGGTAGTTTTGCCCGAATTAAAAACAGCTTATATTTATCTTTCAAAAGATGATTTAAAGGAATATAACCATGTTAAAGGTGATACCGAAGGATTTGTAAATATGCCGTTATCAATTAAAGGAATTAATTTTTCAGCATTATTTATCGAAAAGGAAAATTTTATAAAACTCTCCTTCCGTTCAAAAGGGCAATTCCCCTCTAATGAATTTGCTTCTCTTTATTTTTCAGGGGGAGGGCATATGAACGCTTCCGGAGGTGAATATACAGATACACTTGGAAACACTATAGTCTATTTTCTTAAAGTTCTCAAGGAGAATGTATGGAGATTTGAACATCAAGTGTAATTGTATGGGAATCAAATATATATTAATTGTGTTTCTTGTTGCCTCTCTTGTTTCATGCAGGGAGAAACAGGGGAATACCGTTAGTAGTCCTAAACCCGGGAAAAATGAAATGGCAGATCTTAACAAATATCTTGTTCAGAAAGACCGGGAAAGAATTAAAAACTATATTGAACGCAAAAATCTCATAATGAAGGAATCTCCTACCGGATTATGGTATCAGATAATCAAGGAAGGAGAAGGAAAAACTTTTTCAAATAATGATAAAATTGTTATGGATTACGAGTGTTCACTTCTCGATGGCAGTAAATGCTACTCCTCCAAAGATCTTGGACCTAAGGAAGTTGTACTCGGCCGAAGCGAAATGGAACCTGGGCTGAATGAGGGTTTTAGGTTGTTGAAACCCGGAGCTGAAGCAATATTCATCATACCTCCTTTTTTGGCATACGGACTAATCGGAGACAGAAAAATGATTCCCCCCAGAGCTGTTATTGTTTATAATGTTAATATCTTGCACGCCAAATAATAAATAACAGGGAACTTACGTTTACGATTTGTTGAAATTATTAAAAACTTATTCCATGATTAAAAAGTGTTATAATTCAATTATCTTGATTTCTACAGTTACAGTTTTATTATCGCTTGGATCATGTGATCCTGCAAAAAAATATGAGAAAGCAGAAACCGAAGCAATTACGAATTACCTTAACAGTAACCCCACAGATACCTTTAAACTGGAATCAGATGGTTTATATTATCTTGATGTACTTGACGGAACTGGTCGTTCACCTGTTCTGCACGATACGGCCCATATTGTTTATACCGGAAAATTCACTGATGGAACAGTATTTGATTCCAATGCAGGCGGAGCCGATCTGGTTTTTCCTGTGGGTGAAGGATATCTGATTTCAGGATTAGATGAAGGGGTCACATATATGAAAGAAGGAGGTAAGGCTACATTCCTCATCCCTTCAAAACTTGCTTATGGTACCCAGGGTTATTATACCATACCCGGTTATAGTCCTCTTGTATTTGATGTTCAACTGGTTAAAGTGATACCTGGACCGTCGAAATAAAATCACTGCATTACAAAGACCACAAGCTTGTCATTTAGTAATGGAAGATCTCTTTTCCATTCTGAGATCCTCATTGTCCTTATCGATTCAGTTGGCAGGGTAATGTCAGCAGCAATGCAAAGCAATGTATTGTTATTACAGGTTGTTATGAGTGACTCAAGCATCTTCTGGTTGCGGTAAGGAGTTTCCATAAAAATCTGGGTATATCCTTCACCTGCCTTTTTTTCAAGTTCCCGGAGTTTTGCTGATCTTTCAGCAGGTTTTACCGGGAGATATCCATTAAAGCTGAAATTCTGTCCGTTAAGCCCCGAAGATATCAGGGCCAGTAAGATAGAGGACGGCCCTGACAATGGAGTTACCGTGATCCTTTTCTGATGGGCCAAAGCAATTATTCTTGCCCCTGGATCTGCAATACCCGGCAGTCCGGCCTCACTCAGAACGCCAATATCCGATCCGTTGTAAATCGGTTCAAGATAATTCATAATATTTGATTCGCCTGTGTGCTCATTCAACTCATAGAATACCGAATCATTAATCGGAAACTCTTTGTCTATCAGCCGTAGAAATCTTCTTGCGCTCCTGATTTCCTCAACAATAAAGTATCGCAATTGTCTTGTAAGTCCAATAACTTTTTCTGGAATCACTTTAAGAAAATCATCTCCTCCCAAAGTAACAGGTATAAGGTAAATTCTACCGTTCACAATTATAAATTTATTCATCCAAATATAACAATTATACCATTAGCACATGTTATTACAAAAAATGCAAAACCTGTTGCCTATTACTGATTTTTAATATAGGTTTGTCAGGAAATATTCTAATTGTGAAAATTACATTCCTAGGAACCGGTACATCACAGGGAGTCCCTGTAATAGCCTGTGATTGTAGTACTTGCCTGTCTTCAGATCTGAACGATAAAAGACTCAGGACATCTGTTATGCTGGAGACTGACGAAACAACTCTGGTTATTGATGCAGGACCTGACTTTCGCCAACAGATGCTCAGGGAACATGTTTCAAAGCTCGATGCAATTATTCTGACTCATGAACACAAAGATCATATTGCAGGGTTGGATGATGTAAGGGCTTTCAACTATAAAAGTCAGGACGCCATTGACATTTTTTGCGAGGAGAGGGTTCAGAAGGTGATTAAAAAAGAATATTCCTACGTGTTTTCAGAATATCAATATCCCGGAATTCCTAAAATGAGACTTAATCCTGTTTCAGAACATGGGTTCAGTGTCGGGAAGATTGATATAGTACCGGTGAGAGTGTTTCATTACAGGTTGCCGGTTTATGGTTACAGGGTAGGGAATTTTGCATATATAACAGACGCAAATTATATGCCTGAGGAGAGTAAAGAGAAACTATACGGAGTTAAATACTTAGTCATAAATGCACTCAGAAAGGAAAAGCATATTTCTCATTTCAGCCTAAGGGAAGCAATAGATCTTATCAGAGAAATATCACCTAAAAAGGCTTTTATTACGCATATCAGTCATCAGATGGGCTTATATAAGGAAGTTTCAAAAGAGCTGCCTCCTGAAATAATGCTGGCGTATGATGGTTTAAGTTTTATGTGTGATGAATAAAAAGATCAGGATTTATTTCGGCTTAAAAGTCTTGTTAAGTTTTTTCTGATAACCTGATGAAAAATAGTACCTGTTTCTTCCAAGTTGTGAAGCATTTACCTGAGAACTTTTTTTTCTTTTTTCGTAGTATGGATTTTTTTTTGCCGGGGCACAGGCTGTAAAAATTACAAGCAGAATCAGGATAAAACTATAATTTAATATTTTGATTGTTTTAGACATTACCCTATCTGCTTTTGTGTTACCCTAAATATACAATTTATTTATCTAAACATAATAAAATGATTTAAATATCTGCTATGCATGTTTTTGGTACAGACACTGACAAATAATTATTATATGATATGTACGCTATATATTGCATAATATGATATAGCTTTTGTACGAATTAATGCTGAAAATGTTACTTCTCGCTCTCGGTATAAGTAAAATAGAAGCAATACCAGGTAATGCTAATGCATAGAGCACATAGTGCAGGGCACAGATCACAGAGCAAATAAATCATATATTTGCTTTACCCTGAACTCTGAACTTCTAAACACTGAACGGTGAATACTGAAACCTGACTAAGGCTAGAACACTATTCTTCCAGCACCATCACCAATTTCCGGTTGATAGAAATCAGGCACCAGACCGGT
>PMNJ01000263.1 GCA_003162595.1 Bacteroidales bacterium | reverse complement strand
CCTGAAAAAGAATCACCCCTTGATCTGTTTGCTTTTCTGTAGGATGACTTAAATACGAAGGGAATGTGATATTTTTCAGATAACATCTTCAGCTGATCAGCTGTTTCAAATACAATCTCTTCACTTTCAATAACACATGGCCCGGCAATCAACAGAAAATTGCCAGATTCATTAAAACTTATCCCGGGAATATTTATTCCATTTTGTGACATATTATAACAAAGTTAAAAAAATATTTGTAAAAAGAATAAAGAGTTAATTTTCTCTGTGCTTCTCTGTGTCCATGGGAACCGCTCCTCTTTTCCTTTTTCCCACTGATTTAGCAAAATGTCTCAGATTGCGATTAAATATCAGCGTTCATCTGCGTAATCTGCGGGAAATTTTTTATTCTGATTTTTACCCCCCAACCCAACCAAGGGGGGGCTAGATCCATTTTGATCTTACTCTGTGAACCTCTGTGAATCCTCTGTGTTTCTCTCCCGCCTAAGCAGGACAAGTTGTGACAGTTTTTGTTTAGATTTATACTTTTGTTTCCGCTTTGCGGGATATAGTCACTTCGTTTCTAAACTTTTTACTTCTTATCGTAATTATAAATATCCTTCCACATCGCAGTGAGTCTTTTTCTGACATCTTCTTCTTTAGGGTTAGCTCCGGGATCATAAAAAACGGTTCCCTTTATTTCTTCAGGCAGAAAATTATCAGAAATAAAATTTCCTGAATAGCTATGTGCATATTTGTATTCTTTTCCATAACCAAGGTTCTTCATGAGAGTCGTAGGGGCATTCCTGATATGCAATGGTACAGGAAGATCCCCTTCGGATCTGACGGTAGCGATAGCATTATCAATTGCCACTATTGATGAATTGCTTTTCGGAGACGTAGCCAGATAAATCGCAGCTTCCGACAGAATAATACGTGACTCCGGCCATCCGATAACATTTACAGCTTCAAAACAAGCCTGTGCAAGAAGCAATGCATTTGGATTGGCAATACCGATATCCTCTGCGGCAAGGATAAGCATCCTTCGTGCTATGAACTTGGGGTCTTCACCTCCTTCAACCATTCGTGCGAGCCAGTAAACTGCCGCATTCGGATCACTTCCCCTTAGAGATTTTATGAACGCGGAAATAATATCATAATGTTGTTCACCATTCTTGTCGTATAGCGCTAGATTCTTTTGGACATGTCTCAAAACCATTTCATTGTTGATAATGATTTTTTCAGGAGATAATTCATCAGCTTCTGAACTTACGACAAGTTCAAGAGCATTGTACAATTTTCTTGCATCACCGCCTGAGACTCGAATGAGAGCTTCGTGTTCCTCAATTTCAATGTCGTATGCTGCAAGGTAACTGTCTTTTTTTAAAGCTTTGTTCATTAATGTTAAAAGTTCCTCCTCTGTCAACGGTTTCATCACATAAACCTGACACCGTGAAAGAAGCGGGGAAATGACCTCAAAGGAAGGATTTTCAGTGGTTGCTCCGATGAGGGTAATTATTCCCTGCTCAACAGCGCTCAGAAGAGAATCCTGTTGTGATTTATTAAACCGGTGAATCTCATCTATGAACAGGATTGGGTTCGGCTGGTTAAAAAACTGCTGATTTTTTGCTTTTTCGATTGTTTCTCTCACATCCTTAACTCCTGAATGTACAGCGCTCAGATGAAAAAAAGGTCGTTTAAGAGTGTTAGCAATGATCCCGGCAAGAGTTGTCTTTCCCACCCCGGGAGGTCCCCATAAGATAAAGGAAGGAATATTTCCCGATTCAATCACTTTCCTCAGAACCGCATTCCTGCCGACAAGATGTTCCTGCCCGCAGAACTCACTGAGTTCCCTTGGTCTTAGCCTTTCAGCAAGTGGTTGATTTGCCAGCATAATAAAAATGTTTGCGTAAAAGTAGTAAAACAATTTTTGTTCTCACAGATTTTGTCAGCGCCATCGTATTAATAGGTAGTTTATTGGTATTATTGTGTTATGAAAAGTAATGAGACAGGAATAAGGGTATGAGTACGTTGAACAACCAAATTATTTTTGCTATTAATATAAACAACAATGAATAAACTTATTACCATCTTCTCAGTCCTGGTACTATTAGCGTCATGCTCTGTAAAATCGGGGAAAGAACATAGCAGATTTATTGAAGGTCGAAATATTATTGTTGACAGCGGTATGGTCGTCTCCGCTCACCCGCTGAGTTCACGTATTGGCATCAGTATTCTGCAGAAAGGCGGAAATGCAATTGATGCCGCAGTCGCCACGGAATTTGCTCTTTCTGTATGCTATCCTGAAGCCGGCAATATCGGTGGAGGTGGGTTTATGCTGATCAGGACAAGTGATGGTAATACAGATGTGATTGATTACAGGGAGAAAGCTCCGTCGCATGCATCGCGCGATATGTATCTTGATAAATCAGGCAATGTAACAGAAGGGCTGAGTACCGATACTCATCTTGCCAGCGGAGTCCCAGGCACTGTGGACGGAATGTTAAACGCCCATTCAAANNAAAGAGGTAATTCAGCCGGCAATCGATCTTGCTGAAAAAGGATTTCCTGTAACGAAGAGGCAAGCTGCAGACCTGAATGCAAACAGGATTTTATTTATCGGCAGAAACGTTTTCAGACCTGCTTTTGTGAAGGATTCATTGTGGAAGGAGGGAGATATTCTCATTCAGAGTTCCCTCGCTGAGACTCTAAAGAGAATAAGGGATTATGGTCGCGATGGATTCTATTCCGGAAGAACAGCCCGCCTTCTGGTCAGAGAGATGAAAAGAGCCAATGGGATTATATCGGAACAGGATCTGAATGAATACAGATCAGTTTCAAGAGTGCCCCTTACCACCGACTATAAAGGTTATAAGATTATTACTGTACCACCTCCTTCAAGCGGAGGGATTATTCTTATCCAGCTTTTAAAGATGATAGAACCATATCCTGTAAAGGAATGGGGGTTCAATTCCTCCCAGACAATTCATCTGATGGTGGAGGCCGAGAGAAGAGCTTTTGCAGACAGATCGGAATACCCTGGCGATCCTGATTTTGTTAAAATACCTGTTGGTCAGTTGGTTAGTAGAAAATACCTCCTTAACCGTATGAGTGATTTTAATAAAAATAGAGCTTCCCTTTCACTGGAAATAATGCCAGGCTCCCCGGAAGGATATGCAAGTGAGGAAACTACTCATTATTCAGTTGTCGATGACGCAGGAAACGCTGTTGCTGCGACTACCACTTTAAACAACTCGTTCGGCAACAGTATTGTTGTTGACAGTGCAGGATTTATACTTAATAATCAGATGGATGATTTTTCTGTAAAACCAGGTTTCCCTAACATGTACGGACTGGTGGGTGGTGAAGCCAATTCTGTTCAACCCGGAAAAAGGATGCTGAGCTCGATGACTCCGTCGATTGTAGAAAAAGAGGGGAAGCTTTTTCTTGTGTTAGGATCCCCTGGAGGTTCAACTATTCCCACAACGGTTTTCCAGGTAATTGTTAATGTGCTCGATTTTGGGATGAGTATCGGGCAGGCAGTCAATGCAGGAAGGTTTCATCATCAATGGTTACCCGACTGGATTAGCTTCGAAAAAGATGCGATTGACAGCATTTCTTCTAAAAAGCTTACAGATATGGGTCATATATTAAAGGAACGCGCATCAATAGGCAGTATCAATGCTATCATGATACTGCCCGGAGCTAAAATAGCCGGAGGCGCTGACAAAAGAGGCAATAATTCATCCTGTGGCTACTAAGCAGTATTGTGGTTCAATATTTTTTACTAAATTGCCTCAAATTTATTTTCTTTAAAAAAAATAAATTAATACTTTTAACAATTGATTTTAATTTTTTGAAAATAATCGGGTTATAGTTATTGTATTTGAATACTTTCAGATATATTCAGTTATGAAAAAAACTCTGCTTATTGTAGTTATCATCCTGGCAGTAATTATTGCCCTGCCAGTAATTAATCTGATCCGATGGAGTGTTCAATCGAAAAAGCCATTGGATATAATTATAGTTGATAAGACTGTTCCAACACTCGAACGTGAACATCACAAATCATTTAACTGGATTCTGACTAACAAAAGATTTGTAAAAAAAGAAAGTAAAACAAGTTATTCCTATAAAAAAGATTATTTCGGTTTTTTCCCCCAGAGACCTCTTCGTGATCACAAATGGGACAGAAATGATTATAGGCTCACAGATCTGATTAGTCTGGCAGACAAAAATGATGCAATATATTTTGCAGATACCTACGGAGTCTTTTTTAATGATTGGTACAGAGGCATAAATAAAAGCCGCAAATCGAGAAAAATTTATGGTGGACTTAATAATAATGACTTTCTGCTTCTTAAAGAAATGAAAGACAGGAATAAACTCATTATTATGGAATATAACTCTTTCGATTATCCGACAGCACAGTTTGAATCTGTCAGAACACAGGAAAAACTTGGAATAACTTTCTCGGGCTGGACCGGAAAGTACTTCAGCTCTCTTGATACCACAATCAAAGATTTCCCTGTATGGATGACTGCTATGTACCGAAAAGAGTATAAGATGCCATGGAAATTTACAAAACCTGGAGTTGTTATTCTGAAAGAAAAAGATATAGTTGTCCTCGAAGAAGGGAAACAACTGAAGAATTCGTTGCCCCAGATAATAACAGATGAAGCCTCCTCAAAGAAATATGGTGTCGTCCCATCAGTTGCATTTGACCAGTGGTTTGATATTATTGACCCTCTTCAGAATAACGTCATTTCAAAGTTTAAGCTTGATACAACTCCATTAGGTGATTCTCTTTTAGTTAACAATGCATTACAGAGTGAGTTCCCTGCAGTTGTTCAGGATCCGGTGACACAGAGAACATATTATTTTTCAGGAGATTTTGCAACATACAATGTACCTTACTGGACTGCCAGGATTAAAGGTGTTGAAAAACTGAAAGGAATTCTCTTTTCCGATAAAACGGATGATACACGAAGATTCTTCTGGCTTTATTACAGGCCACTTATCAATGGTATTTTCAACGATTATTATGCCTCTTTAAGTAAAAAATAATTAACCTGAACCTATTTTTAAAAAGTACAGGCTTGTAAAGACCTGTACTTTTTTTTGCTATCAACATTGCCAACTAGTCTTGCATTTTTTTTGCGCATCTTTTGCCTCCCTGAAGTGGGGTTAATTCTCAAAATGGATTTCGACTTATTCAACAGCCCCGTCAACATAGCAGGCAAAGGGGTTTTGTATAGCATAAACAGATTCCTTTAATTGGAAAGGTGTGCAGTGGCCAATGGGCATTGCAATCTATGGCGCAAATATTATCTTTGCCTTATATGAAGATCTCAGATGAATTTACAATAGATCTTTAATTTTCATTATCCTTAAGGACCCGGAGTTGATCGCTTGTTTCGCGTTTCGCGTTATTGCAACCTAACCATACATGAGCCCTGAGCTCTATGCCATCTTCCTCAATTTACGCAGTAAATCAGACTTTGATGATAGGATACTGGACCCTCGGACTCTGCAGGTATCAGCTCATCTGCCCATACAAACTGTGACGGCTTCTCCTCGTATTTTTTATGTTCCTTTGAACAGAAAATACAGCCCTTTGTCTTAATAAAATGTAGTTGGGCTTCTCTCACGGCATCCTTATCTGAACTGAACTCACCAAGGTAGATCCTCTTTTTATCATCCGGCAAGAATGGACAGCCTTCCTTATGGACGGCGTGATTCTCATTTATCTGGGGCCTGACAGCCACATAATATTTTGCACTCATTCCTTAGCGATTTTGAAATTAAATTAACTTTCAGATCTCAAGCTATACTCCCAATAATGGGACGGTTCATTTTATCCTTTTAATTAATTACAGAGTTTTATCGGGTTAATGGGAAAATTGTTACCATGGACTGGGATTTTTATTGTGAAAGTAATGGCATAAGGGCATAAGGACATAAGGGTGTAATGGCATAATGGCATAATAGTATAATGGTATAACGGCATAACGGTATAATAGCATAGTGGCTATTCAGTCTTTCAGGATTTTTGGAAGAGATAAGATGTTAATAACTTTTATATTAATTTATATGTCAGTGCTTTAACGGTTTTAATTAACTTCCTGTTGCATAATAAAAAATAGTTCTCAGGTAACATTTAATTGCATATCCCGATAAAACATCAAACTTAAACTTAAACTTAAAACTATAAAATCATGAAAAAAGCAGACAAATCAGCAGAAGCAATCAGGAATTTTGATCAGTTAGTTTCTAAATTATCGGGGAATGAGATATTAAACCTTCAGGCTATGAGCCATGTAAGAGGTGGAAATGCGGATGGTGAAGCTAATGGAGGCGTGCAAATAATTATTATCCCAAAATAAGACTCAAAAGGCAGAACTATTTTTGTCAGTAAAGGAGCGTTCCAATTAATGGTATGCTCTTTTATTTTTTTTGTGCATCAATTTTTCATTAATTTGCTTTACAAATAATGTATTTATGAGGGGTTGATATAATTTCATATATTGAAAAAACTCGTTTTACTATTAGTTATTTTATTTTCTCTTGCTTTTTTGGATTATGCAGCAGCGCAGGAACCAGATTTCAATACACTTTTAAAAAAATTCTTAAAATATTACGGATCCGGAGACATTCTGAATGCTGAAAAATCCCTTAATTATATCCTTGAATCGAATGACACTCTTAAGAAGAGTAGGTTATTAGCTATATATAATAATCTTGGGGTAATAAGTATGACGTTGGGTAAGTATGACAAGGCACTTGAATATAATATTAAAGCGGAATCTTTAATCAGTAAAAATGATCAGAACTCTGCGGATGTGGCTGCCATTTATAATAATAGGGGATACATTTATAACATTAAAAAATCTTACAATGTTGCTATTGAATATCTTGAGAAAAGTATGAGGATCTACCTCTCCCTAAGTGCAGGTAATAAGAAATTTCTTAACAGTTTGTCACAAGTGTACGTAAACATCAGTATAGCGTATATAGAAACAAAAAAATACTTACTAGCCTTAAGTTATCTTGAAAAGAACGTAAAACTAAGTTCAAAATATGATATATCAGGATTACCCTTTACATATCTGAATATTGCCAAGATATATGTTAAAATAGGCAACTCAAAGTTAGCAGAGGAATTCTACCTTAAAAGCATTGCAAATTTTATAAATGAGTATAATAAAAATTATTACAGGTTAGCTGATGTTTATTTCGATTATGGTTTGTTTCTTAAGTCTGAAGGTAAAAATATAAAAGCACTTGATATACATAAAAAAGCAATGGCAATTTGTGTGAAAAATTATGGAGACAAACATACAATTGTATCTTTATCTTATAAACACCTTGCAGACGATTACATTCATTTAAGCAACTTTGATTCGGCTCTTTATTATTATCAGAAATCCCTAATAGCTGTCGTCAAAAACTTTAACAACCCCGATATTTTCACGAATCCTTCGATCGATTCCTCCCTTTTTGATATCCGGCTCCTCGATAACCTGAAAAGCAAAGCAAAGGCTCTTGATCTTTTTGCAAGTGAGCAAAGTGACCCGGTAATGAAGCTTAAAACCATGACCAAAAGCCTTGAAACAATGGAGCTGGCGCTTCAGCTTATCGACAGGATCAGGAATAATTATATGTCGGAAGAGAGCCGTATCTACCTGGCTGAGAATGAGAAAGAAACATATCTTTTTGCTACTCAGCTGGCTTATAATTTATATTCGACCACTCATGATAACTCACTGGATTATAAGATGTACGCCATTGCCCAGAAAGCAAAAGCTGCAATATTGCGAAATGAGATAACCGGAAATGAACTGCTCTATTCCACCGGCATTCCCGACTCACTTCGCGAAAAGCAGAACAGGTTAAGTGGAAATATTGCAGCTTATGATAACCTTATCCTCGAAGAGAACCGCAAGTCAAAACCTGACAGCGCTAAAATTTCGCTTTGGAAAGATGCTCTTTTTGATATGAACCGTGATAAAGAAAAAGTAACCGGCGAAATGGAAAGAGTTTTTCCCCAATACCACGATCTTGTCAGAAAAACAGAACCCGTTTCTGTGAAACTGATTCAAAAACAATTAAAAAAAGATGAGACCATTGTCGATTATCTCCTTTCAAACCAATATTCAGACGGTAAAAGAAAGTTGTATGTTTTTCTGATTTCACGCGATCGTCTTGACTTCCGCGAACAGTGGCTCGATTCACTTTTTGTAAAAAATGCGGAGATCTTAAGTAAAACATCAGATCCTTTGTCACCATCCGGATCGCAAAACATCGGTTATATTTCCTGTACCGGCGCCCTTAATTACATGTATCTCAACCTTATCAAACCTGTTGAAGATCTTTTCAGGGGAAAAAAACTAATTATCATCCCCGACGAAGAGATAGGATGGCTTTCCTTTGATGAATTTCTTAAAAACAAACCCGGACCGGGTCAAAGCGATTATGAAGGTCTTCACTATCTCATTAACGATTATACTTTCTCTTATGGTTACTCTTCATCGCTGATATTCAGTAAGAGCAGTAGTGAAATGAGAGGTGCGAAGGTGCTTGCATTCTCTCCTGATTACCGGAACACGAGTCGCTCCGATAGTGCAATGTCTTCGCTTCGGGGAGCGGGGATTGAAATTGCATCCATCTTCAAATGGTTCAGGGGTAAAAACTTTAGTGGTGATAACGCCACGAAAACAAATTTTATCAGTGCATTGCATGATCCTGCCATTTTTCACCTGGCCATGCACTCCATGTCGGACAGTATAGACTCGAAGTACTCTTACCTGATGTTCGACACTCACAAGCTTTCCGCGGCGGATTCCAAACTTTATAATTATGAGATAAGTCTGGCCAGGATACAGTCGCCCATGGTTGTCCTGAGCGCCTGTAATTCAGGTACAGGGACATTATATTATGGCGAGGGATTGATGAGCCTTGCACGTGGTTTCACGCTTGCAGGAGCATCATCGGTGATCAAAACTACCTGGGACATAAATGATGAGGTCAGCGCAGCTATTATGACGCGATTCTATTTTCATCTTTCAAAAGGAAATGAAAAAAATGAGGCTATGCGTCTGGCAAAACTTGAGTATCTGAAGAGTTCTTCTCCTGCATTTAAAAATCCATATTACTGGGCAGCCTATGAGGTACTCGGCGATAATGAACCGGTAACACGAAATTTAGTTGTTTATGTGATTATTATTGGTCTGATTATAATAATTTCCGGAGGAATGGTGTTATTCTATTTTAAACGGAGAAGGATTGTTTCTGACCGCTCCCGGTAGAATCCATCTGACCTGGCGAGATATTCAAAACATTCAGCGGCTTTCACTTTATTGGCTAATTTAAGATATGCGAGACCCATAAACCATCTTGCTTCCTTTCCATACTCACCTGAATCATTTACAACTTTTATAAACAGATTTATTGCCTGGTCATAATTCTTTAGAGCAAGCTGCGATAAACCCAGGTAGAAACTTGGTGAGACAGCGGAAGGATCATTCTGTAATGCATTGGCAAACATGATTGCCGCTTTCTGGTAATTGCCTGCTTTATAATTTTCTATTGCTGAAGAAAAGTTGTCTTTTTCATTAATATTCAAACTCCTTGTCACAGGTGAAACTGCATCGAATGGTCTATAATATAAGTTAAAAAGCTTCTCAGGATTTGAAGTGGGAAGAAGTGTTCTTATCAGTATAAAGAGGCCGATCATAGCGGCAGCTGAAAGTGAAGCATACCTTGCGAAGAGGCTTATGCCAGTTCTCTTTTTGCTCACTTCGTTCATGGATTGAACAGGTTCGAGTGAAGAAGAATTAATTGTGCCGGTGATAAAATCTTTGATCTCTTCGGTTTTTTGATCTTTTATACCCACCTTTTGTTTTTTCTCATGCCATTCCTTAACCCACTCAGAAGTTATTTCGTTAAGTTTATTATCGTCTATCTCCTGTTTTATTGATTTTATCTCTTCAGAGAGGTCCCTTTCAGATTCTGTTATAGATAGTATTTCCCTGATAAATTTTGTATTCTCTTTATTTCCCGACAGGTTGTTATTATAATCTGATATCATCTCCTTAACTGTATCCCTGGCATCTGAAATAGCATGGTCATTTTTAATTTCTTCAAGGTCCATTCGTCCCTTCATATAGTCACTTATGGTTTCAAACAGAGCAGAATCGTTGTTGTCAGCCATCAGATCATCCTCAAAACCAATTCTGGTCGATTTCCCATTAATATTTCTGATATGCTTGTTCATTTCTATTTATTATCCTTGTTGTTAGTTGCTTGTTACTTATTGTTGATTGCTGGTCTTGTTTTTTGTAATTGCTGATCTTCACTTTTTTACTTTTGTCTTTTGTCTTTTGTC
>PMNJ01000102.1 GCA_003162595.1 Bacteroidales bacterium | reverse complement strand
TTATCAATAATAGTTTTTTAAATCACACCAAAACCCAAAGTTAAACATTAAATAGACAACTTGAATAAATATTTACAAATTTGAGGTATCCCTTATTATGTAAACATTATATTCCCCCAGATGCTTAAATCCGAATTTCTTGTAAAGATTAATAGCCTTAAAATTAGTGGAATGAACCTCTAATTTAACCTGAGATCCATTGCTTTTGATAAATTGAAGAGATTCTTTTAACAAAATTTTTGAAAGTCCTTTTCCCTGGCATTCAGGNNTATCCTTCTGCCATCGTATGTCATCCATGAGCTCCCGCATATCTGTCTCGAGGACTTTGATTCCAAAATAAGAAGTTTTCCTCCTAATTGCAGGGTTCTGCTAATAGTATCACTGGAATCGCCTCTTTCCGGATTTCCCATGTCGGTCAAATACCAGAAATTAATTAACTCATCATAGTCTTCATTCCTATAATCTCTTATTATCAGATCTTTAGGTAAATCAATGTTATCCATAATTAATGTTTACTAGGTTCATATCAGGTGTTTAAAATTCCCCCTTTTACTGGTCCGTCTGTCCCCCTTCCAGAGGGATGGGGGGTCAAAATAAAAATAACAACAGTGGGGGTTAAAGTTTCCCCATCAACTCCAAAAACAACTTTAGTCCTGCTTTCTTCTCATCATTAAAATTGAAGTCAATATTTTTCTTGAGATAAGTTCTGAGGATTTCGCCGGTAATTGTTCCTGTTTGTCCAAATTTATCTACAACTCCGTCAATATTGTTTACACCAAGCCTGAGGGCCTCATTAAAATCATCAATGAACATATTATCAAGCTGTTTGTTGGACGCCCAGCAGGCGAAAACAAATGGAAGTCCTGAAAATATCTTCCATTCCATAGCCAGATCAATTTTGTACCTGAAGCTGTTTTCAAATTCAAAACACTGGTCACCTATTAAAACTACAGCTTCATTCTGACCTAAGTTCAGGAAATCAAATGCTTTTGATGTATTGATCCATCTGAACTCTCTTTTCCAACTGTTTTTTGCAAGTACTTTAGTGAGGGTGACCGATGATCTGGAGCGATAATCGAGGTATATATTCCTTATTTTTTCAAATGGGCAGTTGCTTAATAACATAACAGTTCTGACATTCCCATTGGCGCCAATGCAAAAATCACTAATAATATGATAGTTTTTAACAAAAGGAAGAGCTGCTACTGGAATTAGACCCACATCAACTCTTCCGCTTATTAATTTTGCAGCGCAATCAGCAGGATGATCAGTCTCGATGATCACCTTCTTTTCAAATCCGCTTTCAATTAAGCCATAAATAAATGGATACGTGTTTGCATATTTGACGGCAGATATTCTGATTTTATCCATACCTTTTTTTTTACAACNNTCTAAAATAGTACTTTTGTACATATACTAATAACAAGTGAAACTCCAATCTGATAAATAATGGAATTAAATTTTCTTACTGCCATAACTCCTCTTGACGGAAGATATAGACAAAAAATTGATGAACTCGACCTGTATTTTTCTGAATTCGGGTTAATCAGATATCGTCTGATGGTGGAAATAGAATATTTCATTGCCCTTTGCGATATTCCTCTTCCTCAACTGCTTGATTTTAAAAAGGATAACTTCAAGGTTTTACGGTCAATATATGAAGACTTTGATTTGACTGATGCTGAAAAAATCAAAGAAAGAGAGAAAGTCACAAATCATGATATAAAAGCGATCGAATATTATCTGAAAGAAAGGTTTTTCCAGTCAGGTTGGGGAAAGTGGAGCGAATTTATTCATTTTGGACTGACCTCTCAGGATATAAACAATACTGCTATACCCTTATCCATTAAAGATGCACTGATAGATGTTTATTTCCCTGTTCTTTACGAGTTGAGAGAAACTCTAGCTACATTTGCCAATGAGTGGAAGAATATTCCAATGCTTGCAAGGACACACGGCCAACCTGCAACTCCTACAAGGCTGGGTAAGGAGATTGAGGTATTTATTGCGAGAATTGATGGACAAACAAAATACTTTGGACAAATTCCATATTCGGCCAAGTTCGGAGGTGCAACGGGTAATTTTAATGCCCATAAAGTTGCTTATCCAGATATAGACTGGCTAACCTTTGCAAATAATTTTGTGAATGAAGAGCTGGGACTCGAACGCTCACAACCTACAACACAAATCGAGCATTATGATAATCTTGCAGCGTTATTTGATAATATGCGCAGGATAAATGTTATACTTATCGATCTGGCCCGGGATTTATGGCTGTACATCTCAATGGACTATTTCAGGCAAAAAATAAAAAAGGGGGAGATCGGATCTTCAGCAATGCCTCATAAGGTAAATCCTATTGATTTTGAGAACGCTGAAGGTAATCTTGGATATGCAAATGCAATTTTTGAACATTTTTCCATGAAGTTGCCAATATCGAGACTCCAGCGCGATCTGTCGGATTCCACGGTCTTAAGGAATATTGGAGTTCCAATTGGTCATTCATTGGTAGCTTTTAATTCTTTATTGAAAGGACTTAATAAGCTTATAGTCAATACTGAAAAAATTAACAGCGATCTGGAGAATAACTGGGCTGTTGTGGCGGAAGCTATCCAGACAATACTGCGAAGAGAGGGTTATCCAAATCCATACGAAGCACTTCTCGATCTGACGCGCACTAATCAGAAGATCACTTTTGAGTCAATATCTGATTTCATTGATAACCTGGACCTGAGTGATACTGTAAAAACAGAACTAAAAGCTATTACTCCGTTCAATTATACAGGTTTTTAATCAAATATTTTATTAATGAATAACGTTAGATTGCTGCTTAAATATTTTGCACCTTATAAGTGGTCAGCAGTTAAAAATATCATTTACAACATTTTAAGCGCTTTGTTTGCACTTCTTACTTTTACACTAGTAAAGCCCTTTTTAACAGTGCTTTTCAGTGGTGAAGCTGTAGTTGCTAATCCGGGTCCATTTCAGCTAACTTCTGCATATATAGGAGCGTTTAGCAAATATTACCTCTCAGTTTTTATTGAAAAATACGGACAATCGGGTGCATTGACATTAGTAGTGCTTATCGTAATAGGAGCCAGTCTTTTTAAGAACGCCTTCATTTTTCTGGCCAATAACTGTATGGCATTTATCAGATCAAGTACAGTTCGTGACCTTCGGGAGAAACTATATCACAAAATCCTCCGACTTCCTCTGTCATTCTTTACCGATGCAAGGAAAGGAGATGTTATGACAAGAATATCTAATGATGTACAGGAGGTTGAGATTTCTGTAATGTCTTCACTTACAATGATGTTCAGAGATCCGATCCTGATACTGGTATTTGTTATCTATCTTTTTATATCCAGTTACGAGCTAAGTCTGTTCGCCCTTGTTCTTCTTCCGGTAAGTGGCTGGCTGATTGGACGGGCAAGCCGTACCTTAAGGTCATCTTCACTCTTGGGTCAACAAAATCTAGGAAAGCTTCTTACCATTGTGGAAGAGACACTTACAGGCCTCAGGATAGTCAAAGGGTTCAATGCTGAAGAAAAAATGAAAGCTCAGTTTTCGGAGTCAAATGAGAAATATGCAAAAGTTTTCAAGCGGGTAATCCGAAAAGCCTACCTAGCTTCGCCTCTGAGCGAATTTCTTTCAACAATAGTTATTATGATTATCCTTTATGTTGGGGGCAACCTTGTCCTCCAAGGGTCGGGGAGTATGACACCTGCGAATCTTATTGTTTATCTGGTTGTTTTTTCACAGATAATTCAGCCTGCAAAGAACATTACCACTGCATATTTTGCTATTCAGAAAGGGATGGCTTCTATCGACAGGATAGACCAGATACTCGATGCGGAAGAAACCATAACTGAAAAAGAAAACGCAATCGCTATCAGCGGATTCAATTATTCAGTTGAGTTTAAAGGAGTATGGTATGCATATAACAATGAGCCTGTACTCAGGGATATTAACCTGAAAATAAATAAAGGGCAGACTGTTGCAATCGTTGGCAAGTCGGGAGCCGGAAAATCGACTCTGGCAGATCTGCTTCCCAGATTTATGGATTGTGATCGGGGAAGTATTCTGATTGACGGTGTTGATCTACGCGATTTGAAGATCAAGGACCTGAGATACCTTATGGGAATTGTAAGCCAACAACCTATACTTTTTAATACTTCGTTCAAAGAGAATATAGCTTTCGGAGTGAAGACTTCTGAGATGGGAGATGTAGAAGTTGCTGCGCGGATTGCTAATGCTCATGAGTTTATTATGGAGACTGAACAGGGTTATGAAAGCACTGTAGGTGAATCAGGAAATAAACTCAGCGGCGGACAAAGGCAAAGAATAAGTATTGCAAGGGCCATTATGGCTAATCCACCTATACTGATTCTGGATGAAGCAACTTCGGCTCTCGATACTGAATCGGAAAGACTTGTTCAGGATGCAATACTTAAACTGATGAAAAACAGGACCTCAGTTGTAATTGCTCATCGCCTCTCGACAATACAGCACGCAGATTTAATCGTTGTTATAGATGACGGAAGGATTGTTGAGACTGGTACACATACTGAATTGATGACAAAACAGGATGGATTTTACCGGAAACTGCATAGCTTTCAGGCTATCTGAAAAACTTGAGTGGGAGATGGGGAGAACAGGAGAAGTGTAGTTATAAATCCTCCTCCTTGGATAGCCTGCCAGGCGAAGCGCGGAGTCGCTGGGTTGGGTTTGGTTTCAATTAAGATAAAAGACAAAAGTAAGAAGAAAAAAGTAAATGACAGGTTTAAAAAAATGAATATAAATAACAGATAATGACATGATTAGGCGAAATATTATTTTTATTTTATCACTGATTCTAATTCTGGTTGTATCATCTGCCCAGGCCCAGAAACCAAAACATACATTCAAATTAGGAACTTCTGAATTCCTTCTTGACGGACAGCCTTTTCAGATAATAAGCGGTGAAATGCACCCGGCAAGGATACCTGTGGAATACTGGAAACACAGGATTATGATGGCAAAAGCTATGGGATGCAATACTATATCGGCTTATATATTCTGGAATTTTCATGAATCAGAAGAAGGTGTCTACGATTTTGAAACAGGGAATCATAATTTAAGTGAATTCATCAAAATTGTTCAGGAAGAGGATATGTGGCTGATCCTGAGACCAGGTCCTTATGTATGTGCAGAATGGGATCTTGGTGGAATTCCTCCTTATCTTTTGCGTATACCCGACATAAAATTAAGATCTCTCGATCCCCGTTATATGGCAGCTGCAGAACGATATATGGGTAAGCTCGCGGAAATTATCAAGCCATTCCTTATAACAAAAGGAGGTCCCATTTTAATGCTACAAATTGAAAATGAGTATGGTAGCTATAGCAATGATAAAAATTACCTGCTTAAACTTAAAGAAATATGGGCTTCACTTGGCATTGATATTCCCACTTTTACAGGCGATGGTCCATCCACAAAGATGTTGGAAGCAGGTACCCTTCCAGGGAGTGCAGTAGGACTCGATTCAGGCAGTTCTCAGCAGGATTTTGATCTGGCAGCTAAAATAAACCCCGGAGTACCCGTCTTCAGCAGTGAAACATATCCTGGCTGGCTTACTCACTGGGGTGAGAAATGGGCAAAACCTGATACCTCAGAGCTCCTAAAGGAGGTGAAATTTCTGATGGACAACAAGAAGTCGTTTAATTTTTATGTTATTCATGGAGGAACCAATTTCGAATATACTGCCGGAGCTAACTCCGGTGGTAAAGGTTATGAACCCGATATAACCAGTTACGATTATGATGCTCCAATCAACGAACAGGGTCAGCCTACTTCAAAGTATATGTCGCTCAGGAAACTTATAAGCTCGTATCTGCCGAAAGGAAAAACTCTTCCTCCAATCCCCGACTCGGTTCCTGCCATAGTAATAACACCTATGAGCATGCAGCCATTTAGTTCCGTATGGGACAATCTTCCTCAACCTGTGAGCTCAGTTCAGCCTAAAACTTTTGAAGCTTATGGTCAATATCATGGTTTTATATTATATAAGACTGAGCTTACCGGAAATAAAAGCGGAAAGCTTATAGTGACGGATATCCATGACTATGCAACCGTTTTTCTGAATGGCAATTATATTGGGAAACTCGACAGGAGAGAGGGTATAAACTCAATTGATATACCATCAAGCAATGAAGAAGTGCCGGTCCTTGAGATATTAGTCGAAGCAATGGGACATATAAATTTTGGCAAGAATATTATTGACAGAAAGGGTATTACTGATAGTGTGACTCTTAGTGGAACAAAATTGGTGAACTGGCAGGCATATAATCTTCCGATGGATAAAAAATATATCTGGGATCTCAGATCCTCTGGGAAATCACTTAAGAAACCCGGGGTGTTTTTTAAAGGCAATTTTGTTCTGTCAAGAGGAGAAGGAAATTTATTTTCTGACACTTATATAGATGTTTCAAATTACACAAAAGGAATAGTTTGGGTAAATGGGCATAATCTTGGACGTTACTGGAATATCGGGCCACAAAAAAGACTTTTTTGTCCATCCCCGTGGCTAAGAGAAGGAATGAATGAAATTATGATATTTGATCTGCATCAGACTGAATCAAAACAGGTAACAGGTTCTAAAACCAGGGAGTAATGATCTTTATTTTAAATCGAATAATCTGCAGATATGTCTGTTAAAAATGTTTTCATAAACGCATTTTGAGACTACTTGCTCGTTCGTTTCCAATAGCCTGAAATAATCCTTCATCTGTAAAGCTGCAAGTTTATATGCAACATGTACCAGTTGCCTCATGTCTGGATTATAATCAGAATTTCCAGATATATGCTTTAATGAATCTGAAAACCTGGCGCTATTCCATTGAGAAACTTCCTGTTTTGATGGCAGGGAAGATATTTCAATGTCAATTACATCTGCGTATGGCTCACATAATTCATCGATTTTTTCCAGAGATTTAATATAGAGCTCTTTAACAAAATCCAGAGCTTCACCACCTGATTCAGCAAGACCGATTACTTCTTCAAGCCAGGTAGTACCTGCCGTTTTCAGATGTATTCCCATGTCATATTTTTTAATTATTGAACCAATGTATGGATAGATAGCAAACTTATCCGATCCTGAATGAATGCTTATCTTAAGGTTCTCGGGCAGACCAAATTCCCTGACTGCATAGTCAATAACCAAAATATCAGATTCAAATTCCCTGGCAAACAACAGAGGATCACCAACATAATCAACTCCTTTGTTAAACCTTCCTGAAAACTTGGGTGCTATTGTCTGAACGGGTATGTTTTCAGCAGCCAGCATTTTAAGAATGAATAAGAGTTCCACTGGAGTCTGGGGCTGAGCCACTTCATCCATTGATATTTCAGTGATGAAATTTCCATTTCCTTTACCTTTCTCAATTTTAAAGTAAATATCCCTGGCTTTTTTTGCAGCAAAAAGATACTTTTCCGCGAATTGTTTTATCTGGGATTTTGATGTATCAAATGATAATTTTGTTCCTGCTATTTTCAGTTTACCGGTATATTTTTCAGCTCCTGACAGGAATTCAAGGATATCTTTCTCATCAGCTTTCAGCCCGATATATGATGCAACATCAATTGTAAAAAAATCGGAGCATTCAATAAAACGATCAACCGTATCAATATTAATATGATCGGCATCAACAAAATATGATTTTTTAAATCCTGCACTTCCTGTTGCCAAATCTGCTTCAATCCTGACATCTACCGGTTGGGTGCCTATTGTATTGTGTTCCCTGTTAGATTTATTCCATACAGGAGTAATATCGATGCCTTTTTCGGATGCTGCAATAATTGCTTTTAGCTGGGCACTTCCCTGATGACCAAATCTGTCACCCAGACCGATTGAATATTTACCGAGTTTTTTCATATTTCATAAAAAAAAATCAACATTTTCAGAAGTAACTATATCAACTGGAAGATATTCAATTTTATCAGGTATTTTATGCAGTGAGAGGTATTCGAATAATTTTTTTATCCCCTTATATGTCTGTTCTTCAGGTCGCTGACCTATCAGGAATCGAATGATTCCAGATTTCAAAAACTTAACATTTAAGTCCAGAAGATCGTATCCTATCAGATCGATTGATTTTAATCCTTTCTTTTCCAGATATAAAGCAATGAGATATGATCTTGAACCTGTAATAAAAACTGAACCTATTCCGGGGTTATCCAGAAATGCGTTGTCGATCGCATTTTTAACATCATCTGAAGATGGTTCAGGAACGTTTATGATAATCTTCTTGCCTTTATTTTTGCCTGATTTTCGGAAATAGTTCAGAAATCCTTCAGTACGGTTGGTGAGATGATGAACATTCTGGATATTTCTAGCTATAGTAACAACCAGCAGGTCACTTTTTTCCGGAGTGATCATATCAATAAGTTGTCCGGCAACTCTTCCGCTCCGGAAGATATTTTCTCCTATGTAAGCCAGAAAATTTGTATTTTCAATGTATTCATCAATAAAAACGAATGGCACATTCTCTTCCTGAAGCCGTGAACAAAATGAGATAGATTCTGACTTGAAGATTGGTGCAAGAAGTACTCCATCGGGTTTCAGATCAAGTACTATTTCGGTTTTTTTCTGAAAATCATCTTCGCTTTCCATATCAAATGTTACCTGACTAAGCGAGACCGGGAAGGGATCGAGTTCCTCTAAAGCTCTGGCCATGCCGAGTGGATGCTTTTTCCAGAAAGAATTGTCTTCTGAAGGTGCCGGTAGAAGTGAAACGAGGTGAAATCTTTTTTTTGATTTCAGTACCTGTGCCATTACATTAGGAGAGTAATTGGTCTCTTTCAGTATTTGCTGAACAATAAGCCTCGTTTTTTCAGCAACCTCACCTCTTTCATGTATTACCCGGTCTACTGTCCCTATCGAAACACCAGCCATTCTGGCGATATCCTTTATCCTTGTTTTTCTGGGAGGCATTAATTCTTTTGTTTAATGTAATTATCCGCCTCCTCTCAATTAGAGCGTGAAGTCGGAGTTAATTACAATATTATTTGATTTCTGGATTAATCCAGAACTACTTTTTTGTTTTTGGGTGCAAAAACAGTCATAATTATCCATGCAAGGAGGTAAGCGCTTCCGGCTATAGCAAACATGACAACATAACCGGTTTCAATATGCCCCAGATTCTTGAAATGTTCAAGTATCGCGCCTGCAATATATGAGATAAACGCCCCACCGACAGCACCTGCCATACCGCCAATCCCTGTAATAGAACTTACAGCCTTTTTGGGAAATGCATCAGAAACAGTTGTGAAGATATTTGCTGACCATGCCTGGTGTGACGATGCTGCCAGAGCTATCAGACATACTGCTCCCCATGTGCTGATACCAGGAGCCGATGCAAATACAACTGGTATTACCAGGAGTGCAAATATCAGCATAGCTATCTTCCTTGCCTTAAATGGAGACATCCCTTTCTTTATCATATATCCGGAGACCCAGCCTCCACCGATACTGCCCACTGTTGTGCAAGTATAAATAAAGGCTAATGGCAATCCGAATGCTTTGACGTCAAGACCTGTTCCTCTGACAGTAGAGAGCCACCCGGGGATCCAGAACAGGTAAAACCACCAGATGGGATCGGTAAGGCCTTTACCAATGAAAAAAAGCCATGTTTGACGGTATTTAAAAAGTTGAAGCCATGCTACTTTTTCCTTTGTTTCCTCTTTTTCGTCAGCATCACTGTTAATGTAAGCAAGCTCACCGGCTGATACTCTTCTCTGCTTTTCCGGTACTTCATAAAAGATAAACCAGAAAATTATCCAGACAAATCCAAAAGCTCCGGTAATAATAAATGCAGCCTGCCAACCCCATGCTGCAACAATGGCAGGTATTGCAAGGGGTGCAACAATGGCTCCGACATTTGTTCCTGAATTAAATATCCCGATGGCAAGTGCTCTTTCTTTCTTGGGAAACCATTCAGCTATTGCTTTATTAGCTGCCGGAAAGTTACCGGATTCGCTGATTCCAAGGAGTCCCCTCCAGAATCCAAAACCAAGTACGCCCTTTGCAAGAGCATGTCCTATTGCAGCAATACTCCATAAGAATACAGAAATACCGTACCCTAATTTTGTTCCGAATTTATCTATAAGCCGTCCTGCTATGACCATTGCCAAACCATAGCAGAGCTGGAACGCCATAATGATATGAGAATAATCTTTTTCCCCAATGCCGAGATCGGATTCAAGCAGAGGTTTTAATATTCCTATTACCTGCCTGTCGAGATAGTTTACGGTTGTTGCAAAGAATATCAATGCACAAACCGTCCATCTGTACCTGCTAAAGTTTTTAGGTTCCGACATAAATAGTTGGTTAGTTTAGTAATTATACGTTATATGTTGATGAAGAGGTTGTCCCACCACGACCTGTCCAGTTGGTATGGAAAAATTCACCCCTGGGTTTATCAGTACGTTCGTATGTATGTGCACCAAAATAATCGCGTTGAGCCTGTAACAGATTGGCAGGCAGTTTTTCGCAACGGTAGCCATCATAATATCCAAGAGCTGATGACATTGCAGGAACTGCAATACCATTAATTGCTGCGGCCGAAATTATATTCCTCCAACCACTCTGCGCTTTCTCTACTTTATCTTTAAAGAAGGGATCAAGAAGAAGGTTAGTAATGGAAGGATTATTATCATAAGCCACTTTAATTTTTCCCAGGAAAGCGGACCTTATTATACATCCACCGCGCCACATCAGGGCAATTCCTCCGTAGTTAAGTTTCCATTTATATTCTTCTGCTGCAGCCTTCATCAGCTCATACCCCTGGGCATACGAAACAATTTTTGATCCGTAGAGGGCCTCTTTTATATCATTGATGAATTTAACCTTGTCTCCTTTGTGATTTGGAGTGGGTCCGTGCAGTATTTTTGATGCTTCCACCCGTTCATTCTTAATTGCGGAAAGACACCTTGAAAAAACAGCTTCACCAATCAGTGTAAGAGGAATACCCATATCGAGGGCAGTGATAGCAGTCCATTTACCTGTACCTTTCTGTCCAGCAGTATCAAGGATTTTATCCACGAGAGGTTTTCCGTCAGTGTCTTTATANNCCTTCATTCCATTCTTTAAAGATCAGGTGCATTTCATCAGCACTCAGATGCAGCATATCTCTCATAATCTGGTAGGCTTCAGTAATAAGTTGCATATCACCATATTCAATACCATTATGAACCATTTTTACGAAATGACCGGCTCCATTTTCACCGACCCAGTCGCAGCATGGAGTCCCATCTTCAACCTTGGCTGCAATTGCCTGAAAAATGGGTTTTACATATTGCCAGGCCGCTTTCGATCCGCCAGGCATGATTGAAGGCCCTAATAATGCTCCTTCCTCACCACCTGAAACCCCTGTACCTATATAGAGAAGTCCTTTGCTTTCAACGAAGGCAGTTCTTCTGTTTGTATCAGGAAAATGAGTGTTGCCCCCGTCAATTATTATATCTCCGGGAGCAAGATAGGGGATAAGTGTGTTGATCATTTCATCAACTGCGTTTCCTGCTTTGATCATAAGCATTACTTTCCTGGGACGTGCAAGAGAACCGACAAGCTCCCCGATCGAATGAGTACCAATAATATTCTTACCTCTGGCTCTTCCGGAGAGAAAATCATCAACTTTCTGTGTCGACCTGTTAAATACAGAAACTGTGAATCCCTTACTTTCCATATTAAGGACAAGATTCTCGCCCATTACAGCCAGTCCTATTAACCCGATATCAGATAATTTACTCATAACTAAATGATTATGTTTATAATACTATGATAATATCAAAATCTTTATTATGTTACTAATTGGCTCAAAGGCGTAACGGCGTAGCGGGAAAACCACTTTTATAAAAAACCTTTATAACCTCTTAAGCCTTTACCCCTTTACACCTTTTCTTTATAATACTCCGCAACCACTTCATCCATAATCTTACTTGTTCTGGCTCCCGTTATGCCGGTACTGGGAGAGGCTCCCTGTCCATTGAGTGCCTGAACTACTTTTTCAATAAGGTAGTATTGAACATGCTCAGGACGTTCATTGATGAACTCCTGACGGCCTGATTCATTTGTAAGCACAATGGGTTCAAAACTGAATGTTGAAAATTTAATGGATCCTCTATCTCCTGTAATCTCGATGGTATCCCTGCTGCTGTCAGGTGAAACACTGAAACTCCAGGTACCTGATCCAACAATACTTTTGCAAAAAATGAATTCAGCTGACACAAAATCTTCAGCTTTATAGAGCCCTGCATGATTTACTGCTATTGATTTTACTTTCTGAATCGGTCCAAAAAGAAAATCAAGATAATCAAGCTGGTGGGAGGCCAGGTCAAAGAAATGTCCGCCGCCTGATATTTTAGGATCAACCCGCCATGTGAGCTTTCCGGCCTTTTCATCCTCAGAAGGTGACTTATATAACTGAATCACAAAAAAAAGCACTTTCCCAATGCTTCCCCTTTCTATAAGATTTTTAACCAAAAGAAACCCGGGAAGGGCTCTTCTGTAATATGCTACAAAAACCGGAACTCTGTATTTTTCTGCTGCTTTATTTATTTTAAGACATTCTGAGTAATTTACAGCCATGGGTTTCTCTATATATACCGGTTTGAGAGCTTTTATAGCTTCAAGGGCAAATTCCGCATGGTTCTCAGGTGGAGTTGCAATATATACTGCATTGATATCCTTGTCGTTAATAAGATCTGATGCCTTTGAATAAAACTTTGGAACATTATGTCGCCTGGCATAATCCTCAGCCAGGATGGCATTTCTCCGCATGACGGCAACCAATTTTGAATCCCTGACCTTGTTAAATGCCGGACCACTTTTTACTTCAGTGACGTTACCACAACCTATTATACCCCAGTTTATCATCAAATGAATTTAATAATAAATTTCATACCAAACGTTGCTTTGATGTCCATAATCCAAGGGCAGGATTTGATATAAAATAGACTTCCTCTCCATCTTCCATTTTATTAAAACCTTCTTTAAGTTTTGCCGGATTGAATTTCTTCAACATATCATTGAGATCGTGATATTTAAAGTTTACAGACTCAATCTCTTTTATTGTAAGATGTCTTGGACAATATGTTATTGTAAATCTTCCTTCTGAACTTCCATGAATCAGATGGGCAGCCGCGCTAAGATTATTATTAAGCTCTTTATTTTCTTTCAGAATTTTCAATGTAGCTGGTGTTCCGCAATAACCATATTTCCTTATCAGGCGGTCTATCTCTTTATCCTCTCCAAACTCTTTTAATCCTGGAGCCAGAACAATTAACTCACCATTATCAGCCATTGCCATCCGCGTTCTGTAAATGCTCTTATTCCCAAGCCAGGTGCTTTTATATTCGGCAGGATCAAGATAGACAACAACTTTTTTCAGTGGTTTTTCAATTACATTGAAGTTTACCTTAAGTGAAAGATCTGCAGCAAGCCTGAACACTTCTTCGTCGTCGCCTATAAAAAGCCCTCTTACAACAAGCTTTCCTTCGTCGTCGCGGCCAATGACGGTATGAACGTAAATAATTGGCAGATGGTTGGTGAAATTGGCGGAGGCATAGTTCAGGAGAGACCTTACAGGATTATCGGCTTTTCCCATGATGCGTTCCATCCCATACACGGCGCCGATAAAATGACTTTTATTTATTCCTTCAGGTCCACCTGTTCCGATAAAAAGGTTCTTATTATAATTGGCCATACCAATCACTTCATGAGGGACAACCTGTCCAACTGATAAAATAAGGTCATGTCCGCCATTGAAAACCAGTCTGTTAATCTGGGCCGGCCATGAATAGTTCAGAGCACCTGCAGTAATATCAGATACGAATTCTCCGGGAATTGTACCTGTAGTGACGACGTCCTTCCTCCAATCATGTACACGAAACAGCGATTTTGGCACTCCTTTATACATTTTGTCCAGCTGGGCGTCGGTCATGGGAGAGTGAGTGCCAAGCGCAGGAAGAATATCTTTAAGGCTATCCTTATAATACCGGTAAATATAAGATGTAAGTTCCCCGGCTCTTGAATGAAATCTGGTACAATCGGGAGGAACAACAAGTACTTTCTTTCTGGCTCCCAGTTTTTCCAATGCAGAAATTATTCCCGATTCAAGATCTTCTGAATCAAGAACAGTATTTTCCGATCCGGATTTGAAGTAAATCATATTTCTTCTTTCAATTTTGCCCCCCCATCCCCCCTAAAGGGGGATTAATTATCTCTGTATTAGAATATTCAATCTTTATTTTAATTATAGTCTTTACTATTAATGAATTATTAAGCTCAGTACAGCATGCTACTGACCTCAACCCTCATGCCTTCTTCCCCTGGGCCCTGAGCCCTGTGCCCTCCGCCTTTCCCTCACGCCACACGCCTCATACCTGCTACCAGCGTGGATGTTCCGGCAAATAAGTCTCAAACTCTCTGATAAGTTCTTCCTCATACCTACCTTTATAATGTCCAGCAAAAAACCTGTCAAGTCCTTCTTTATAAAGCTTTTCCCATGATGCTTCTTCTTTTCCAGGATTTATCGGAAAGAAGAGGGCTTCGTTGGATTTTGCAGCCTTCAAATCCCCGTTAGCATCACCGATCATAAGAATTTTTTCATTGGGATACTTCCCCTTAGCAGCATATTTAAGATGTTCCGCTTTAGTACCATGTTCCTGCCCGGCTATCATCCTGATAAAAGAATCGATTCTGTTTTCTTCCCATTCACGTTTTAATGCTTCATAGGGTGTTTGCGAAACAACCATTACATCTGCAACAGCTTTTATTTTCACAAGGCACTCCTTAACGAAAGGAAAGGGAGTTATCCCGAAAACCAACTTTTCGATATCCTCATTTACCTTCAGGGACCATTCGAGTGTCTGGTTAATAAATGGATCATTTACTTCGGAAGCATACTTTTTTAATGTCGGATTCCCAAGCTTTGTCTCTTTCTTTGTCCATTCTATAAGGGTGGCAGCTGAGGGAACTGTGAAATTCCTGGCTTTTATTTCCGGTCGGATTGCCAGAAGTCTGAGTGTTTCATTTACTGCCAGGAACCTATTGCATCCCCTGTAAGTTGAATAGAGATTTACAAATTCCCATGTTTCCCTTGCATACTTTGAGACAGGCTGCATTCCGAAATATTTAATAAAGTTAGGACAGAAGCATTCTTTCTGTTTTATCTCCATTGTATCAAAAGCACAGCCATCGGAATCTATTCCTATAAAAAACTCCTTTTCAGGCTTTAGTGCAAGTAACTGTTCCTTTGGATCCATTGTAAAAAAAAAGTAAAAAGTAAAAAGTAATCAGAAGAGTATTGTAAGTTTTAGTTATTTTTTTGCGAACGCTTCAAGTTTATATTCAGCCAGTTTCTTATCTGCAAACTTCATATCGAGCCTGGCAAATCTCTGTCGTCCGTTAATTATCGGCACTGATGGCCAGTCTTCGCCTATCAGGGGTTTTGCATAAGCAAGAAATTCATCTGTAACATCATAACGATTTTTGGCAATCCATTTTTCAGGAAATGTTCTTTCTGAAAGCGCAACTTTCTCTAGCGGAACTTTATCATACCTGACATTATAAATCAGGCCGGATTCTCTCAAAAGAGTAGCCATCCATCCATTACCGTCATATAATGCTATCTCAACAGCTTTCTGAGCCACTTTATATGCCTCATCGAGGTCGACAATTGATGCAAAGGCTGTGGTATCGCGCTGATCAGTTCCCATGACCTGGCCCCTGGTTTTCAGACCTTTACTGTTCAGATAATTAACAACAGTCTGGAAAACTGAATTCTGACCCGAACCAAATGAGGTATTGCCAAATGCATCTTTCACTTCTCCTATATTTCCAACATCGAACCCTTCACTTATAACAACAATACATCTTCCGGATTTTGTCATCTGGTCGTTTACATTTTCAACCAGGTTATCAATTGAGATTTTTGATTCGGCCAGATAAATCTGCAGAGGCATTATCCGATCCGGATCGGCAAGTCTTGCTGCAGCAGGAATAAATCCGATTTTCCTTCCCATTGCCTGGATTACCAGCACAGGATCAGTAGTTGAGGAGCCCATATTTTCTTCATTTGCATTCTGTATAATATTTGCCCAGTACCTTGCCACGCTTCCATAGCCCGGGGTGTGATCAATAAGTTTGAAATCATTGTCGCCCAAATCATTATCAATAGTTTTTGGTACTCCTGCCACTATAAGTTCGAGACCTTTGGAATCAGCCATTTCACTTACTTTTAAAGCTGTGTGCTGTGAATCATTACCGCCTATGTAGAAAAAGTATCCGATGTTATGGGCTTTAAATACTTCCATTATCCTTTGGAAATCCTTTTGATGTGTATCTATGAGTTTATATCTGCAGGTACCTATGCTGCCGGCGGCAGGAGTGTACCTTAACAGAGCTATCTCTTCAACGTTCTGAGATGACAGATCAAGAAGCTCTTCTTTTAATACTCCCTCAATCCCGTGCCATCCTCCATATACTGTTCCGAATTTATCAGGGAACATCCTGCATGTTTCTATGATCCCCCTCAATGAACTATTGATAGCCGACGAAGGTCCGCCTGACTGTGCCACTATTACATTCTTAGCCATAGCCATTAATTTTGTTTATATTTATTATAAAATATCTTCTGTATTATATGATTCCTGGTGCTGGTTATTTGGTTCTGGGTCTGTTTGCTGATCAGACCCGGCACCCAGCACCCAGCACCCAGCACCAATTGTCTATACTCCGCTATAAGCACTGAATCCTCCATCCACCGGAATTACCACTCCGGTGACAAATTTGGAGAGGTCAGATACAAGGTAGATTAACGTTCCCGTTAATTCTTCAGGCAGGCAATATCGTTCCATAGGTGTGCTATCAATTATTTTTTCCCCTCTTGGTGTCAGCTCTCCTGTTTTTTCATCAATTAAAAGGAATCTATTCTGATTTGTCAGAAGAAATCCGGGGGCTATTGCGTTTACCCTTACACCAGTTTTTGAAAAATGAACTGCAAGCCATTGTGTGAAATTATTAACAGCTGCTTTTGCTGCAGAATATGCGGCAATCTTTGTCAGGGGCCTGTAAGAGTTCATTGAGGAGATGTTAATAATAACGCCTGATTTTTTCTTTACAAGATCAGTAGCGAAAACCATAGTTGGGATAAGTGTGCCTTTAAAGTTAAGATCAAATACTTTATCAAATCCTTCAATCTGAAGACCGAAAAATGTCTCTTCAGATTTTTCATCCTCAGTGCCACTCATTTTTTCGAGTTTGGTGGTAGCAGCAGGAGAATTTCCCCCGGCTCCGTTTATTAGAATATCAATAGGACCGAACTTCTCATGAATCTTTTTCTTTGCAGTCTCCAGTGAAGTTTTATCGAGAACACTTGCTGAAACACCCATGGATGGCGTATTAAACTCTTTTTCAATCTGTTTTGCAACATCAATTGCCGCATCTCTGTTGAGGTCGAGTATTACGGTTCTTACGCCATGAGAAGCAAGCGACCGGGCCATGGTTGAGCATATAATGCCTGCACCCCCGGTTATAACAGCTACTTTATCTGTTAAGTTTAATTCGTTCATATATAATATGTTATATCAAATTATATACTCCTTCCCCATTTGGGGGAAGGTTGGGAAGGGGGTTAAAACCCAAAATACTCCTTTGCATTCCTGTAAGATATTCCTTCAATTATTGGTTTCAGAATTTCTTCCTCATCGGGAATAAGACCTTTTTCAACTTCTTCCCCAATGAAATTGCAAACAACTCGTCTGAAGTATTCATGCCGCGGATATGAGAGGAAACTGCGTGAATCAGTGACCATTCCTATAAACCTCCTTAATAATCCGAAAGATGCTAGATCCTTTAGATGTTTTTCCATCCCATTTTTCTGATCAAGGAACCACCAGGCTGCTCCATATTGTACTTTCATTGCTGATAAACCGTCATTAAAATTTCCAGCCATAGTTATCATCATCTCATTATCTGCAGGATTCAGATTATAGATAATTGTTTTGGTAAGTTGCTCATTATTATCAAGTTCACTGAGAAACTTCGATATTTTCAAGGGATCTTGCACAGCTCCGATCGAATCCCAGCCTGTATCCGGTCCCATCTGTCTGAACATCCTTGAATTGCTGTTTCGAAGTGCGCCGACATGAAACTGCTGAGTCCAGCCCCTTTTATTATTCAATCTGCAGAGCTCAAGCATCACGGCCGTTTTGTATTTTTCAGCTTCCTCAGATGAAATGATCTCCCCTTTAAGCAGTTTCTTAAAAATGCTGTCAATTTCCTGTGTAGTAAATGAGGAAAAGTAAAAACGGTCAAGACCATGATCAGATAATCGGCATCCCATTTCATGAAAGAATCCGTGTCTTTTATCTAATGCTTCAATAAGAGTATCATAGTTCCTGATCTCAATTCCATAAACCAGTTCCAGCCTAATTAAGTAAGCCTTAAATTTCTCAGGGTCCTCTGTTTTAATAACATTATCAGGCCTGAAAGTCGGCAGAACTTTAATTTCGAATGTGTCTTTCAGTATAAGATGATGTTCAAGATTGTCTGCAGGGTCATCCGTCGTGCATACGACTTCCGCTTTCATTTTCCTTATTATAGACCTGGTGCTGAATTCTTTCGTTTGAAGCAGTCCGGAAGCTCTTTCATAAATACTTGTAGCTGTTGAGGAAGAAAGGAGTTCATTTATATTGAAATATCTCAGAAGTTCAAGATGTGTCCAGTGATAAAGAGGATTGCCTGCTGTTGCCGGGACCGTTTCAGCCCATTTTTGAAATTTTTCGATGTCTGAAGCGTTTCCCGTACAAAATTTTTCGTTGATACCATTTGATCGCATGGCGCGCCATTTATAGTGATCACCTTCAAGCCAGGCCCTGGTAAGATTGGCAAATTGATGATCCTTTGCTATCATTTCAGGTGAAAGGTGACAATGGAAATCTATAATAGGCTGATGTTCAGAATATTTATGATAAAGTTTTTCAGCTGTTTTATTCCCTAAAAGAAAATTCTCATGAATAAATGGTTTCATATCTTTAAAAGGGATAATAAATTTACTTAAATTTGAATATTATTGTATCGTTAACGATCACGAAATTATGAATTACTATTCAATTAATCAAGAAATAAAGAAGATAAAGTCAAAAGTATAAAGATTGCATCGCTTCGCTCGCAATGACTTCGCAAGTAATCAAATTCTGATTTTAAAGAGAATTGACAACGCGAAACGGCGATCTGGTAAGAAGAAACAGGAAAAAAACTGGAATGATGAAATGATGGGACATATTAAATCCGCTAGAAAACAAATTTTATGAAAAAAGGCAAAAGTATTTTGGCAATAATTTTTTTAATTTGCTCTTTTTCAGCTTTTTCACAGGAGCAAACGACAGGTTCGTTCAAAGCTGATTTAAATACAACAGACATCAAAACTGTACTGAAAGCCGTTGCAGACTGGCAGATCAGAACTCCTCTTACTCACGACCTTGCCGACTGGACTAATGCGGCCCTTTATGCCGGTATGGTTGAATGGGCTGGAATAGCAGGTGATGATTCATATTATGAGTGGTTGAAAGGAATATCGGAGAAAACTACATGGTCGTACATGGTTAGAAAAGAACCTCTCGGAAGATATCATGCAGATGATTATTGTGTGGGTCAGACTTATATTGAACTATATCGTAAATATAAGGAAAAGAGGATGATCAAACCCATGAGAGCATATCTTGATCAGATAATTAAGGACCCTGCAACAGGCGATCTTAAATTTGAAAATACTGCAAATTATTGGTCGACACAGCGATGGTCGTGGTGCGATGCTCTTTTTATGGGACCAACAGTCTGGGCGAAAATGGCAAATGTCACAGGTAAAAAAAAGTACCTTGATTTTATGTACAGGGAATATAAGGCAACCACAGATTATCTTTATGATAAAGATGAAGATCTCTATTTCAGGGATTCTAATTATTTCACAAAAAAAGAAGCAAACGGTGAAAAAGTTTTCTGGGGACGAGGTAATGGATGGGTGTTTGCCGGATTGCCAATTATCATAAGAGAGCTTCCCGCGAATTATGAGCATAAAGATTATTTCGTGACTATTTATAAGAAAATGGCTGCGAAACTACTTAAATTGCAATCTATTGACGGGTTCTGGCATGCAAGTCTTCTCGATCCTGAAAGTTATCCGAATCCGGAGATGAGTGCAACAGCTTTCTTTGTTTTTGGTATGGCCTGGGGAGTAAATAATGGATATCTTGACAGGGCAACTTATCTTCCGGCAATTGTAAAAGGATGGAAATCAATGGTTACATCCGTATGGTCCGATGGTAAGGTAGGTTTTATTCAACCCATAGGTGCGGATCCCAAAAGTGTTACCATGGAAATGACTGAAGTCTATGGTGTAGGTGGATTCCTTATGGCAGGTACGGAGATAACAAAGATGATTGAGAAGTGAATTCAAAAGAAAAGACAAAAGTAAAAAGACAAAAATACCTGATTACCTAACCGCAAGACATTGAATAATAAACCAAATATTATGAAAACTGAACTAAGATATGCGGCACATCCCAACGATGTAAAAAACTGGGATACAGCCAGACTCAGGAAAGAATTCCTCATAGAAAACATCTTTATACCGGATGAGATAACTTTTGTTTATTCCATGTACGACCGATATATGGCAGGAGGTGCCATGCCGGTAAGGAATACGTTGGTACTCGAAACCATAGATGAACTTAAGGCGGAAAATTTTCTCGACAGGAGGGAAATGGGTATTATCAACGTCGGGGGAGATGCGGAGATTCATGCAAGTGGTGAGATCTATAAAATAGGATTCAAGGAGGCCTTATATCTTGGCAAAGGTGCTCATGATGTAGTTTTTAAGTCTGTAGATACGCTTAAACCCGCAAAATTATATCTTAATTCAGCACCTGCTCATCATACATATCCATCCAGAAAGGTGACACTTGCTGATGCAGAAATAGTTGTGATGGGGAATATGGAATCTTCCAATCACAGGACTGTTAATAAGTTGCTTGTAAACAGTGTCATTGAGACATGTCAGCTTCAGATGGGAATGACGGAGCTTAAGACGGGCAGCGTTTGGAATACGATGCCCGTTCACACACATAACCGAAGAATGGAAACTTATTTTTATTTTGAATTGCCTGACAAACAAACTATTTGTCATTTCATGGGTGAACCTGATGAAACGAGGCATATATGGATGAAAAATGAGCAGGCTGTCCTATCTCCGTCATGGAGTATTCACAGTGCAGCCGGAACTTCTAATTATACATTTATCTGGGGGATGGCAGGTGAAAATCTTGATTACGGGGATATGGACATACGTCAACCCGATACAATTAAATAGTTTTTACTCTGTGTACCTCTATGATCCTCTGTGTATCTCTGTGTAAGTTCTTAAAACCAGCTATACAGGGGGCCACCGAGAAGACACGGATAACCACCGAGAAATAGAAAATAAATAAAATTTATTATGAAAGAATTATTTGATCTCACCGGAAAAGTCGCCCTGGTAACGGGAGGTACACATGGAATAGGTCTGGCAATCGGACTGGTTCTTGCCAGGGCAGGTGCAAAAATTTGTGTAAATGATCTTCATGATGATAAACTGCAGATTTGCAGAAAGAGTTTCGAAAAGGAAGGACTCTATGTATTTACTCTGAAATTCAATGTAACGGATGAACACGATGTTGACAAAGGTATATCTCTGATCGAAAAAAGCGTGGGTCCAATTGATATCCTCGTGAATAATGCCGGTATTATTAAAAGGATCTCCATACTTGACATGGCAATAGCCGACTATAAGCAGGTAATTGATGTGGATCTTGTTGCTCCGTTGATAGTGTCAAAACGGGTTGTACCAAAAATGATTGAAAAACGCAGCGGTAAAATCATAAATATGTGTTCCATGATGAGCGTCTATGGTCGGAATACGGTTTCTGCATATGCTTCAGCAAAAGGTGGTCTTAAGCTCCTGACGCAAAATATGACCTGTGAATGGGCAAAGTATAATATTCAGATCAATGGAATTGGTCCAGGTTATATTGCTACCTCACAAACGGCACCCATACGCGAAAACGGGCATCCTTTTAACGATCTTGTTATGACCCGTACTCCTGCAGGCAGATGGGGCGAACCGGAGGATGTGGCCAATGCAGCTCTCTTCCTGGCTTCCCAGGCCAGTAATTTTGTAAATGGGCATATCTTATATGTGGACGGTGGTATTCTAGCGAATTTTGGATATGTGAAGGGGGAGAATGACCTTTAATTATCAGATAGTATTGAATTCTAAATTTAATACACTATACCAGGACAATCAGATTTTCTTCACAGGATTATCCGGATGATCATCTGAATAAGGTTTAGCATACAGATCTTCAACTCTGACCTTATTGTTTTCAGGATCTATAGTTGGTATTGGCTGAATTTGTTCTTCTCCTGCTTTACCATTGAAATAAAGAATGCAGGCAAATATTGGCATAACAGGGAGCGTGAAAGCACTTACGATTGCTGACAGGATAATAAACAGAGGTTTTGATGTAACATCAACCAGTTTCGAAGCATCATCCGGATTTACTATAGTCTTAATAAAACTTCCGGTAAAAGGAAGAAGAATAATTCCGGAGAATACCACAGATATAACTAACATAATTATTATAAAAACCGCCACCCAGCCAATATTCGACCAGAAATTCTTATGAGTAAGTTTTATTGTTCTTGTGATAGTAGAACCAATATTTGTTCCTTCTACCATCATTACCGGTAATATGAAAAGATAAAGTGTCACTACATATAACATCGCGAAGAATGCACCGATAATGAGTACAAAAATTCCGAGAACTATCGCTATTGTTCCTGCAAACGCTAGAAGTACCATAATTATAAGATATGGGATAAAATACTTCAGGGATCTCACAATTGAAATAAAAATAGTATTCTCAGCGTCAACCGGATTAAAGATTATATAGTATTGAAGGATTGTTGTGAAAAGAAGATTTATCAGAGAGATCACTAATATAGGGATTATAAAGCCCTTGATCTTTTCAAGCAAAAGCATTGGATCAGTTATTGAAGATAATTCCTTAATATTTACCAGGGTTGAAGCATATTGCATCACCAGAGACATGACAAGAGATATAATGAACAACGACAGGAACTTCTTTTTATAAAACTCCCATAAAGAGCTAATTGCGCTATCAATATTATGCCGGCGGTATAGAGGGTGTTTGCTGAACAGATCCATGAATTATTGTATTTAAATGTTTGCAAATTTAGACATTATTGGTTTCCATCCTTTTTTTGTTCAGAAAGAATTTCCTTTAATATATTATTAAATTTTGCAGGTTCCTCAAAAATCGGGGAATGAGCTGAATTCTCAAAAGGATAAAACCTTTTTACCGGCGCTTTTAAGCTGTCAAAATATTCCTTCGCTATCGCAAAGCTTGTCTCATAGTCTGAGGTGCCCTGCATAATATAGACTGGGATCTTCTGAGATGGAATAGCTAAAAATAGATTTGTTTTCATTATGGCATCCCATAAGAAGTTTCTTGTAAATTTCATTCCCTTTAAATAATTTATTTTTTCAATCAAAGTATACTCTTTGCAAAATAAAATCGGTTCAACTGCAGCAGGGTAAAAATTCCCTTTTTTAACTGCACCTCCATATCTGATGACATATTTTCTCTCAGTCAGCATTTTATCGATTGCTTCTTCAGGATCAGAGTAGGGCGGAGGGCCTATTTTTTCAAGTTTACGGACGGCTTTTCTGTCTTTTAATACCTTTGCCCGGGACAAAACAAAATCATATGAAATTTTTTCTGACCTTTTCTGATCGCCTACTTGTCCTGTAGCTATAAAAGCATAATAATAATCAGGAAATTTATTAGCTGTAAATGCCCCGAGCATAGTTCCCCAGGAATGTCCGAGCAGATATATTTTTTTACGTTTAAATTTATGGATCAGATATTCAGAAACTTTACCGGCATCGTCAACAAACTGAGACAGAGTCATTGTTTCAGGGGGAATGTTTTTTGAATATGACAATCCTGCGCCACGCTGGTCCCAGTAACAAACAACAAACATATTTTCAATCTCAGGATTAAACTTTAGCACGAACGGAAACTCAGGATCTCCCGGTCCTCCATGCAAATATAACAGCACCGGCTTAGTGGAATCCCTTCCGCGAATAGTCATTTTCTGAATAAGGCCGTTAATATTTACGGATTCTGTAACTGAAATGCTACCCGGAATTTTTTTTCCATCGGGGGTCAGAAAGGGCTTTGAGTTACCGGTACTTTCCGACAGTACAATAATGATGAGGGTTATAAGAAGCGCTGGAATTAAAAATTTGACAACATTAAGGCTGGTAATCAGTCTTTTCATTATTTGAATCTTTGGTAAATTATCACACACCTTAAATTACACAGGCTGGAAAAGATATATATTTCCCAAAGATACTTATACTTAACGGATAAACCCTTTTAATGCTGAAGCAGTATGGTTTCCTCAATGTTTCCAGAAGAACATGAAGTGGTACTCTCTTACCTTTTGCCTTCTGCCTTATTTCCCTTTCCTCCACTGTCTGAGTACATTGCTGAAAGGGAATATGCTATTGGGTTTTTTCGGAGTAAAAATGCCCTCATTGACTGCCTTCACATCCTCTATGGTGTAAAAAGCATTAGGATTGAAGTGTGTAATAATGTCGAGCACATGAGCAAGTTCATTCCTCTTTATAATTGAATAAATAAGATGAATATTTTCTCTTGCTCCTTTGGCTTCAACAACTGTGGTTCCAAAACCCTGCCTGCTTAGGGACTGCACCAGTTCGTTTCCTCTTTCATGAGCGAAAACTCTTATCATAAGGATACCCATTGCCAGCCTTTCCTCGATGATCATCCCGACAAGATTACCTGTTGCAAAACCAGCTGCATACGCAATAAAATTAATATAATGATCGAGGTTCTCCATAATCTTGCTTATAGCTGTTATCCATATCAGAACTTCAAAAAATCCCAGGATAGGAGCTATGTTCCTTTTCCCTTTTGAAACAAATATGATCCGCATTGTTCCTATTGAAACATCACATATTCTTGCCAGAAATATTAAGACTGGCATAAGAACGTAACTGAACAGACCGGAATGAAAAAAAGAGGTGTTCATTGCATTTTATATTATTTAATTTAAACAAATATAGTAATAACACAACTTCATACCTCAGGCCTCACACCTTCCACCTCGTCCGGCAAGACTGATTTAAACTTTTCAGTTTTTTATTTGTTAATATAATGAATTGATATGTATCAAGAATCAAATAATCAATATTTTTGATAATTATTAAAAACATAAACATATAATAATATGAAATTCAGAAAAATATTTGTTCCATTGATGCTTTCAGCAGTTATCGGTATTATATCATGTACCGGTAATTCTGATAAAAAAAATGTTCACTCAGGTGTGGAATATTACAGGGCTCTTCAATTCAGCGAGACTCCCTATGATATTGAAAAAGGAACTCATCCGTTAACTGCCGATAAGGCAAAAGCAATTAACAGCTATAAATTTACTTATGATAAGACGGGACATCTCCTGTCGGTGGAATATGTAAGAAATAATGTTCTTCTGGGCTATTCATCAATGCAGGGTGCAGCCAAAATTACCTACGATTATAGTGCCAGTCTGCAGACAAAGCATTATTTCGATAAGGATAATAATCCAATCGAGGCAGCCGGTATTTTTGCTGCTCAGTATTCTTTAGATCCTGGAGGGAACAGAACAGGCCTGATGTTTTTAGGCAAAGACGGATCAATGGTCGAAAACAGGAATAAAATCCACTCATATACATGGAGCGTACTGCCCAATGGTATGGTCAGAGAACTCCGTTACAATCTTAAAGGTGAAGAAACTGTTATGAATCCATTCTGTCCTTTTTATGAACTGAGGTTTACCTATAATGACAAAGGGTACGCTACCAGGATGGCAAATTTCAAAGCCGATACCCTTTATAATTGTACCGCTGAGAATTGTGGCGACATAGGTGTTTCTTATTTCACATTCACACCAAATCTGAGCGGCGATCTTGAAAACTTTTCAGTATTTAATGTTACCGGCCAGATGTCAAATCTTTACTGGGGATGGTCAAAGCGTATTAATAAGGTCGATGAGAATGGATATGTGCTGGAAACTACTTTATTCGATCAGGATAACGAGTACGTTAAAGGTAAGTTAGTTCCTGTCACCCGGAATGCTTATGATATTCATGGTGCCGTCATCGAAGTAAAGAATTTGGATAAAGACGGGAATCTTATTAATAGTCCGGATAATGGAGTAGCCATAACACAATACAAATATGATGAACTGGGAAATCGCACAGAGACTCTCACGTTCGATAAAGACATGAAGCCGGTAAAAGTGTAGCAACTCCAGAAATCTTATTATTATGAAGAAAACATATTTTCCCGTATTTCTGCTTTTTATTCTGGTACTTTTTGCTTTTCCCGGTTGTAAGGGTAAAAAAGCTGAAATCAGTAAGGAAGTCGTTAAGGTGATAAGCAAGCCTGTAACAATCGGAACTGAGACTACCCTCTTGCTGAAAGATCTTAAGGAGAATGGTGATTATGTAAACAGCAAAGTATTCCCATCGCTGATCAAGGCCTCCATCGTAAATGAAAGTCTTGGCAAAAACATTCTTATCGTTGATCTGCGATCCCCAAATCAATTTGCTGAAGGACATATAAAGGGTGCAGTGAATAAGAAATTTAATGACCTGCCTTCCTATTTTGAAACAGGAATTAAACCTTTCAAATATGATAAAATAATTCTGGTAAATGAAGATGGACAGTTATCGAGTTATACAACATGTCTTTTAAGGCTGATGGGATATGGTAATGTTTATTCGATGAGATGGGGAATGAGTGCATGGAATGAAAGATATGCTCAGGAGGGATGGCTTAAAGGAGTATCAGGAAAATACGAAACCAAACTTGAAAATACTGTCAATGAAAGACCGTCATCAAATGGGATGCCTGATCTCAAGACCGGGTTGCTGACAGGAGCTGAAATAGGTGCATCAAGATTCAGGAAATTGTTTGAGGAAGGAACGACTGATATTTTTATAACCGCTGATGAGGTATTCAGCAATCCGCAAAAGTATTACATTATAAACCTGGACAGAAAAGACAAATATGAGGACGGACATATACCGGGAGCCATAAGGTATAAACAGGAGGGTACTCTGGGATATACAGATGAGATGGCCTCTATTCCTTCTGATAAGCCTGTTGTTGTATACTGCGGAACAGGTCACAATTCTGGTTTTGCTACGGCTTATCTGCGTCTTTTTGGTTATGACGCACATACACTTAAGTATGGTAATAACGGTTTTATGTACGACAAGATGATAAAACAGAGAACAGCATTATCATGGCTTCCTTTTACACAGGCAGATGTTAATAATTTTGAAGTGGTAAAATAGTTTTTCTGACTTTTCAAATACTTAAGTTCCGGTCAGTTCAATAAAGTATCTGGCCGGAATTTGTATTTAAAGACCTCATTGTCAGCGCTATTGGTGAGAATGTATATATTCCTGCAACCCAATTGACTGAGAATCATCCATATCTTGGCAGATAAACCCGGGTCCAAAGAAAAAAGCAGTACTGGAACATCATGGCTCATGATCAAATTGACGTGTTTTTTACTCAGGATTGAATCAGCCTGGATATTTTGCACATCACCGGTTAGCTTACTGATCTGGCTGACTTCTTTATCAAGATTGATTATCAGGTTTTTACCTGAAGGGGAGACAACCTGTTCTATAGTCATTATGTTTGATTGTTTTACCGATGACTCAGCCCATTTTTTTGCGTCATTTTTGAAATGGTTCAAACCCGATGACCTGATAAGAACCAGAATCAATATTGGAAGTACAACAATAATTACTAATCTGTATTTTTTTATTAATTCCATCTGCGATTCTTGCTTTTTGTCTTTTGCTTTTTGTCTTTTACCTACTGCCTTCTGCCTTCTACTCACATCCTCCATCAAGTTTTTTTATGGCTAAATGTTTAGACTGGATGAATTTTATTTTCAGGCTGTCGGGCATACTATTCATTTCATTAAACATCCTTTTTGCTCTTGTTCTGGTTTCAAACAATGCGTTTTCCCTCGCAGATATCCTTTCTCCGGTAAAATTGCTGTTCATCACGGTGTTGAACCATTCATTCAGACCACCTTTCATTACATATGTATTGTCAAAATTCAAGCCCCTTGCTATAGCAATGGCGTAATTAGAATCAAAATCACCATTAGAGTAGAAAATATTTATGGCCTTCCCATTATTCAGAAAACTGCCTGGATCATTATCAAGAAGTTTACTGTAAGGAACATTTATTGATCCGGGGATATTCACCGTTCTGAATTCACCGGGTGTTCTGAGATCAATAATCTGAACAGAACTATCTTCAGATACTATGAACTTTGCTACCTGGTCAACGGTAAAATAAATACTGTTGTCAAGAACTTCAGAAAGAAGCTTTTCAGGTTTGACTGTAAAAGACCTGCTACCGGAAAGCGGTAGCAACGCAAGAATAAGGCCCAGACCCAAAAGCCCCACTGAAAATCTAACCCTTGTATTCATCTCTCTAATATTTAGATTTCGCTTGTTATATCAGGCCTTGCAAATTTCTTTTCTGCAACCTCAGCAATCCAGAACATGCCAATTGCTGCAATGATAAGAAGAAAAGTGAAGAGCCCGGGAGAAATGCCCATTACCTCATTAATTTTAACAGGTCCCTTGTATGAACCGTTAGCCAGTTTCTCTATATATGGATATGTTTCAGCAAAAAGGAATGCACCGGTCAGTCCGCCTGTAAAGAATATCATAGCATCAATCTTTCCGATTGAAAGTGCACATAACCCTGTACCGGGACAAAATCCACCCATGATAAAGCCGGCTCCCATTATAATTCCGCCAACAATTGAAGCAGCGACATAAAACTCATTGACAAAAACAAGATTCAGGTTAAGCAATCCAAAATAGCTTAATAACTGTGATCCTATAAGTGCGACAATTGCGGCGGTAAAAAAAACCTTGATTACTGTGGTATCATATCCGTAAAACATACCTGCCAGTTTACGGCTTGAAGAAAAACCGGCTTGTTCAAGAGCAAATCCGAAACCAACTCCAATCAGCAGAGCAATGAGTAAGTCAAGCCATTCCGGCATTGATATAAGTGATGATATTGGTCCCATGTTTATTGTTATGTTGTTATGTTGTTATGTCATTACGTTGTTATATCTTTTAATCATAACGTCATAACGCAATAACGCCATAACATTATAACGTTTTTTCTTCATATCCAATTCTTCCTGAAGAACCATGCAAAGAGATAAGCAGAACCGAAAATTGCAAGCATTGTAACAAATCCTGCAACAGAGAGAACTGCCATCCCTGACAGAGCGGCACCACTTGTACATCCTCTTGCCAGTTGAGCGCCATAAACAAAAAAGACACCACCCAGGAAAGCAAAGACCAAGCGTCTTGTTTTCGAAATATTTGGAGATTTTTCAATTTTAAACCTCAATCTTTTGGAAACTGCACCCGATAAAAAACCTCCTGCAACAACGCCGAATATTTCAATTGTAAGCCAGTTCTTTAATGGCTTCTTCCCATCCTCAAAATACTTACTGTAATAGATTGACTTGTCTGCATGAGGCCGGTCGACAGCGCCAACTACAGAGACTATGCAATATTTAATACCTCCGCTTGCACCCAGACCTCTGCCCGCGAGGAACATAGCCAGAAGCAGAACTACTCCCAGCATAGTACCAGCCATATAGGGATTCATGTATTTTTTTTTCATTGTACGGGAATTAAGGTAATTACTGTAACTTCTTCCATCACAAAAATACAAAATGTAAGTATCTGCCAAACATTCCTGGGGGAATAAAGTTCATAATGTCTTTTATAGATTCTGTATCCTTAACTCACATTCACTTGTCTCTATTAAAAGCATTACTCTAAAGGAGACAAATTTCGTACATTTGCGGATTAAAATAAAAAATATGGGCAGATTTAAATTAACGATAGAATACGACGGAACACGCTATTCTGGATGGCAGATGCAAAAGGGTGGAAAAACAATTCAGGGAGAGATATTGGATGCCTGCCGGGAACTATTTAAAAATGAAGAGATCGACATATTCGGTGCAGGACGGACTGATGGAGGTGTTCACGCATCAGGACAGGTTGCCCACCTGGATGTTGAAACTAATTTGGTGCCATTGAAGATAAAATATGGAATTAACGACCGGCTGCCGCCTGATATTTGCATTATAAATGTGGAAGAGGCGCATCCGAAATTTCATGCGCGGCATGATGCAAATGCCAGAAGTTATATTTATCAGATAAGCAGGAGACGTACCGCTTTTGGAAAAAGATTTGTATGGTGGATAAAAGATCCGCTTGATCTTGATCTGATGAACGAAGCTGCAAAATATTTTCCCGGTCTGAAAGACTACAGGTACTTTACAGACGAGGATGCAGAACAGTCATCCACCAAGGTAGAGATATTGCATGCAAAAGTCAATGACTTTGGTGATATGCTTGTTTTTCATGTTGTCGGTTCGCATTTTCTGTGGAAACAGGTCAGACGTATGACAGGTGTACTGGTTGAGGTAGGAAGAGGAAAACTCTCGCCGGCTGATGTTGCATCATTTTTCAGACTGAAATCAGATATTCCTGCTAAATTGACGGCTCCTCCAAGCGGATTGTTCCTGGAAAGGGTATATTATAAAAAGGAAGAGATAAGTTACCTGACAAAGCCAATAATAAATATTTGAATTCCTTAATAGCCTTTAAACATGAGAAGGTTTTGTTAAGGATATTTCCCTCCCGACAGCTATGGCTATTTTCTTAAGATCGGCCATCAACTGCCCAAATTCATTGAGGTCGAGCGATTGGTAACCGTCACATATTGCTTCTTCAGGTTTATAATGTACTTCCATTATTAGTCCGTCTGCACCTGCCGCAATAGCTGCTTTTGCCATTGCAGGCACCATCCACCTCAGACCTGTTCCGTGACTCGGGTCAACAATTACGGGAAGATGACTGAGCCTTTTTAACATTGGAACGGCGCTCAGGTCGAGTGTATTTCTTGTGGATGTTTCAAAAGTACGAATACCTCGTTCACAAAGAATGACCTGATCGTTACCCTGGCTAAGGATATATTCGGCTGCAAGCAAAAATTCCTCGACGGTTGCCATCATCCCTCTTTTCAGTAAAACAGGTTTCCTGCACATCCCGGCTTCCTTAAGCAAAGGATAGTTTTGCATGTTACGAGATCCAATCTGAATCATATCGGCGTATGAAGCTACCATTTCAAACTGTCGTGTATCCATTACCTCTGTGACGATGGGTAACCCCGTCTCCTCTCTTATAATACCAAGGAGTTTCAACCCATCTTCACCTAGCCCCTGAAAGTTATAAGGTGAAGTGCGCGGTTTGAAAGCGCCTCCTCTTAAAATATTAGCTCCGTCTGATTTTACTGACCTGGCAGTTTCGAAGAGCTGCTCCCGGCTCTCGACGGCACATGGTCCTGCAATAATTATAATTTCAGAACCTCCTGCCTGAACTCCTTTAATATTCACTATTGTATTCTCCTGGTTTGTCTTTCGACTCACTTTGGATGGAATTGAAGATCCTCCGTTTATTAGTTTATTGCATGGGTTTGTTTCCATCATCTATTCCCTTTCATAAAACACAAATTAAGCACAACAACTGAAAATATCCTATAGTAAAGTACCATGATTTCATATTTTATTTGATTTGCATATTGTGTGTGATTAAATTTCAACTAATAGGGTTTCAAGTTATAAAGAGGTTACACTTTGTAAGGAGAGCGAGGTATTACTTATGGGATATACCTTTATATTATATAATATACACTGATACTTGCTCTATCCCTCATTTGACTATTCCGTGATTAAAAAGCTTATTTAGTTTGTGTCTAAATAGGATTTGCGTTCTCAATAAAGTGGCTCATGGTATAACATTTATAGACAATATTATGACACAATTTTTCTATATTATTTTCCTGTAAAAGAATAAAATATGATATTTTATTGTTGTTATTGTCCTTTTTTTCCCTACCTTCGTTATCCTTGAACCTGGAACCTATTGTTGAGTAAATTTTATAGTATTATAAAACCTATCGTTGAGGATTTTTTTTCTATTATAAACCCTTTTAACTAACATGTTTAAAAAACGACTGACTATGCAAATTTCTACAA
>PMNJ01000278.1 GCA_003162595.1 Bacteroidales bacterium | reverse complement strand
GTATCCCAGATAAGGTCACCGCTGATGGAATCTACTCTTATTGAATGGGTTGCCGGGGGTAACGTATACCCTATTATAGGTCTTGCATCTTCGCGTGTACAGACTGTGAGATTATAAGACAGGCTATCCCCGTCAGGATCATATGCTGAAGGATTATGAATAAATAGATAATGATATGCAGCTTTATCATACGGAGGATTCAGCAGTATGGGGGAATTGTCGTGACCCATTGCCGGATTTACTGTAAGGATCGTTGAAATTGAAAATATCACATTCACTGAATTTGGAATATTTTTGACTCCCAGATTCCTGTTTGGGTCCTGCACCACTATCTTATATATTCCAGGGCCGGGATAAGTATGATTAATTATATAAATATTCCTCCTGTAATAGTTCGGCAGAATTAAATTGGGGGGTATTCTTGGTGCAACAGAGGTGGTATTGTCGCCCCACTCAACATTAAGTGTGGGCCGATCAGCAAAACTCAGTGTGTATGTAAATGTAGTTATAGTGATCTCATAGGTCAGGTCCGATAATTGCCTGTAAGTAATTTCACCTGCACGATTGTGAGTAGCATTCAGACTGGCAAAACAAAAAGATACCAGTACGACTAAGAAAAATTTCTTTATTATAAGCTTTTTCACAGCTGAAATTATTTTATTTTAAAAGATTGTTCTGTCATATCTGAAGTCAGTTTCAGATCAAATATAACCATCAAAAATCAGACCAATTATTGATTAATCTTTAATACTTACACGATCTTTCAGATACTGAACCGATCCAACCTCAATAAATGAAAAACCTGCCCCTCCGGAAAAGTTACCAGCAAGAACCACAATTATATCATCGCTTAGAAGATTATGTTTTTTTGTAAGGTTCTTTAATGCTATATGAATAAACTCATCAACTGATTTTCTTCGCTCCTGGAAACTTGCATAAACACCATATGAGAGTGCCAGTTCTCTCATCGTACTTTCCGAGTAACATTGTGCAAGAATCAGATTGATACCCCTGTAAGAAGCCATATCCCTTATTGTCCTTCCGCCGGTGGTATCAGCAATGATACCTCTTGCTCCAATTCTGAAGGCAGTTTTAACCGCAACTTTTGCAAGGTATGCAGATATCTCTCCTGTAACATTCAGGTATGGGATATTCATAAATTTTTCCTTATTCTTCTCAACCTCCAGGGCCACTTTAGTCATTGTTTTTACAGACTCCACCGGATATTTTCCATTAGCCGTTTCCCCGCTGAGCATTATTGCATCTGTCTGGGAATAAATTGCACTGGCTATATCGCTGACTTCCGCCCTTGTCGGACGGGGACTGTTTATCATCGAATGAAGCATCTGTGTTGCAACAATAACCGGTTTCCTTGATATTATGCATTTTGTAATGATCATCTTCTGGATACCCGGAATTTTTTCATAAGGGATTTCAATACCAAGGTCACCCCTGGCAACCATTATTCCATATACATTTTCAAGAATATCATCGAGGTTATCAACACCTTCCTGATTTTCGATCTTGGCAATTATCTTTATACCGCTTTTAAAAGAATTAAGAACAGCCTGAACATCAATCACGTCCTGTTTTGATCTTACAAATGAATGGGCTATGAAATCGACGTTATTCTTTACAGCCATTGCAATAAAGTCTCTATCCTTATCAGTAAGTGATGGGAGCTGTATCTTCACACTGGGAATATTAACACTTTTTCTTGATGTGAGCATCCCGTCATTTTCAATTGTACATTCCAGCGCCTCTCCATGTTTTCTTAAAACCCTGAGCTCTAACTCTCCGTCATCCATGAGAATAAGGGATCCGAGAGGAATATCTGAAGAAAAATCCTCATAGGTAACATATATTGCTTCAGGGGAACTCTTTTTCCCCGGATCTCCTATTATATTGATCATGGCTCCTTTCTTAAGCGGAATAGGAGCGTCACAGATTGTGGTTCGTATTTCAGGACCTTTAGTGTCAATAAGGATTGCAATTTTATCAGATACAGCACGTGTATTTTTAATTATCCTGAGGGCTCCCTCAATGTCAAGATGTGCCGAGTTTATCCTTATTACGTCCATCCCGGCCTCATACAGTTCCTTTATAAAACCAGGTTCACAGTTTTTATCAGAAATGGTGGCAACAATCTTAGTCCTTTTAGCATCCATAAATTATTTCTTTATTGATTTGATTATTTCTATCAGCGCCTCAATAGCAAGCCGGTAACTATCCAGGCCAAATCCGGATATACTGCCGGTACAATTTCTCCCCATGAGGCTGGTATGACGAAACTCCTCCCTGGCTGCAATATTTGTTATATGAACTTCAATAACAGGTGCATTGATCGCTGCGATTGCATCTGTTATTGAAACTGAAGTATGAGTGTAACCACCGGCATTCAGAATTATTCCACTAGCTGAAAATCCTGATTTCTGAATCTCATTTACTATTTCACCTTCTATATTCGACTGATAATAATTGAGGTCGATATCCGGATAACGGGATTTAAGGACTAAAAGATAATCCTCAAAAGAAGAGTGTCCATACTTTTCAGGTTCTCTCCTGCCGAGAAGATTCAGATTGGGGCCATTAATTATTTCTATATGCATAAGGAGATACGATTTAATCTGTTTTTCCTTTGTTTAAGTTTGAAACCTACTTGGTAAAAGTAGGAAAAATAATTTAAAGGTATGAAGTTATAAACGTTGTCTTACTTTGTGTTACTTTGCGCATACTTCGTGGTCGGATATTTGAGAAAAGAATATATGAGCCTTACCTGGAAGCAGTCATTCCGAAATTTTGAAACATACCTCAGGCTTGAGAAATCACTGTCGGACAACAGTATTGAAGCCTATCTGAATGATGTTTCTAAACTCGAAAAATACTTTATTGAAACAGGAAGTGACATTTCACCTTTAAATGTGACATATCCGGATCTCAAAGCATTTCTCGCATGGTACGGCAGCAATAACTTAAACACACGTACACAATCAAGGGTACTTTCTGGTATCAGAGCCTTCTTCAGATTTCTTCTTATAGAAGGAGAAATTGAAGAGAATCCTGCCTCACTGATAGAATCGCCAAAAATCGGGCTTAAGCTTCCCGAAGTATTGTCTGTTATTGAGATTGACACGATAATCGATCAAATTGATCTAAGTAAACCCGAAGGCCATAGGAATAAAGCTATCATTGAAACGCTTTATGGTTGCGGACTCAGGGTTTCGGAACTGGTTAATCTGCGTCTGACAGATTTACACTATGGTGAAGAATTTATTGTGGTCACAGGAAAAGGCAACAAACAGAGGCTTGTTCCAATCGGCAGGAAAGCTCTTAAAGAAATAGATATTTATAAACAAGACAGGAACAGACTTTCCGTGATCAAGGATCAGAATATCCTGTTTCTTAACCGTCGCGGAAGCCGGCTTACCAGGGCGATGATATTCACAATAATCAAAGACCTTGCAGCCAAAGCAGGAATCAGAAAGAACATAAGTCCTCATACCTTCAGGCACTCATTTGCGACTCATATGATAGAAGCAGGCGCTGATCTGAGGGCTGTCCAGGAAATGCTTGGGCATGAATCAATACTCACAACAGAGATCTATACTCATATTGACAGGAGTTTTTTACGCGATACACTTATAATGTTCCATCCCAGGGCATAAACAGAGGAGACACAAAGAGCCACAGAGAAAATCCTTCAGAAATTCAATTTTTAATACTAACTTTGCAACTTATTTTGCAAAATCAATAATTTATACTTATCTCAAATCAATAAAACTATGTCAAACGTTAAAAGAGTCTACTCCTTCGGAAAGAAAACGGCAGAGGGTAAAACCGACATGAAAAACCTTCTGGGAGGTAAAGGTGCTAACCTTGCAGAAATGTGTCTGCTGGGATTACCGGTTCCTGCAGGTTTCACAATCACTACTGAAGCTTGTAATGAATATTATAAGAACAATTGTACTCTTCCTCCGGAACTTATGCCTGAAGTATGGGCTGCTATGAGGAAGACAGAAGAAACAATGAATATGAAGTATGGTGATCCGGAAAACGCATTGCTGGTATCATGTCGTTCAGGTGCCCGCAGTTCAATGCCAGGGATGATGGATACAGTCCTGAATATCGGTCTTAGCTCTGCAACCAT
>PMNJ01000010.1 GCA_003162595.1 Bacteroidales bacterium | reverse complement strand
ATGCGCTCGCGGGGATTCAAATTTATAAGTAATTAGTTTAAATTGTTAAAATAGTTTCTCCTGATTTAATATAATCGGTCAATGGTTTACCCATATATCTTACATTAATACCAAGTTTTGTTAATTTATCAGTGACTCCGAAGTTATCACAACAATCTTTACATGCTTCAATTTGAACCCCGTGATTAATCATTTCAACAACTTCGGTTTGTACCTGGGTATCATTCCCCACTAATTTAGCTGATGCTCCCCAGATAATCAAATTTACCTCCTGCCACCAGTTTTGAGTTTTTGAATTAACTGCATACATTGCTAACATATTGAATACAGTATCCTTATTATCAGTTGTCCAAAGAATATTTAATTTGTCCATAATCCGTTTTTCTCTTATTTTTCAATAGAAATTATATACTTATTATCTCTAAGCGCTTTTATTCCAATATTCAATTTATTTTGTTTAACAAGGATATAATCAGTATCATATGTTGATATAGTGAAAATTGAGATCTTTTTCTCTTTGAGAATAATTGATATGCCGGCAATTATACCAATCAGAGAGAAATCTAAAGGCCCAACAACTTTTAGAATTCTCCAGTCTTTACTACAGGTGATTTTTTCTGAAATTGAATCGGTCTGAATAGCAATTACTGATAGTTCGTCCTTTGTTTTGGTAATTGAGTAAAAATCAGATAAATAAATCCAGTCAGGTAAAACACAATTATGCCTAAATTTATAAATGGAATATTTCTTTTTTAAAACTATTAAATTCATTGTCACATATTAAATTCAGCCAGGTGGTTTAGTTATTTGTCAAGATGCAAATAAACACGCCAATATACTCTTGCTTTTTTGTTAAAATGATTTTCAATTTCTCCCCAGTGGATACGCATAAAATTATAAGGTTTTAACCAATCCTTATTTTTAATTTCCTCCTCAGTAGGAGATGTGTTTTGAGGTAACTTATTTTCGGTCGCATAGTATTTATAGGACAGAAGAAAAGCATTGTTTTTAAAGATCTCAAAATTCCCGATACTTTTATTCCAATGGGTATAGTAATATTTTTTCCCATTTGAAGTCAGAATCAGCACTGAAATATAAACTATCATCAAGTAGGAAGGGATAACCATAAGAGTCCACCAGCCAAGGAAGAAAAAGCCTGTGATAAATGTTCCAGCCATTATGAAAAGATTAAATTTCTGGAAAACCATTAATGGAATATTCAGCAGTTTAAAAATGGTAACACCCAAACGAAGATTTATTATTATTTGTCCGCAAAAATAAAGACTCGCGGGTACAATGAACTTTACCCGTAAATCAACATTCAGTAAAATCAGTATTAAAAAGGATATTGTAAACAGGAAATTAGGAAATTGTATAATGCTGTCCGTAAGAGACAAAAAGTCGACAGGATTAATTTTTTTTGAAAGCCTGTGAAAGAGCAACCACTCTGTCTTTCCGTTGATATCAATTATTTGACCTTTTGTCGTAATCATTGAGGTGGTATTAATAAATTGACAAATTTAAAATTTTATTACCTAATAGCTATAGTTGCCCGGACAAGGCAAGGAACTCCACGAAAAGGTAATTTACTAAACGGTCTGTTGTATGCATGGATATTCAGCAGGCCTTCAGGGATGTTCAGAAGTCTGTACTGATATTCTTTTATACTGTATGAATGTTTTGAATATATTTACTTCGGTTCCAAATAAATTTAAACTTAAGAGCTTTAGTTTTACAACTCTCAACACATTTGCCACAAATTAAACACTCTGAATTAGTCACTAATCCATGATTGTGTATAACATAATCTCTGATGGGAATTCTAACTAAACAATCTGTTTCGCATTTACCGCAGAGATTGCACTTTTCAGATTCAATGACAGGTATTAATCTTGAAATTGAGGCCCCAGAGGCGCATAAGGCACCCATAAAACATAAGTTACGACAAGCCCAACGGCGTTCTAATAATAATCCAAGTAAAACAGCACCTAATGTGTCGTAAAGCCAAATGTATTTATAATGTAGATTAAAATCCATATTCAAAAACCAAGGTTCAAATTTTATTCCTATGATTGTTCCGGAATCTAATCGAATGAAGAAAAAGATAAATGCAGTTGTGAAGAAGGCACAAATGTTAAGGATTCTTGCCCAAATTATCGGTTTTTTCCACTTAATCTGGAATAGAGAACGTTGGCTGGAAATATCCTGAATTGTACCCATAAAGCAAATCCAGCCACAACCCAATCGTCCGAACAGTGGGGAAATTAATATTGCAGCACTCCAAATGATTACAACCATGGTAATTGTCCCCCAATAGATAGAATGCCATATAAATGCAAAGTTTAACGCACGAAACAGAGTCGGAGTCAATAAAAGAAATAGAATCCTTGTTATGAAATTGTAGGAGTACAGTTTTTTCATTTGTTCCAAAGGTAAATAAATTCTATTTCGGTGAATTATGTTTAGGCGTATTTCATTTTGTAGTCCTGTAATCTACAAGTTGTTGGTTTATACCAATCGGCGAAGGTGGAGGGCACCCGAGAAAAACACGGACAATCGCAATCTTCCGAAACCCTCATGGCATTTAGCACCGTCCGTGTTAGCGGAGCGTTTTTTATATTATATCAATCAATGAAATTATAACTCACTATCCTTACAATCTTGTTGTTTTTGAAATAAAAAGTAAAAGTTGTTGTTTGCTCCAAGTTACCAATCACTATTGTATCACCAATATTTTCCTTTATGCCAAAGTATTTTACTATTGTATTTTTATCCGATCCAACACAAATACATTTGCCTAGTTTAAAGATATTGTCAGTAACGTCAACTTTTATAACAAAATCTGCATGTTTTGCACGATAAAACGCAATCAAGTTTTTTTTACCTGAAAAATTATAAATTGTATCAATGACTTTTGAATCATGAACATTAACTGTAGGAATCAAGGTCAATTTTAGTTTAGCTGAAAACCTTTCTTTAACTGATTCGATAGTATATTCTTTTATTGCGACCTCTGCAAATCCATCAGATTGATAGTATGGAATTCCCAAAGAATCTTTATCCATAAATTTTGTTTTAAAGCTTATTCCCATACAATCAGATTTTTTTTCAGCTGTGTGTTTAGTTAAATTACAACCAAAAAGTAAGATCAGAAACAGAAAGCCAAGTTTTGTTTTCATAGCGTTATAGTTAACAGTGGAAAGTTCAGGTATTATTGATTTTAAATAAATTTTCAAAGAAAGTTAGGCGCCGTAGCATTTTTAAATCGTCATGAAGAGAATTTGTCTTTGAATAAGTTGTCTGGTGTCACAAGATTAATTTACTGGGCAGCGTGTTCCTTTAGTCTCTTGATGTGTTTGAATTATATTCTTAAGTCATCAGCGGTTAATTCTTCTTTCTCATCTTGGAGGATCTAATGAAGAAAATTAAACTCTTTGCAACTTGGTTATTTTGTGTCGGTGTAGCCCAACGCTTCAAGTGCACTTTTGTAATAATCACCTCCTGAACCTCCAGTGTATTGATGATGTTTTATATAGGTAATTAACTTGTTTTTTACAGTATCTGTTTCCGGAAAATCCTTATTTGTCCAAAAGCGTTTTGATTTATCAAAATAGCCAATACGGGCTAAAAATGAGGTGCCATAATACTGTGCCTCTTCTATTGATCCATCTTCAGGGATAGTTTTAAAGGAACCATTAGACTGTAATGAATTGGTTAAGCACCATTGAAGCATTTTATCAATTTCATTGCTCATATCATTTCGTTGCTGTTCATTGACTTGATTCCAACCATATTTAAAAAGTGTCACCACATCCATGTTGTTATGATTCCAATATTCATTTTTCCATAACCATCCGACAGGGTAAGGTACATTTTTGACAACTAAAAGAGTAGAAATTATTTTATCCATGTCAGGCACGTCTCCCTTCAAATAAGATACAGTATGAAACGTTGTGCTTAAATCGTCTACAAATTCAATATGGCCGTTTCGTATATAACTTTCACCCCACCATCCAGTTACGGGATTGCGGAGTTTGTTAAATAATAAGTTCTTTAATGATTTTTTGAGTGCAGAATCAACGACATAATTCTGAGGGCTACCTTTTATTATCATCTCAATCAATGTAGCGTGCATTTCGTTATACTCACGTTCATTATCAACGCCTGTTTTTCTGATATCTGAGACAGAAATAGAGGTGAGGTAGTTCTCTAGTTTTTCATTTGTATTTATTGGATCTAAAAAACGTGGCAGTAGCGTAGGTCCAGGATTATCGCCCGTAGTTTTTTCAAGTTGGTTATAAGACGCAACCACTTTTAAGAACCATTCAACATAACATTTTCCGTAACTATCATCTCCAGGATCTTTTATTTCAACATCAATTTGAGTTTCGGGAGAGGAAATAGCTTCTTCCAGATTATTCAATCGTTCGTTTATAAGTTTGAAATTGGCAGAGGAATACAAGAGAGACCCCGCTTCATATAAGATCTGATGAAGGCAAGAGGTATTATAACCTTTTGCTTCTAATTCAAAAACTTTTTTTGCCAGAAATTTTGCCCTAACGGCTGCTTCACTTCTTTTTTTGACATAGGAGGAATCATATGAAATAAAGTCCTGCAATAATCGCTCACTTGCATGTAAGTCATTTTCAGGTATGGAAACCACCTGTCCATTTGCTATATAAGAAAGCAAGATGAAACTTCCAAGAATGTATTTTTTCATAATGGTTAATTATTTACGGACGAAAATAATTCGTTTACATTTTGATCCGTAATTATTTTAGGTGAACAATCTATTTTAATCGGTAAATGACGAGCGAAAAACAAGGCACCAGAGCGCCTGCCCTCGCCGAAGGCGGGGTCGGCCGGTAGTTCTATTGACTTTGTCTCGGCAGCAGGAACAGTCCGGGTGTAACAAAAATTTTATAAGTGGGTTAAAGTTTAATCTCATAGACTTTTGGGGCCGATTGAGAAGTAGTCCGGACTGCCGAAGGCAAATAATTAAACCGAGTTATAGTGCGTTTATATTTTAATCAGCATCTCAAAGAGAATCGTCTTTAAGTTCCGATTGACATTTAAGAGTACTATAAAGAAGCATTATTTATTAATCTGCTCAACCAATAATTTCTTTAAATCATCATTTTCAAAATGCATTAAATCCAGATTTACGATTTTGCCGTATTTATCAACTAATGCATAGTGAGGAATGCCGTATATGTTAAATTTTTGGACCAGAAAATTCCATTCATCTTTTGACACCCGAAAATGTTCTCCTTTGATATTTGGGATCATTTCATCGTATGTTTTTTCCGGTGATGTTGGATTAGTAATATAAACAAATACAATATTTTTGTCGGCTAACTCAGCTTTTAGAGGCTTAATTCGCTCAATCCCTTCACGGCACGGAGCACACCAAGTTGCCCAAAAATCAACGTAAATTACTTTCCCCCTAAACTTTTTTATGATCGAATCAAATATCTCATCACCTTCGGTTTTAACCTCTGTAGTATTTGACGAGCTATTCATTTCCAGTTTCGCTTTTTTCTTATAAAATTCTGAAATAGCATATTCCTTCAGATAATCCGTACTGATTTCACTTTTTACTTTTTTGAAATCTTCCTCACTCGATGCCTCTGAAGAATTTATTTTTCGCAGATATTTTTGCAGCAAATTCACATCAGCAGATAATCCTTTTGAACTTCCAAATATTTGCAGAAGATTTGCATTCAGATTTTCCTGGTAAAACGTATCAGATATTTTTGAGTACTCAGCCATGTACTTTTGCTGGAATTTTTGCATTATCATACCATAGTCGTTGTAGAATTTTTTTTCCATAACAGCATCATACGTATTACTCAGGTTTGTTTTTACAAATGCAAGCATAGCTTTTTCTTCTTCTGTAAATTCGACCTTTTCTTTTTCAAGCTGAGTAGTTAAAGCGGAAAGTAAATAAAATATGGACCCTTGTGGTCGATGTATATCCACATATTTTAATGCCTGTAAAAAATAAAAATATTCACTGCTGATAAAGGCACACCCATTATTGATAGGCGTATCTTTTATTTTTCTCAGTAAATTAATATCAATCTCTTTTGGTATGAAGGGTTTTTGCTCTTCTGCTTTTAATGTCCTATTAACATAAAAATTAGCTATTCTAAGGTTTTGATTAAAGTTGATAATATTTCGAGCTGCCCAATATTCAAGGTTGAGGTTTTGTATTTGAAATACTTTAGCACTAACCGATTGATCAGTTTTGAACTTATTTAATATATCTTGTTTCTCTTTCTTTATTGCCAATACGTGATCCATATATTCAGCCTGATTCATTTCTGTGATTCCATCTGTAATCGAACTCATATTGGTATTAATGGTTTCAGTTGCCTGAAGCCCATAATTTACCTCTGCACTTTCGCCCGCGAAGAGTGATGGGCATTCAGGTATCCACGAATTTATCAATTGGAATAAGTCTTTCCCGGGCTCAAAAAATACTCTTTCAGTTCCTGATGGTAAATTCACTGAAATTTCCTGGGGAAAGTCCAACGGAAACTCAACATGGAAGGACCCGTCATCATCTATTTTTACAATATAGGATTTCTGAAGGTTTGTTAATTGGTCATAAAAATTAATTAAACCTGTTTTTGTCGCCAGACGAGAAGTAAATCCGTGAATAAAACCACTGTAGATAACTTTCCCGGGTTGCAAAACAGGAGCTTCGAAACCTTTAGAATCAGTATATTTGAAATTTTTCAGTACCGATATATCTTTAGTAAATCTGTTAAGTTCATTCTCTGAAGGACCTGATTGGCAAATACTTTTACCATCAGATTTTACAAATATCCTTGTCTCCTGACTGTTCTTTGTTAATTTTATTTCCAACAGATCGTTAATCGGTTTTACAGATTCATATTTCCATACATTATTGTCATAAACGGCAAGTGAATCGAAAAAGCTAAAGGCCCAGTGGCCATTCTCGGTAGAGAACCAATTTCCAAGTAATTGGTTTGGAATTACTGAATGAATGGCTTTTTCCCTGACAACAATATCAAAAATTTGCCAGGCATTTTCTATTGGTTCGCCAAAATCAATTTTACTTACTTTAGGATCTAGCCGTGGAAAGAAAAGACGGTACGAAATTATATCTTTACCCTCCTCCCAATTTATTATTTTGGCCATATCTATACCCTCTGCTTTTATCACATACAACTTTGTGGTATCTCCAACTGGTTGGATATAGCTTTTTTGATGTACAGCAACCCAATTACCCATTGGAATTTTAACAGTAAATGATAAGATCGTAGCTTCACGTGTCAGTTCAATCTTTGTTAATCTGAGATAATTTGTAGGTGACATCCCATATTTGGGATTTTCTATGATTGTTTGCGCCGAAACAGCACCAACAAATCCCATAAAAAGTAATACAAAAAGTAAATTTTTCATAACGTCAATTTTAGATATTGGTATAATTTCAGTGATTACAATTTTTTTATAAATGCAATTAGTTTTATCAATTTCATCAGGTTGTTCAGGTTTTATATGACAGATCATATGGTGTCAATAAATTCCGGAATTAGTTATAAGTAAATTTATAACGAATATACTAGTTATGCAACTAAATTATTAATTATTTATCTTCGAATTTATAAGTTGCCAATATTCGGTTTTATCGATATAACTAAAGAGATAATGTCAACAACAGACAGTTATGCAGAAGCAAATAATAAGATTGATGCTAAAAAGTGTGCAGAATTTTGGGACTCATCTTCAGATTTTGTGTTTAATGAAACAGGTAAAGAATATGCAAATTGGGATTCTCTTTATGTTGACATTAAAAACTGGTATTCCCAACCACTGGATTCAGTTCAATTAATATGGAAAGAAAGAAATATTAAACCATTAAATCATAATGCTGCAACTCTTTACAGCAAGTTCATCTTCAAAGCAAAATATAAATCTGGATTGGTTTATAAATCAACCGCTTCCTTAACTGGGATTTTATTAAAAAAGGATGGAAGATGGAAAATGACGCAAGGATATAATGCGATTAAAATTATAAAAAACTAATTCAAGGTATTAATATACTGATAATTGAACGATATTTTTACCGCATCAATGTTTATTGGATGTTGCACCTATATATTATGTGGTGAAATGATGATTTATTTGACTTTGCCTTTTGGCTGATGTATCTTGCCACATATTTCTGACTTACAGTTATTTATTTTATCTATTAACAAAATCTCCATCAAATGAAAAAACTTTGTTTAACAATTTCAATTGCTGTATTCCTATTATTCTTATTAAACGGAGTACAGGCACAAACCACCGCGACAAAACCCAATCAGGTTGAACTTATGAAGCAATTTATCGGTAATTGGAAAGTTGAGTTACCAAAAGACACTGTTTATTATGTGGACTATAAAGCCTTTGGTTCGGGATTCGAAGGCTATGATAGGACATTGTCAAAGGATAAAATGATTGGTGAAGAAAGGGAACTTTGGGGGTACGATAGCAAACTTGACAAATTTGTTGGGGCTGATTTTGTAAAAGGCAAGGATATTGAGATTTGGGTAATATGGTTCACATCAAATACTAAGTTTGAATCAGTCCACTTATCTGATATATCCAATCCTGATAAAGCATCCATTAGAGGAGAAGGAGAATTCAAATCACCAGATGCTTATTCAGCAAGCGAATTTATGAATGGGAAAGTTGTCCTGACATATAATTTTAAAAGAGTTAAATAAACAGTTTAATTAAATCGATATGCCCCGAGGATATTATTTTGGGGTATTTTATTTTTTATAGAGTATTAATATACAGATAATTGACTAATTTTTTACCCCATCAGATTTTGTTGGATGATAAGGTTGTCCGAGCTGACGAAGGCAAATAATTAAAGGACCGACCGAATTAACTTGCGTTTTTTAATTCAATACATATTCGAACGGCAATAGATCAGCTATTCGTTGTTTAGACATTTCTCCTGAAAACTCTATACTAATTGGATCATAATATCCATCCTTTTCAAAGTAAGCAGAATCCATTTTTACAATTATTGTGGAGGATTTATTTGCGAATTTAACATACAAGTCCCCTTCTTTTCTAATATAACTGGAATTTCTATCCTTTCTGATCAAGAGCGAGTCAGAACTAATAGGCATTTTTGAACCAATTGAAAATCCTTTAGAAAAAAGGCTGTTATCCGAAAGCGAAATATTATACCTTCCTCTTTGAGAGAGGCTCCCTCCGTAAAGTAACCTGAAAAAATGCATTCGTGAGCCGAGATATGCACTTTTTCTTCTTTCTATTACTTTGCCTTTTTCTGGTTCATTTATTGTTAATAAATCATCTTTAAACATATAGTTTCCCATGATAGTGGATGCTTCGGTAATTTCCTTATTTTCACCTTTTATGCGGCAATATTTGAAACTATCGAGGTAATAAGTAATTGTATAAACAAGATCATTATTATGAATAATAATTGGTTTTGAGGAAAATGCTCTTAATGTACTGCTATCAGAGCTATAACCAAAATTACTGGAGTTATAAGAAAAACGCATGTCTTTTTCATTAAGGATATTACACTCCATAGCAGTTTCTGTTTCGCCAAGAAATTCTCTCTTAAATATTCTCAGATATGTTTCCCATTTCCCTTTTTTCCCTTTAATAACAACCTCATTTAATTCATTCATTTTGGGTGAAAGGTATATATCATACATTTTATTGCTGCTATGTTCAGATAATGTAACAGAGTAGTAACCAAGAATGCTTATTGTTATTGGCATAGAACTGTATTCAGATATATCTAAATCAAATTTTCCGTGTATATCAGAATAGGTTCCAACGGACGTTCCGCTTATATAGACAATTGCAGAACTTAATGTGCTGTCCGTTGACCGGTCATAAACAGTACCTTTAAAAGTCTGACAATGAGCTGATGAAAAGCATCCTATAAGTATAATTATAATGCTTAATTTTCTCATAAATAATGGAAATCTTAAAGAAAACAGGTTTAGCATTCTAGTTTCTTTATTATCAAAATGCATGCCAACTAATTATTTTGCTGCGCATTAGCTATAACGACCCGGCAATTTAATTGAATTGCAGTCAACGTCGCGGTGGCGTTGTTATTGTCAGTCCTGGCAGATTGTAGAAAAGTCACGGGTCACGATAATTTGTCTTGACGGTACCTGGTCCAGATTTGTGGACGAAAGTTCTCGGGTCACGATTAAGTTGTCCAAATGGTACAAAATCCAAATGGATAAGCAGGATTTGTCTTGTTACAATAAAAGTGTTAAATGGTTTTGTAAATCGCTCTTTTAAAGGCAATTAATTATACTGTCCGTGATATAACAGTTATTCAAAGATCAGCCAAGCATATCAAATATAGGCCGGGAGATGAATCAATCCGGGTTTAACAACTTCTTTTTCTTACTATCAAAAAATAGTAAAATGGTAAGTACTACCAGAGAAACACTCATAAATATTGGAATAAAGTAAATTTCTGTTAATGGCAATATTAGTCCAAGAGTCATTGCACCAATAGTTATAATGCCAGCAAATACAGCATATAATTTAGTCTTATAAAACCAGGCATACGGGAAAAAGTGTCCACCAGTAATTATCACATAAACCATGGCAAAATAATCTGGGAATTTTATAAGTGAAAAAATTAAAAAAGGAAAGTAAAACAACTGAGAAAAATTCAGCCAAAGTCCTAAGGGTTGTAATGGATTGTCATTATTTGTCCAGGTAGTTTTAAAGAGTTTAGAAAACAAAAATGCCAATGGCATCATAAAGGCTCCTACGATAAATGTAAATACTGACTTATCATATGATTTGAAGTTAAGTGTCCATATCCATGCAATTATAATCCAAATAATACCTGCTGATAATGTAAAATCAAGGCCATTTTTTGATTTTACAGATAAGTTAACTCGTAATTCATCTAAAGATTCATTTGTCATTTTACAGAGTTTTAGAATTTCTAAGATATAGTTTTTGCAAATAGATTATTCGTTTTTAACAATTTTTTGCAATAACGAAATAAGCTATTGTCAAGGGGGCACGCAAAAACCATGACAATTGAGTGCCTGCCCACGCCGAAGGCGGGGCCGGCAGGCAGCCCTATTGACTTTGTTTCGGCAGCAGGAACAGTCCGTGTGCCACAAGATTTAATAAGAAGGTTAAATTTCTCTTTCATAGACTTTTGCATGCGAAGATAAAATAGTCCGGGTTGCAAAAGGCAACCGAGGACCGTCCATAATTTTGTTTGCGAAGCAATTTGATAAGTTCATTCGGTCCGAGCTCATCGAATCCATTGCGCAGCAATGTGAGATAATTAATTAAACCGTCCGAGTTAGTTTTAGCTTTTTATTTTAATTGTCTTAGAGAAGTTTGTCTCAGTCGTTTAGAGGAATGATGAACTGTCAAGATATGAATAGTTTGTGTGCTAGTAATTTTGTAAATGATTCTGTAATTGCCGTAGATAATCTCCCTAATTTTGTCCGGTCTCCTCATTTCAGGAACCATACGTCCAATTCTTGGATTGGTCTCAAGATATGAGGTAATGTTTAAGAGTCTTTCAATCGTTAGGGAGGCATATTTTATTGAATCTTGAGAGATATACTCAGCAATAGATTTTAAATCCGTGAGTGATCTTTGAGTCCAGATTATTTTAACCATGTTTTAAGTTCGGTCTTAACTTGATCTGTTGTAAAGACTCTACCTTCTTCAATATCTTTAAGTCCCTCCTCAATGCGATTCAGAATCACAAGTTCCTCAACTATCTGGTCAATAGTGAAGTTCTCCGGCAGCCTGTCAATGGTCTTTCTAACTTTCTCTTTTGTTAACATAATCATCTAATTATTGACGCAAAGATACTATAAAACTTAACGAATTTGTCAAAGCTAACGGCCCGGCGGTTTAATGAGTTATAGTGCGTGTCGCAAAAGGCAACCGATCCCGCCTAAGCGGGAGAGCTCAGCGAAGCTAATTAATTTAACCGTTCGTGTTAGGCGTTCGTAATTTTTTTATTTTGATTCTACCGTAATTATCACTTTCCCAGTTGAGTGTCCTTGGCTTTGGTCGGCTTGTGTGGTTTGCAGCATGTGCTTGACATTGTGCAGTTGGGTTAGAATTTTACTTTTCCCGTTGCTATTAATTCAAATTTTATTTTATTATCATAATTAATCCCATTAGGATTGTCAGACTGATAACAAATATTTTAAACACTTTATCTAAAACATCAGTTTTTATCTTCTTCAATAATTTTGGACCTATCAGAGCTCCAATTGCTGCGCTGCCTCCTAATAGAATGATTAATATAAAATTGATATGACCTACTGCAAGGTGTCC
>PMNJ01000187.1 GCA_003162595.1 Bacteroidales bacterium | reverse complement strand
CCCCGGTGTTCTTTCCACATAAACTGATTCTCTGCCAATAAAGATTTTATTTCATCAGGTTTGATAAACATTTCCCATACATGAAGATCAAGGGGCATAATGGCCCATCGTTTCCATTCCTGCAATATTTTAATAGCGCTAATCTTGCTGAAATATGTCCTGTTAAAAGTATCATAGATAAATAATCCTCCGTCTTTCAGAACACGTGAAATCTCAGATATCACTTTTGGTAAATCTTGAACATGTTCAAGAACATCGCAACACAGGACGATATCGAAAGAATTTTTCAGAAATGGGAGATTCTCACCGGCTCCCTGCATATAATTAATTTTCAGATTGCTCTCTTTTGCATGGTTTACAGCGCTGTTTAATGATTGTTCAGAAGGATCAATTCCGGTTGTAATATACCCTATTCGTGCTATCTCTTCAGATAATAATCCGCCGCCGCAGCCAACTTCCAGCACACTTGTTTTTTCCGGATTTATTTTGAACTTTTCAAATATTTTCTTTGCATAATCTACCCGGAATGGATTATATAAGGTACGTATCAGGTTTAGGGAAAAATCAGGATGCCACCATCTGTTTCCTTCCAGATTATAAATGTTATTGTCAATTCGACAATATATTTCTTCAGAAACTTTCTTCATTTTATTGAGTATTCGAATGTAATTCTTTTCTGATCAGAGAAAACCCATTATTTATATGACTTTTCTTATAACCAGATCTCGTTTTTAGTTCGTATAATCCCCTTTTTAGCAATGCTATTCCAAAAAACCTTTCAACCCGTTTAAGAAATATGAGTAGCCGCCAGACTGGTTGACGGGAACGTAAAACTTTTAAGATATAGTTACCGGTGATCAGAAGCCATCCGGGAATTATATTCTCTTTTTCATAAAAATAAAAATTGGGGAATCCGAAGGAGAATCTCTTTGCGATAGCATGGATCTCCTCCAGACTTATTTTCTCCGGTTCAATTTTTATAGGGTGCAAAAACTTATCACTTGGATAATGTGTATCATATTTCATGATCTCCTCTGCAATGGGAGCCCCATTGTATACCCTTACTCCCGTGGATATAAAAATCAGGTCCCATTTTGAAGCTATTCTGCCAATTGTGTTTAAAGTGTCAATTACTGTTTCGTGTGTTTCAGTCAGGGCGCCAAGCATTATGAACCAGGTGGCAGGAATCCTTTTATTTTTCAAAAGGTTTGCAGTTCTTATTACATCATCGCGTTTAAAATCTTTGGACAGACTTTCAAGTACTTTATCACAAGCTGATTCTGCGCCAATATCAACTTCATTAAAACCGGCGCTCTTCATGAGATCCAGAAGTTCTTCATCAATTGCAGCAGGTGTAAGTCCCATTGTATGAAGCCTGAGGTCGAGTTTTTTCCTGATTAGTTCCCGCAAAACTTTTTTTGTATGTAAAAGAGGCACATTGAAAGTACTGTCAGTGAATTCAATGTGATTAATACCCGTTTCTTTTACAAGATTCTCTATTTCATCGGCAATTAGTGCTGGATTTTTTAAACGGTATTTTTTCCCCTCAATTTTATTATAAGTGCAGTAAGAACAACTGAACATACAACCCCTCTTTGTCTGTATATGAATAGGAGATCCAAACCGGCGATACGAATCCAGATCCAGATAACGAACCGGTTTTGGGAAAGGCAGTGAGTCAAGATCTTCAACGCGAAAAGGTTCATTATCCTGGATAATTGTATTTTCCCTTCGGATAATCAAACCTTTTAATCCTTCAAGGGGCTCTCCGGTTTCAATACGTTTTACAAACTCAGGCATTACAGCTTCACCGTCACCACGAATCGCATATTCCAGGTCAAAATAGTCAAGCATCTCCCTGCCGCTGATCCCTACCGAAGGACCACCTATAACTATAGGGCCCTGGAATTCCTTTTTACAATAATCAATGACATCATTTTTAATATCTTCCAGCAAAAAATGTACCTTATAGCCTCCCGTATCATCAATGTTTCTAATGCTGATACCAATTACATCAGGGACAAAATTCCGAACGGAATTTTTAATATCATATTCACAGTCTGAGGAAAAGCAAAGATCGAGAAAACGTACAGTGTGATTACCATTGGTCTCAAGTGCGGTTGCTATATAACAGAGCCCGAATGGAATAACAGGCCAGGGATGTTTGAATCTGTTGGAGTTGATGAGTAAAACCTTAGCCATAACCTATTAAAAAAGAATGTCAGTGTTCTCGGTCAATTTATTTAGCTACCCAAAAATCGAGGCTCCCCAGTTAACTTCGATTGCATATTCCATGCAGGTTTTAAATATATCATAAGTAAACTCCGGAGGATTCAGATTATCTGTTGCCAGGCTGGTATTTGTTCTGTCGAAAACTCTGTTATCAGATAAATAGGGCCGGTAGGGTTCAATAAAACGGTCGAACAGTTCCTCAGCGGGATTTCGTAATAAATTGTCGGGTTGCGGGCCATAAATAATCTCTACACCTCTGACTTTCATAAGCTGCTCGTAATACTTTGCAACGATTTTCATTGTTGTTGGAAAGTTGTTTGTTAGGTGATAGATGCCCCCCTGGGAACAATTCTCAATTATTTTAATTGTAGCATTTACAAAATAATCCACCGGGATAATATTCAAATCTCCTTCATGGGGCAAATATATTTTAAGCGGCAGGAACAGGTAACCGTCTTTATCGATGTAAATGCCGTTTTTAGTCGCTTTTATGCCTCCGTTATTGCGAAGATCATTCAGGTAAATATCCCTAATTGATTGTGCGGATCGTATCGGGAAGTACAAAGCATTGAACTTAAGTGAGCGTCCGCTTTGCGAATCACCGTAAACAATTGATGGCCTTATAATTGAAAGACTAATAGAGTTCTTCTGACAAAACAGGGAAATGATATTTTCAGCGGCGGCTTTACTCTCCTCATATACATTGGTAAATGATTTTGCAGATGATAGAATTTCTTTGCAATATGTTACCCCAGTACCTGCAACATAAGCAGTGCTGATATAATGAAAGAAGCTTACATTCGCATTCTTTGAGAATTCAAGGATTCCCTGCAGGTTATTTACATTTGCAGCCATTACCTTTTCGCGTTTGCTTTCTGAAAAGCTGGTATCCGAAGCGCAATGAATTACATAATCGGCAACTGAACAGAGCCTAGAATATTCTTTATTCTCTATTCCCAGGTTATACTGTGATAAATCAGCATCAATACATGTAACCTGATCCAGACATCTGTCAATTCCGAACCATTGTAAAAGTCTGGAGATCCGTTCCTTCAGAGATTCATTTTTTGCCGTACGTCCTAAAACTATAATACTATATCCTTTTTTGAGCATGGTTGCCATCAGATGGCTACCCAGAAAGCCAGTCGCTCCGGTCAGTGCTATTACGGGTTTGTTTTTGCCAGCCATATCCTGAAGTTAAGATTTATGAATACAGTAAATTCTCTTTCCTGCAAAACCCCTGGTATAAAACATAGGGATGACCTTTTACAGTACCGGTTTTGACTGAATAATCATCAATTAACATGTTTGATTCCATTGCTACCTGTCTTATTCTTTGTATCTCATCAGGATCATTATAATCATAGAAGAAATCATATTCAAAAATGCATCTTTTCCCGTTATCGATGGGAGTGATAAAACCAAAATCATTGTCAATACCATGTTTTTCAGCAATAAGCCTGAATTTATCAGAAAAATCATTTATTAAATCATTATCTATGGGTAAGTAAATAAGCGCCGGCAAAAAAGGCTTTTTGCGACCCAGTCGGGTACTCATTATCCTGTACATATTCAGCCATACAAGATCAGTCATTTCCTGCCTCGAGAAAAGTTTCTCAAAAAAGGGACTTAGCTCCTTATCAACTTCCTGTGAATATAATCTGGGAGAAGGTGAAAGAGCTGTTTCAAAAAGTTCTGCGAAACTTTTAACTTTTAAATATGAATAAGGTTCATCATCAGAAAGCTCTTTTACCAGGTCGAGCCATTGTGCCGTCTTAAGAGATGGCAATCCCAGGTAAAGCGATTTAAACATATTCTGATCAAAGAATGGGAATCCCATCTCGCTGATCGATCGTATTGCATATTTGTCTCCGATTACAACTACAAGCCAGGGTATGTTTAGTTTATCAACGAAAATATTTTTAATTTCTGAAGCCATTTTTTTTGTAGGAGAAAGAAAAGTGGAGATATATTCAGCACCAACAATACCCAGAGCCAGCCCGATATGTCGTACCGAACAGTCCTTTATAAAATCAAGGGCATTATTAAGAGTTTCAAATGGCACAAGTATCCCTTTTTCGTCATCAGTAACAGGATGAAGCCGGATACTCGCAGATACACAAATACCGGGAGAATCCTTATGCTGTAAATTTTTGTAGGAATAAAGATTAGGAGAGGAGATTTCATTCAGGTTAAATAGAGAACCTGAATGATTGACAAATTCAGCATTAATAAAGTTGTCGGCATTTATTCCATAAGTAGTTGAAAAAGTAGACATAATTCCCGAGCACATAATATTGGCACACAAAAGAGCAGCAGGCTCTGATGCATTGATCCTGTAGCCCCTTTTCTGGGCTTGTTTCTGAAGATCAAAAGCTGTAACACCCGGCCCGACCTTTACAAGCCAGTTCTTCTCATCAAATTCGATTGTTTTCATCCTGTTCAGGTCAATAATGACGCCATCATTTATAGCAAACCCAAGAAGATTCTGACCATTACCCCGAATTGTGTAGGTGATTTTATTTTTGTTAAATAGTTTTACAAGTGATGAAATTTCTTCTTTAGTATTTGGCATGACCACATAATCAGGAACTTTGGGGTCAGAGATTGCACTTAGATCGTGAGAATATGTTACAGTAATTGCCTCATCATTAGTTGCCCAGTTATCACCAACAATTTTTTTTATTTCAGCAAGCAGATCATCGTCTTTTGAAAGTTTGATTTTCCCTCCGTTTTTAATATAAGTTTCTACATGATTCTTTAATGCTTCCATAACTTTTGTAGGACGCATCTCATTCAGGAAGTAACACTGGTAATCACACTTACCGCATAAATTACAGCTACCGGCAATCTCGATGCATTTTTGGGTCACTGAGATTTTATTCCCAGCGAGAGCTTCATAAAGTATCATCCTTCCCTGGGGATAAAAGCTGACGAATTGTTTTTCAAGTCCTGATTCACAAACACCACTACCAAGAAAATCTATCTTGCACATAGCATAATGCCTGCAGTTTCGGGCAGTTTCGTAGGGCGTTTTTTTATCGTCGGATTTATTTACAAAATTCTGCATGTTTAAAAACTTTTTTAGGTTAAGTTATTAGAAGGTCTAACCAAATATTGATAAAGATAAGGGATCTCATTGAGTAAAGACAGAATCTTATGTAAGTAATAGATTAACCGGAACTTAAAATATGGTCGAGATAATTCAAAATTAAATAAGAAACAAAGACTTATCCGGCAAAAATGAAACCAGTCATAATTAGGTTAACTGATATGTGAAAAAAATGGTCATTAAAAGTTTAAGAATCAGATTCCCGGATTCGCACATTAATAATGTAAGAGAATTTATTACTTTCGTCTCCCGGGAATAAGACTGCAGCCTGACTGGTCTTCTTTTACACTTATTATTAATAATACGAAAGAATGAAGCCATTTATTTTATCCGAGACAAACTGGAAGGCACTTAAAGACAAACAAATCGACCTTGCTGTTTTACCATGGGGCGCTACGGAAGCACATAACTATCATTTGCCTTTTGCCACTGATAGTATTATGGTTGAGAAAATTGCAGCAGAGTCTGCTCAGGTTGCCTGGAATAAGGGTTCAAAAGTAATTGTGCTGCCAACAATTCCTTTTGGTGTCAATACCGGGCAACTGGATATCAGGCTGGATATTAATTTAAACCCCAGTACTCAGCTGGCCATTCTAAATGACTTGACAGATGTTCTTAACAGGCATGAAATTTATAAGTTTTTAATTTTGAACGGGCACGGAGGTAATGATTTTAAACAGATGATAAGGGAGCTGGGTCCTAAGTATCCCAAAATGTTTATCTGTGGTTGCAACTGGTATCAGTCATTTTCAAATTCAGATTTTTTTGAAAATAGCGGGGGTCATGCTGATGAAATGGAAACAAGTGTCATGCAATTTCTTGCACCGGAGTTGGTTCTGCCTCTAAACGAGGCAGGGAACGGTATCGGGAAAAAATTCAGGATAAAAGCATTAAATGAAAAATGGGCATGGGCGGAGAGGAAATGGTCCAAAATCACAGTTGACACCGGAATTGGTAATCCGCATAAAGCAACTCCGGAGAAAGGAGAAAAGTGTTTAAAGGAGGTAATTAATAAGATTGGAAATCTTATGATCGAGTTATCCGCTGCAGATATTAATAATATGTATGAATGATATAATGCCCGGTTCTGCCTGGCAAGCGAAAACCATTTTATTTTAACAACAATCAAAATTTACTTCCATGTTTTATAAATTCAAGTATGTCTTAATAGCAATGATGTTTGTAGTAACATCCTGTAACAGAGGATCATTTGTTCCCATTCATGATACAATCTCTCTTAACGGCTCCTGGAAGTTTGCGCTAGATACAGCCAGGGTTGGCATTTCTGAAAAATGGTATAACCGGACTCTTTCAGACTCGGTGAGACTCCCGGGAACCCTTGATGAAAACAAAAAGGGTATTCCAAATATCAACCGGTTGGAAACTATGAGGCTTTCACGTGANNCTTGGAGCGGGCATTATATCAGGTTGATGATGGAAAGAACCAAGCCGACGCAAGTCTGGGTTGACAACAATCTCATCGGGAGCAGCAACGATATACTTACGGCTCAGTACTATAATCTTACGAACCACCTGGTGCCGGGGAAACATGTACTGACTATCCTTGTAAATAATAGTGATAATTCTGTTCCGCAGGGAGTGACAGGTTCGCATGCCTGGACTGAACACACGCAGAGCAACTGGAATGGGATCATAGGCAAATTCTGTCTCGAAGCCTATAATCCGGTTCACATTGAGACAGTTCAGGTTTATCCCGATATTGATTTGAAAAAAATTACAGTAAGGGTGAAAATAAGTAATCCTGAAGGATCTATTGAAAAGACAAAAATGACACTGAAAGCTGATGCCTGGAATACCCATGAAAAACATAGTGTTCCATCAAAGTCATTTCCGGTTACACTCCGGAAGGGTGAAAATATAATTGAAGTAACTTACAGTATGGGAAGCAAAACCCTCTTCTGGAGCGAGTTTAATCCGGCATTATACAGACTGGATGTAACATTGAAGAGCAATAAAATACTGGATAATTCAACCCTTGATTTTGGAATGCGTAAGTTTTCCACACAGGGGACACAATTTACAATAAACGGAACAAAGACATTTCTGCGCGGGAAGCACGATGCCTGTGTTTTTCCACTAACCGGTTATCCTCCTATGGATGTTAAAGGCTGGCAAAAAGTTTTCAGGATTGCGAAATCATACAATATCAATTTTTACCGTTTCCATTCCTGGACGCCACCACTTGCCGCATTTGAGGCTGCAGATATTGAAGGAATCTATCTTCAGCCGGAATTGCCTTTCTGGGGTGGATTCAGCAAAAACAGAAATTCTGACCTGAATACCTTTCTTCTCAAAGAGGGCGACCATATTCTTGACACTTATGGAAATCATGCATCATTTGTAATGTTTGCACTCGGGAATGAACTTTCAGGCGACTTTGATGTAATGAAAGAAGTTCTGAATCATTTTAAATCGGTAGATAGTCGTCATTTAATGGCCTATGGGTCAAATAATTATCTAGGTTTCAGAGGCCAGGCTGAAGGCGAGGATTATTATGCAGCCTGTCGTGTCGGTGCCGATACTGATACAACCTACAGCACCCATATCCGTGGCTCATTCTCATTTGCCGATGCTAATGATGGCGGTTATATTAACGGCCGCTATCCATCTACAAACCGGAATTATTCAGGTGCCATTTCAAAATGCAAGGTTCCATCTGTCGGCACTGAGGTTGGACAATACCAGATCTATCCTGATTATGCTGAAATAAAAAAGTATACCGGTGTTATGAAGCCCTGGAATCTTGAAGTTTTCAGGGATCGGCTAAAAGAGAATAACCTGAGTGATCAGGCCAATGACTTTTTCAGGGCTTCCGGAGCATTGAGTGCAATCTGTTATAAGGCTGATATTGAGATGGCAATGAGGACTCCCGGTTTTGGAGGTTTTCACCTGCTCGACCTTCAGGATTTTCCGGGGCAGGGAACTGCATTAGTGGGCCTTCTCGATGCATTTATGGATAATAAAGGAATAATAACTCCTGAGGAATTCAGTCATTTCTGTAACCGGGTAGTCCCTTTATTAATTATGGAAAAATATTGCTGGGCGAACAATGAACAATTCAGAGCGAAGATCCAGGTGGCAAATTATTCCGAAACTTCATTAAAAGATCAATCTGTAAAATGGGAACTTAAAAATGGAAAAGGTGAAATTGTTTCCCAGGGTGATGAGGCATTTAGTATTCTTCAGGGGGAATTGACAAATACTGGCTCTATTAATATTGATCTTTTGAAGTTTACCAAAGCAGAAAAACTTACTCTTTCAATTTTTCTCGAAGGGACACATTATGAAAACTCTTATCCTCTCTGGATCTATCCCTCCGATACAAATACAAAAGTGCCAGATAACATTCTTGTTTCGAAAAACCTGGATAAAATTACTCTGTCGAAACTTACAGATGGGGCAATGGTATTATTATTCCCTGATTTTAATGAAATAAAGGATCTTTCGGTAGGAGGGTTGTTTACTCCCGATTACTGGAATTTCAGGATGTTCAAAGGCATCTCAGAATCAAATAATAAACCCGTATCGCCAGGTACCATGTCAATCCTTACTGATCCTCAACTTCCTTTATTCACTGATTTCCCTACCGAATTTCATTCAAACTGGCAGTGGTGGTCCATAGTTAAAAACAGCCGCCCATTTATCCTGGATAATGCACCGAAAGATTATCGCCCTCTTGTTCAGGTGGTTGATAATATTGAAAGGAACCATAAACTCGGTTTAATCTTCGAATTCTCTGTTGGAAAGGGGAAATTGCTGGTATGTATGTCTGACCTGAAAAAAATACAGAATAAACCGGAAGGCAGACAGTTGTACAGTGCAATTCTGAAATACATGTCATCTGGTAAATTCAATCCTGCTCAAACACTTAATCCGGTGGAACTTGTCGCCTTATTTAAAACAAAGATTACAGATACGAAAACTGGAGGTGTAAAAAATATTTCTTATAAGTAAAAAAGGGATAGTAATTGACAGAATTATCTTTTTTTGGTTTATCTGATTTTATAACTTTATACATGATTAATCTTAATAAAACATGTAATTTAGTCTAAACTAATAACTCATATCAATGAAAACTTCAAGAAGAACATTCTTAAAATCGGGGGCCATGATAGCTCTTGGCGCAGCAATTCTTCCCCGGTCAGTTTTTGCTTCTGGTAAGAACATACCAAAGGGAATGGTTGGGATACAGCTGTATTCTGTGCGTGAAGATATGATGAAAGATCCTAAAGGATCACTTGCACAGCTTGCTAAAATGGGCTATGTCTATGTAGAACATGCTAATTATGTTGATCAGAAATTCTATGGCTTTTTAGCCCCGGAATTCAGAAAGGTGCTTGATGAGTTGGGTTTAAAAATGATAAGCGGCCATACTGTTATGGGGAAACAGCATTGGGACGAAACTAAAAAGGATTTCAGCGACAGCTGGAAAAAAACCATTGAGGATGCTGCCGTACTTGGACAGAAATGGGTTATTAGTCCTTATATGGACGAGAGCATGAGAAAAACCTATGACGATTTCAAGAAATACATGGAGGTTTTTAATAAGAGCGGAGAGCTGTGCAAAAAATCAGGGATGAAGTTCGGGTATCATAATCACGATTTTGAGTTCAGCCAGAAGCTGAATGGTGAAAAAATATTTGATATTATCATGAAAAACATCGATCCTGATCTTGTTGCTTTACAACTCGACATGGGCAATCTCTATAATGGGGGTGCTATCGCCCTGGATGTAATGAATCAATATCCCGGCCGATTTGAAATTGTGCATGTGAAAGATGAGATTACAGCAAAGAGCGGGAATGAAAAATATGAAAGCACGATCCTGGGTGAAGGTATTGTAAATACTCAAAAGGTATGTGAGCTTGCCACTTCCAAAGGAGGCACCAGGTGCTATATTATTGAACAGGAATCATATGGCGATAAAACTCCTATGTACTGTGCAAAAGCTGATCTCGACATAATGAAAAAGTGGGGTTATTAATCTGTTTAATTCGGAATCGTAATATAGAATCTGCCGAATAATTAAATAAATTTGACGCAATATCAGGAGCCACCTGGTCATATAATATCTTCAGGGCATCGGTAAAGGAGGCACTCAAAGATGCTAAGTAAATGGCACTGATTCTTTGGCATAATAATTGATTAGATAATTATTAACCAGAATAATCAACCATGAAGAAAGACAATTATCAGAGGATTCTTGTTGCGATATTCCTCACCTGGATAGCTGTGATGTCAGGTTGTGACAGTAAAAAGACTCTTGTTGCAGGTTTTCTTGAAGGTACCATTTCTATAGGCCCGATTTGTCCGGTGGAGACAATCCCTCCGGATCCTGCTTGTTTGCCGACCGCTGAAACATATAAAGCTTATCCGGTAAGTGTATTTACTTCTGACGTGAAAACCAAAATAGCACAGTTAAAGCCATCACTTGATGGATCTTATAGCAGTCAGCTTCCTCCCGGGGATTATCTTGTTGTATTGGAAAAATCACAGAATAATATAGGGGGAAGCAATCTTCCTGCCATGGTTTCAATTACAGCACAGGATAAAACACTTCTTAATATAAATATTGATACCGGCATCAGGTAACCGGAATAAAACATCTTCGTCTCTTGTCTGTTTTACATGATAATATTATTATTTTATTCCTCTATTCAAATTGAGATAATGAGGAATGAAGATTTTATTTCATGCTATTTCTCTGGCATAGATTATATTTGAACATGAAAAGTTTTTTATTCATTTTCCTTTTATATCTGATCTCATTTTCTGTTTTGTCACAGAAGGTGACAATCAAGGTCTCAAAGACTAAAAACTCTGGTCTTGCAACCTGGCAAATTATTGATGATCAGAATACAACAGTCTTTTCCGGAATTGAAGACCTTCAAGATGATACTGTTACTTTTAGCCTTAATGCTAATAAACGATATTTTTTAAAGATATCTGTTTCAGAAAATAATAATCCTGGTACGAGTATATGTACACTCGATCTTGATGGAGAACCGCTCTTATTTATAAAATCAGATATTGGAAAAGGGGATCATTTATTTCCTTTTTTCACCGGGATAAAATCTATCAATGCTAAGATTGCCGGAGGTACAGATGCAGTTATTTCCGATTTTCCATGGCAGGTATATTATATTTCGGGTAATTACAGGTGTGGAGGTTCAATTATCAGTAAAAACTGGGTGGTTACAGCTGCCCATTGTACAAAAAACAGTACAGGAGGCGCTACTCCGGCTTCACAAATGTTTATAAGAGTCGGTTTAAATGATCCATCCAATGACAATGAAGGAAAAACGTACTCTGTGAGTGAAGCTATAGTTAATGAAGGCTATGACAGTCAGACTCTTTTAAATGATATTGCTCTATTAAGATTAACAGACACTATTAATTTTGCAAATGCGACTCCAATTAAGCTTGTAACAACTGTTGATGCCTCTAAGGGTGCTATTGATCCGGGTGTTATGTCGTGGGTTACAGGCTGGGGTCTGACCCATGTCAATCCGGAAGTATTCCCCACCTCTCTTCAGAAGGTACAGCTGCCAATCATTTCCGATGAACAGGCATCTACAGTCTGGGGAACTATCCCGACAACTGATCTTATGGCAGGCTATCTTAACGGAAACAAAGATGCCTGCAATGGAGATAGCGGAGGACCCCTGGTTGTTCCTGTGTTTGGTGAGTATAAATTAGCAGGAATTGTCAGTTGGGGTAGCCCAAACTGTAATACTTATGGCGCTTATACAAGTGTTTCGGATATGGAATCCTGGATACGGTCAAAAACCGGTATTGTCAGAAATTATATGCCACCTTCTCCGGTTGGCGATTCATTAATTTGTCAGGGAACTGAATCAAGTCAGTATTCAATACAACCTGTTGCCGGTGCCACCGCATATGAATGGAATCTTTTGCCGGCAAATGCTGGTGTTATCACCGGGAATTCTGAAAATGCTTCAGTGCTTTGGAATATAGGTTACAGCGGGTCTGTAAATGTAATCCTCAGGGTCACAATAAATAATATGGTTTCAGATTGGTCAGGACTTAATGTGAATATATTTCTTAACACAAAAATACTCAGCCAGTTGCATGATACCACGATCTGTGCCGGACAACCAGTTACTTTTAATATTAATGCTGAAGGACATAATCTTAATTACAAATGGTCCAGGAATGGTCAGATTGTTCAATCAGGATCTTCAGCAGTGTTGAGTATTCTAGCTGCAACAACCGATGATTCCGGTGATTATAAATGCGAAGTATCAGGTTCTTGCGGGGTAGTAGTATCCAATATCATAAAACTGACTGTTTATCCTCTGACCAAAATAACCTTTATTTCTCCGAATGTTGAGGTCCCTTTCGGAAATAGTGTTACTCTTGAAGTTAATGCGGATGGCCATGATCTGATGTATCAATGGCAAAAAGATGGTAAAGTGATAGACAATAGTAATACTTCACAGTTTATATTGCCCGAGCTGAATGCTACGGATATAGGTCTTTACAGAACTACCGTTACAGGCACATGCGGGGTCGAGACTAGTGATAGTATATATGTATACGTAAAAAAAGCAAATCCTTCATCAGATCCTGAAGTCTTTCTGTGGCCTTCAATTACCAGCGAGGATTTNNTATCAATATAAGCACAGTAGCCAAAGGTGTATATATCGTCGAAGTAGATAACAACGATTTTCGAAGAACAGTTAAAGTGATCAAGGAATAATCTTTTGAACCAGATTAAATCTGTTCTTATTTTCTTTTGTAAATATTTGCCTCCTGTACTTTTTTTAAAAAGAGTGTTCTGGGAGAGTTATAAAAATTCTTAAAATCATCGGTGGGAGATTGAATCGGGTTTCCGGATACTGAAAACCTGGTTTTATAGGCGTCTCTCCAGGTCAATACATAACCAACAGGATACTTGCTTACAACGGGTAATAGTACTGATGACCACCAGTTGTTCATTCCTTTTCTTTCGCCTGTTTCACTCAATGCCGTCAGCTTATTTCTTGCGATAGCTTCTTTGGTAACAAAACCTAAAGCAGTGTCGAGTTCCCCGCCAAACTGTTCACCCCGGTCATACATATCAAGCGAGAGCATATCAATAATGTCATCTCCCGGATACCCTCTCATATATTGTTCAAGACTTGTTACCCTGTCGGTATTGTAAGCATAAAGAATGTTGTGAATATTCTTTTTATCCCTCAAAAAAGTGACGGTATATCGCCACAGGGCAGAGTATTCCTGGTCTGTACAAATGTTAGTACCCCACCAGAAAAAGGAACCGGAATGTTCGTGGAACGGTCTGAAAATAAACGGGATTGGTAACCCGTTATCATCTTTTAGTCCAATGAAGAATGTGGCCAAACGGTCAAGCCATGTATTAAAAAGTTCATTATACTTACCCCCCGGAAGAATAGATGAAACAACCTCTTTTGAACTGACATCCCATGCTGTCCCATGTTGCCTGGATGAAAGAGTATCCTTTATTTGCATTGTAAAAGGGTTGTTGAGATGACAGCTAAGAGTAATTACACCTCCTCGTTTATAAAACACTTTGATCTGGTCTGCAATCTGCGCAAAACTTACAGAGTCAAGACTCCGGTCACCACCAAGTTCAATGTGACCAAGTTCAAAACCAGCAACCGCAGGATAATCACCAGTGATTTCTTTTGTATCCGAACGATCTTTTTCATACCACCAGGTGTAACCGTACATCAGGTCATCCTGATGGCCATACATTACTCCTTTGTTCTTAAGTTCATATAAGGACTGGAAAAGCAAAACGGTTTCCCTGGTTGCTTTTTTATCGGCCGGTAAAGGAAGTTTCTGTCCAAAACTGCCCAGAGTTAAAAGAGTCAATGCTAATGTCAGATTTAAGGTTTTCATATTCAGTAAAATAAAGTAATCTATACACGATAATCTCAGCCAAATCAGAATTAAAAGAATTTCAACCTTAAAGATAAGGTTTTTTAGTAATCCGTCCCGGTTGGACAACTTTTATAAATCATCAGATCTATAAATTCCTGCATCAGGAAAACCTATTCCATCAGGTATTTAAGCCTGCAATTCAGTTTTCCTGTTAAGATAGCCGTGCCTGATATACTTTTTTATCACCTTGTACATTCTGTTAGTCAAAATTCATTTTTCTAAGTATAGAAATTTACCTGGGTATTTATTATTCAGAATATCAGCACATTGTGTTTTCACTGATATATTTTAAGCTTTGTTTGAGACTGTTGGTTCATAAAAGGCATTTCATTTTTGACGAAGTTCCATTTCTAGAGTATAAACAGTTTGTTCCTGTAACTATTCGTCCCGATTTCAACGATAAAGCATAACCAAAAAAGTCTCATTTCCTCATTAATTGGGCATCAGCTGCTTGACTGGTGTGTTATTATGCTATAATTTTACA
>PMNJ01000130.1 GCA_003162595.1 Bacteroidales bacterium | reverse complement strand
ACCATTTGCTTTAAGGTAAGCAACAGTCTGGTTCATCAGAGTGTCGACCTTATCAGAAAAACCCATTGCTTTTTTCAACAGACCAATTCTTTTACCTTTCAGGCCATCTTTTTTCAGATACCTGGTATAATCGGTAAAGAATTTACCCCGTGAGGCAAATGTTTTTGAATCTGTAGAATCTATACCTGTTAGAGCCCCTAATGTTATAGCTATGTCTTCCACTGTTCGTCCCATGGGACCGGGAGTATCCTGTGTGAATGAAATCGGGACAATACCGGAACGGCTGATAAGGCCGACTGTGGGTTTAATGCCGGCAATTCCGTTGTTGTTAGAAGGACACACAATTGAACCATTGGTTTCTGTGCCTATAGCAACCATGCAGAGATTGGCAGAAACAGCTACTCCTGAGCCGGAGCTCGATCCGCATGGGTTACGATCCAAAACATATGGGTTCCTGGTTTGCCCTCCAACACCACTCCACCCACTGGACGACATCTTAGCCCGGAAGTTTGCCCACTCGCTTAAGTTCGATTTTGCAATGATTATTGCTCCGGCCTCTCTCAATTTCCTGGCAACATAACTATCACTACCAGGGAATGAATTTCTTAATGCAGTTGCCCCGGCAGTTGTGGGCATCCTGTCGTGAGTGTCAATATTATCTTTAAGTATTACCGGGACTCCATATAATGGACCTCCTGGTTTGCCTGCTGCGGCTTCCTTCTCAAGATCTTCGGCAATATTGAGAGCATCAGGATTAATCTCAATAATTGAATTCAGAGTGGGACCATTTTTATCGATTTCACTGATCCTGTTAAGGTAGACTTTTACCACATCTTTGACAGTATATTTTCCTTCTTTATACCCTTGCTGCAGTTGTCTGATCGTCATTTCTTCAATCCAGTTATTATCTGTTCTTTTTTCAACATTATTTCTGACTGTTGTTTTGCAGGTCGTCGCGAACAGAATAACTGAGATGAATAGTAATGAAAATTTGACAAAATTTGGCTTCATGATATTATGGTTTTATGTCTCTACCGTTTATAAATTATTCCAGATTTCATAAAATTATGAATATTAAATCAATTTGAATAAATTTGTTGTGGTGGAATTCTGTTGATGAGAGTAGAGAAGCCCAACTTTGGAGACTCTACAACAAAAAAATCAATTATTTAGGATAAATTGGAAATATGAAAAACATCTATCTGCAAATTCTTGATAATAAATCAGATAATTCTGAAATAGTACTGGCTACAGTTACAGGGACAAATGGTTCTACCCCTCAGAAACCCGGCAGTTCAGCTTTGTTCGGTAGCAAGGGTCTTATTTTCGGGACAGTTGGAGGCGGAGTCGTGGAAGGAAGAGTTACAAAACTGGCCAGCGAAGCTATTCTGTCAAAAAAGTCCGGACATTTCAAATTTAATCTTGAGAATGATATCTCAGCTAAGGAGGAGGCCATCTGCGGTGGACAAATAAGTGTTCTTATTGATGCCAATCTGAACAATCATTTACCTGTTTTTGAACAGCTAAAGATATCGCTCAAAGAACAGGTTCCGGGAGTTCTGATAACTATGGTTACAAGGTTCTCAGAAGATACAGTTCTTATTAATCGTTATTGGATAAGTAATACTATTAAGCCTGAGATGCCAGAAGAGTTTCTTCTTAAAATTGAACCTGTGGTAAATAGTATACTTTCTGAAGGCAATCCTTCTGATTACAGAGAAATGGAGCTTTCTATACCTGACGAAGAGCCTTCTTCTCAGTTTTTTCTTGAAGCTGTTTTCCCTCCTGCAAAACTGATTATTGCAGGTGCGGGTCATATAGGTAAATCATTGGCTCATCTTGCAGATATGCTTGATTTTGAGGTTACTGTCATTGATGACCGTCCTGAATATGCTAATTATGAGAATATTTCTGAAGCCAGCCACATCATAGTTAAAGATATAGGGGAAACAATAAAGGATATGAATAAAAGTAATGACACTTATGTTGTTATTGTAACACGTGGTCATAAAGATGATGCTTCCGCTCTTAAGCCATGCTTAGGATCTGAATTAGCTTATATCGGCATGATAGGTAGTACACATAAAATTGCTGCTATGAAATCTGATTTCATTGAGAACGGCTGGGCAACTTTAAAACAATGGGAATCTATTCACACACCAATAGGAATTGATATAAAATCGAGATCCGTTGAAGAGATTGCCATAAGCATTGCGGCACAACTGGTGTTAGTTCGTAACAGTAAAAAGTAATTCTGTGGGATCCCCTTCCGGGAGGGGGAAGGGATAGTCACTACAGTGATCAAATGAAATTATATGTTATGGGTGAAATATGGGCTATTATACTTGCAGCCGGCGAGTCAAAGAGGATGGGATTACCTAAAATGCTGCTGACCTTTAATGGCAGGACAATGATAGAAAATGTCATTGCCAATGTTTCGGAATCAAAAGTGGGTAAGATAATTGTTGTACTTGGTGCTCACCGGGAAGCATTGGTTAAACTGATCTCAAAATTGCCTGTTAAGTATTGTTATAATGATAATTATAAGGAAGGAATGCTTTCATCTGTTCAGTGTGGGTTCAGAAATCTGCCATCAGCTTATAAAGCAGTTCTTGTTTTTCAGGGTGATCAGCCATTGATCACTTCAGATGCAATTAATGAAGTAATTGAAGCATATTTATCGTCGGGTAAAGGTATAGTAATTCCTGTTTATAAGGATCGAAGAGGCCATCCGCTTCTTATTGACATAAAATACATGTACGAAATAGAAAGACTGAGTCCCGATAAGGGTTTACGCTCTCTGACTTATATGTTTTCTGATGATGTTCTGGAGGTTGATACAAATGAATCGGGCATCCTGACGGATTTTGACACTTATGAGCAATATAAGAAAGGAATTAATCAAATTAATTAACTATGGAAGAGACAATTAAATTTCAGTTAAACGGAAAGAAAACCGAAGCGATGATTGATCCCACTCAGACTCTGTTGTGGGTACTAAGAAATCATTTTGGGCTTACCGGAACAAAATTTGGTTGCGGAATGGGATTCTGCGGGGCCTGCACTGTCCTTATTGATAATGAACCTATAAGGTCTTGCCAATTATCGGTTGGTGATGCAGCAGGTAAAAATGTGGTTACCATAGAGGGTCTTGCGATAAACGGCAAGCTTCATCCGGTTCAGGAAGCATTTGTAAAATATGATGCTTTGCAATGCGGATATTGTACTCCCGGAATGATTATGAATGCTGCCGGTCTCCTGATAAAGAATCCAGCCCCATCGGTCCAGGAAATTAAGGCAGGAATGGAAAACAACCTCTGCCGTTGCGGGGCACATATGCGTATAATTGAAGCTGTACAAGCTGCATCTAAAGAAATGAAAGGAGGAAAGTAATCATGAAAAAGGAACAGTTTAAAGGACAGGAATCGATACAAACTTCTGAAAGGCAAGGCATGCCGAGAAGAGATTTCTTCAAGCTGCTGGGTGGTGGCATCATTATTTTCTTTCGTCCCTGGAGAGCTTTAGATCTGATCGGAATGCCCGCTGAACAAGCCAGGAGTTTACCAAAAGATTATAATGCTTTCCTGCGTATTGCTGAAGATGGAACAGTAACCTGCTTCACAGGCAAAATCGAAATGGGTCAGGGTATAATTACTTCCCTGCCACAGATGATGGCTGATGAACTAAATATCCCTGTTGAGAGGATAAAGATGATTATGGGTGATACAGATCTTTGTCCATGGGATCAGGGCACCTGGGGCTCATTAAGTACCAGGGTTTTTGGTCAGAGTATGAGAGCCGCTGCTGCTGAAGCCCGGGGTGTACTTCTTGACCTTGGATCAGCCAAACTGGGGGTGCCGGTTTCGCAATTGGAAGTCAGGGATGGAGTGGTAACCGACACCAAAGATCCAAAAAAGACCGTTAGCTATGCACAACTGACTAAGGGTACGAGGATTGAAAAATTCCTCGATGTTAAACCTTCCATGGAAGATTATACAAAGTTTAAATCTATCGGGAAATCATATAATCATAGCGATGCTACCCTGAAAGTAACAGGTGAAGCAAAATACACCGGTGACATGAAGTTGCCGGGAATGGTTTTTGCGCGGATATTACGGCCGCCTTCACATGCAGCTAAAATGACTTCTGTGGATTATTCAGGGGCTGAGAAAATTGCAGGGACAAAAGTTGTCAGGGATGGCGATTTTGTTGCTGTAATAAATGAGAACCGTGACAAAGCCGATGAGGCTATCGTTAAAATTAAAGCCGAATATTCATTTAATGAACTGCCAGTCAATGATAAGACTATTTATGAATATATGCTTAAGACTGATTCAAATGTAACTATAGTCAAGTCAACCGGAGATATTGAAGCCGGGGAAAAGCTTTGTGAAAAAACTTTTGAATCGGAGTTTCACGATCCTTATCTAGCCCATGTTGCCGTGGAAACACATACTGCTCTTGCGCAACTTGAAGGAGATAAAATGACAGTTTGGGCTTCAACACAATCACCATTTGGATTAAGGGATGGGATAACACGTGAACTTGGTCTCCCGGCTGAAAAAGTAAGAGTCATAACACCCTTCGTAGGTGGCGGATTCGGAGGTAAAGGCGAATTCCAGCAGGGGATTGAGGCAGCAAAACTTGCGAAATTGACAGGGAAACCGGTTATGCTTATGTGGACTCGTGATGAAGAATTCTTCTATGATACATTTCATCCCGCTGGAGTCGTTAAAATAAAATCAGGGATAGATAAGTCAGGACAGATAAAACTTTGGGATTATAACTTATATTATTCCGGTACTAGAGGTGCAGATGCAATTTATGACATTCCAAATACTAAAATCACACATTATAGTCAGAAAAGCGGGGGGTCACCTGTTCATCAGTTCGGAACAGGAGCCTGGCGTGCTCCTAACAACAATACTAATACCTTTGCAAGAGAAGTTCAGATCGATATTATGGCTGCTGCAGCAGGAATAGATCCCCTTGAATTCCGTCTGAAGAACCTGAAAGATGAGAAAATGATTGCCTGCCTGAAAGCTGTTGCTGATAAGTTCGGATATGTACCGGCTAGAACCCGCAGTGGAAGAGGCATAGGAATTGCATGTGGTATTGATGCCGGATCGTGGGTGGCACACATTGCTGTGGTAAAGGTCGACAAAAGCACAGGCAAGGTTAAAGTAGTCAGTATAACCTGCGCACAGGATATGGGTTTGTGTATAAACCCTGAAGGTGCCACTATACAGATGGAAGGTTGTATAACAATGGGTCTCGGGTATACACTTGGCGAAGAGGTATTATTTGAAGGAGGTAAAGTACTTACCCATAGTCTAGATACTTATGTTATTCCACGTTTCTCATGGCTCCCGAAGATTGACACACTTATCCTCGAGAGGAAAGATAAACCGCCTCAGGGAGGAGGAGAGCCTGCTATTATTGCTATTGGTGCTGTGGTTGCCAATGCAATATTTGATGCGACAGGAGTGCGACTGTACAGGATGCCAATGACACCTGAAAGGGTCCTTGAAGCATTAAAGAAGGCATAATTGAAATGACGATTTAATTCAGAATAAATCTTAAAGTGACAGGCTTCAGGCTTCAGGCTTCAGGAAAACAATATTAACTAATACCTGATGCCAGTTGACTGATGCCGGGAGCCTTATTTAAACCGGTTCATTTTTTTTTCATAAATTTCATGAAATTTTAAGATTGTAGTATTTTTGCATTTTACTCTACTGATGTGAAACTATTAATTGTCGAAGATGACCGGTCGCTGAGCCGTTCAATTAATGATTACCTTAAAATGGAAGGTCATATTTGTGAAGCTGCACTGACTTTAAATGAAGCGGTACAAAAGGCAGATGTAAACAAGTACGATTGTGTTATCCTTGATATTGGTCTCCCGGATGGTAATGGTCTGGATTTAATCCGCGAGATGAAGTCAAAGAGATTAACTGGAGGAATTCTTATACTTTCCGCTAAAAGCTCTCTGGATGATAAGCTTATCGGATTAAAAATAGGTGCTGATGATTATCTTACAAAACCATTTCATTTTGCCGAACTTAGTGCTCGTATCAACTCAATACAAAGGAGGAACAATTATCTAGGTATGAATGAAATAACTTTTAATGAAATCAGAATTAATACCGAGGATAATCAGGTTTATGTCCACGACAAGTTATTAATCCTTACAAAAAAAGAGTATGATCTTTTACTGTTTTTTATTGCTAACAGAAACAGAATCATAACAAAAGAGTCAATAGTAGAGCATCTCTGGGGCGATAATGTAATACTTACAGATTCTTTCGACTTTGTCTATACACATGTTAAGAATCTGCGCAAAAAGATTGTTGCTTCAGAAGGCAGGAATTATATTAAATGTATCTACGGTTTTGGATATAAATTCATAGATAGTTGAAATTATTAACTAAGAGTACTTTTTACTTTCTGATTCTTTATGTTCTGGCAATGGTTGCGGGAGCAGCATTATTATACTTAACAATTAAAAAAGTAATTTACAAGCAGATTGACAACAGCCTTATTACTGAGAAAACAATAATTGAAGATCAGATTGAACAGACAGATACTATTCCGGACTTTGAAGCCACGTTTGGTCACCAGATTGAAGTTAAATTGTTAAATTATCCGATACGTAACATCCAATCTATTAAGGACACCGATATATACGATTCAAAATCAGATGCATTTATTCCCTTTAGATATATTTATTCCGCTGGCAACACAATACAAAAGAAAGGTTTCATAATTACCATTTTCCAGATTTTAAGCGAAAAAAATGAATTATTACAGGATATAGGTATATATATGTTGATCCTTTTCTTTTCACTTTTACTTATTTCAATTCTTATCAACTACTTAATAGCCAGAAAACTTTGGAGACCGTTTTATAATTCCGTTAAAATTGCCGGGAGATTTGATATACAATCGGATAAACCTCTGGAGTTACCTGAGACCGATATAAAAGAGTTCGACCAGCTTAACAGGGTCTTTGATAACATGACACGTAAAATGAGAGATGATTACCTGAATCTTAAGGAATTCAGCGAGAATGCATCTCATGAGATTCAGACACCTCTTGCAGTAATACGGTCAAAGACCGATTTGCTTATGCAACAGAGAAACCTTAATAAGGAAAGCCTCAGCCTGATTAAATCTATAAATGAATCAACTACTAAATTATTCAAGCTTAATCAGGGACTCCTTCTAATTTCCAAAATTGAGAATCAGGTTTTTCATGAAAAGAAGATAGTCTCACTGAAACAAATTACTTTTAACGGTCTGGACAGTTATAAAGAAATTATGCAGCTCAAGAAGATTACACTTGAAATGGATGTTCATGATGAGGCTTTGGTTGAAATGAATGACGTGCTTGCAGAAATCATGATTTCAAACCTGCTCAGCAATGCTGTAAGGTTCAACATTGATGGTGGATTCATTAAATGTCATATTGATAAAATGTTTTTTATAATGACCAATTCCGGATTACCTTTAACTATTAATCCTGAGGATCTATTTAAAAGATTTCATAAAAGCAGCAATAATCCTCAATCAGTTGGTCTGGGTTTATCTATCGTTAAAGAGATAACCGAAAGTTATGGTATGCATATAACCTATATCTGTCGAAATGCCATTCATGAAATAAGACTCAGATACCACATTAAAGAGAATTCACCGCGTTCATTTTAAGGAGGTTTCTTTAATTATTGTTAAAAAACCTCAAACTTCAGTTCATCTTCAGAATCGCATAATAATATTGTTATATCAAACCAATTAAATTATTAGATATGAAAAAGTTATTATTCGTTATGGTTTTATTGATGGGTGCTCTTGTGGCTAATGCCCAGCGTACTCCCCTAAAAGTTGTGGACCTTCAGAAATCTATTACCGATAATATTACTAAAGACTATGTCGGATTTACAATCAAGGATGCTTACAAAGTTGTTGATAAAGATGTTGTTACATTTGATGTTGTAGTAGTAAAAGGAACGACACAGGAGACTCTGTCATATGATAATACCGGGAAATTCCTGAAAAAAACTGAAGCAAAATCTGGTGCAGCTAAACCGGCACCAAAACCAGCGCCAAAACCAACTACCATTAAACCTCAAACAAAATAGTAGAGACTAAAAGTGTGTTAATTATTAAAAAAGGCTGTCTTGATTACCAGACAGCCTTTTTAATGACTATAGTTCCCAGCCTTTCCGATATTCTCTTACCAAGAATTTATTGGCTTTGGGAACATTGGTAATCTTCATGTTAACTTTATCGTATTCCCCCATTTTCACGTCGTGTAGTGCTACCCCGCCAGGAAGTATAGTCTTCGTTACCGGGCCTGTAAAGACAAAACTGCCAGGTTATTGTCTGACGTTTTTTAATATGGTTTATCAAACTATTTTATGCAATCGAAGGATACGTGAACAGGGCTTAACATAATTTTAAATGACTCATCCGGAAGAATATAAATATTGCAGGTATCTTTAAACTTTTATTAATAAATGAACTTTAGGAGATGAAAGCGATAAATTATATATTTTCCGGATTAACACTTATTACAATGCCATTTACAAAATTTCCGCAGACAGAGATCACCAACGGATTAATACAAGCTACGATCTACCTTCCAGATGCCGCTAAAGGGTATTACCGGGGAACCCGATTTGATTGGTCAGGAAATATTGTCAGTCTGGAATACAGCGGTCATAAATATTTTGGTCAATGGTTCAGTAAATACAGCCCCGAAATACATGATGTGATAATGGGACCCGCAGAAGAATTTGCTCCTTTGGACTATAGTGAAATACAACCCGGAGGAAGTTTTGTTAAGATAGGAGTGGGCGCAGTTTACAAACAAGATGACAAACCATATACATTCAGCAGGTTATACCAGTTAATAAACCCCGGAAAATGGTCGGTTAAAAAGAAATCAGATCAGGTTTTATTTATTCACGATCTTGAGGATAAGGTTTATTCGTATCATTATGAAAAAACTGTCAGTCTGACAAAAGATAAACCTGAACTTGTACTGAACCATAGACTGAAAAATATGGGAACCCGTACAATTGAAACTAATGTCTATGACCATAATTTCTTCGTAATCGATAGACATCCCATTGGTCCCGGGCTTGTTGTGAAATTTCCTTTTAATCTGAAAGGGGAAGGTGTGGGATTTGGAGAATTGGCCGAAATTCAGGGCAACCAGATATCGTTTCTCAGAACCATAGGTAACGGAGAAGAAGTCAAGTGTTTTTCTTTGGAAGGATTTGGCCCTGATGCCGCTGATTACGAAATCAGGATTGAAAATCGTATAACAGGAGCCGGAGTTAAGATTACCTGTAATCAGCCATTTCTTAAACTGTCATTCTGGGCCTGTTCAACAACTCTGTGCCCCGAACCATACATAAAGATTAAAGTAGAACCCGGGAAAGAAATCAGCTGGACGATCAAATACGAATTTTATACACTGACGAAATAACGGCGTAACGGCACAGAGCACAGTAAAACTCTACATGCTGTACTCTACACTCTAAATTCTATGTACCTCGACATAACTACCTAACAACATAACTTCTTTACAGGCCTGATAAAACTCTTTTTATTAATCCTGCATCAGTTTAAATTTTATGATGTCTTTTACATAATTATTAGTCCTTTAGAACTATTTTATATGTTAAGAAATTTTTTTATAAATGCTATCCATAATATGCGGAAGCATAGCGGATATCTGATTCTTAATATCACCGGCCTTACAATAGGGATCACAAGTTTCCTTTTAATATCACTTTACGTTTTACACGAATTAAGTTATGACAGGTTTCATAAAAACTATGAAAACATCTATCGGATTAAGGTAAAAGGAGTGATGGCCGGCTCCACACTTGACCAGGCAATTACGGCACCACCAATGGCCCAGACTCTTCTAGCTGATTATCCTGAGATTTTACATGCTGTAAGGTTAAACAGGTCAGGGGCATGGCTCGTTAAGTATGGTGAAACAAGATTTAATGAAGACGGAGTTCTCTTTGCCGATTCATCATTTTTCAGTGTCTTCGACTTTAAGCTTTTAAGCGGCGATCCGAAAACAGCCCTTGCAAATCCCCGGTCAATGATTCTGACTGAAAAATTTGCAAAAAAGTACTTTGGCAATGAAGACCCAATGGGTAAAAGAATAAGTCTTGAGGCAGATACCAATCTATATACCATAACAGGGGTAGTTCAGAATATTCCTGCAAATTCTCATTTTAAGTTTGATATGCTGGGCTCGCTTAACTCTTTGGGTGACTCCAGAAGCATGGAATGGCTCAATCATAATTACTATACTTATATAGTGCTTAAAGAAGGTATTAAAAAGACTTCCATGGAAGCAAAATTTCCGGAGGTGGTATTAAAATATGTTGGTCCACAGATAAAAAAATATATAGGAATAACGATAGAAGATTTCAGGAGGGCAGGAAACCAGTTTGGGTATGAGCTTGAACCATTGAAAGATATCCATCTCAAAGGAGCTCCACAGTATCAGATTGAACCTTCAGGATCGTTGTCAACCGTATACATTTTTGCGGTAATCGCCCTGCTTATACTTATTATTGCAATCATTAATTATATTAATCTTGCAACTGCTAAATCTGCCGGCAGAGCCAAAGAGGTAGGAATCAGAAAGGTATCAGGATCAGATAAAACAGGTTTGATTTTTCAGTTTGTAGGCGAATCCTTGGTTATTGTAACAATTGCTGCGATCATAGCCTCTTTGCTGGTGATGGTACTTGCTCCGGCTTTTAATCATCTTATCGGGAAAGAGATATCGCTAACCCTCTTTTCAGGATATAAAGGATTCATAGGAATTATTGCTCTGATATTAATTGTTGGAACTGCTGCCGGAACATATCCTGCATTTGTTCTGGCCTCTTTTAACCCTGTTGAGGTTTTAAAAGGAACATTAAATCCGGGATCAATATCAAAAACGCTGAGGGGTATATTGGTCGTTTTTCAATTCACTGTTTCAATTGTAATAATAATCGGTGCATTTGTTGTTTATAAACAACTGAATTTCATGACATCAAAAGATATGGGTATTGTTAAGGAAAATCTTCTGGTAATAAGAAGGCCTGATGCCCTGGGTAAAAAGCTGGAATCATTTAAAGAACAGATTCTTCAGATCCCGGGGGTAGAAAAAATCGCTAATGCAACTGCAATACCGGGTACCAATAACTTCAATAATAATGCTTTCTTTCTTGATAATGATCCGACAAAAGCCACCTACCTTATAAACCAGGACCGGGTTAGTTTTGGATTCGCTGAAGTGATGGGAATTAAACTCGCTGAAGGAAGGTTCTTTTCAAAAGAATATGGTACTGATACAACTGCTGTTATGATAAATGAAACAGCAGTAAAATTTTTGGGCCTCACCGACCCTGTTGGGAAATATATCCTTCAGCCAGGCNNTCAGGTTGAACGGAAAAAATATTCAGAGTGCAATTAAGTCAATTGAAAATATCTGGAAGGATTTCTCAAACAGGCAGCCATTCCAGTATTCTTTTTTTGCTGATGATTTTAATAAAAATTATGATGCGGAAATCAAGACCAGTAGAATCTTCATCCTGTTTTCAGTACTGGCTATTTTCATTGCCTGCCTCGGGTTAATTGGTCTTATTACTTATATGACGACTGTCAGAACACGTGAGGTAGGAATCAGGAAGACTTTCGGCGCTACTAAAAGAATCATCGTAACACTTCTGTCACGTGAGGTTTTGGTTCTTATTCTGATATCCTCACTGGTTGCTTACCCAATCGCATATTTCGGAATAAGATTCTGGCTTAACAGCTTTGCAGAAAAGATAACTGTCGGTCCGGCTATATATATCGTTGCAAGTATTATAGGACTGACAATAGGGTGGCTTTCAATAATATATCAGGC
>PMNJ01000186.1 GCA_003162595.1 Bacteroidales bacterium | reverse complement strand
TTTAATATTACAATTGCTGTTTTAGTCATTTTCAACCGGCTTTTTGTGCTTCCAGCGGCGATGGCTCCAGATCCAATTTTCAGGTTTTTCTTTGATGATTTCTTCGAGTCTCCTGACGTGCTTTTCTGTTATTACTTCTTCGGAAAGCCCTGCTGTGTGGTCAAAAAGAAGTTCTATATTAAGATTGTAATAACCCCGTTTTACTTTCTGAACATGGAAAAAGACCACGGCCATATCGTACTTTGAGGCGATCTTCCCAGCTCCTGTAAATACTGCAGTATCCTGATTTAAAAAGGTTGTCCAGTATTTAATATCTCCTTTTGAGGGAATCTGATCAGAAATGAAAACTGAAACCGTATTTATATCATTCTTTCTGTAGTTTATAATTTCTCTTATTACCTGAGAAGTGGGAGTCAGAACTATGCCGTGTTCGGATCTATGGTTATTTATAAAACTGTCGAAATACTTGTTTTGTAATGGTTTATAGATTATTATAGTCTTATATTTAAGATAATACGGCAGCAGGGTAGGCCATTCCCAATTGTTATAATGACCGAGAACGGCAATTATGTCTCTTTTCTCCTCTCTGAGTCTATCGATAACTTCAAGATTGCTGTATGTAAACCTTTTCTTCTGGTTGGCCCTGGTCATGTGAGTCGATTTGAAAGTCTCAATAAGAAGATCTGACAGGTGTCTGTAGAATTTTTTTTCGATGACTTTAAGTTCCTTATCAGTTTTTTCAGGAAATGAGTTTTTAAGATTGGTCGCAACAACATTCCTGCGATATGACACAACGTAATAAAGTACCAGATAGAGAAAGTCAGAGAAGATATATAGAACCGATAACGGTAAGAGAGTAAAAATCCAGTTTATTCCGTAAAAGAGGTAGTATCCGATAGCTCCCATCCAAAATAAGGTTTAATTTTTCATAAATTTACTTACAATTTCCAGAAATTCAGCAAAAACAGTACCATTCGCAGCTATAAATTCTTTCCCTTTTAGACCTTTCTCATTGCCTGAAAAATCGCTCACTCTTCCTCCGGCTTCCCTGACCAACAGCATCCCTGCCGCAATATCCCATTCATGAAGGCCATATTCATAGAAAGCTTCGAATCTGCCACAGGCAACATAAGCAAGATCAATTGCTGCCGAACCAAGCCGCCTGATACCATGAGTATGATTACATAAATAGGCAAGACACTTCATGTATGAATCAAGCAGGTTGAAATCACTGTATGGAAATCCAGTAGCTACAAGACTGTCAGCGAGCTTCATGGCTTTCGATACATGAATCCTCTTACCTTTTAGCCATGCCCCTCCACCTTTCCAGGCAGTAAACGATTCATTTCCACTGACTTCATAAACAATTCCTGCAATAACTTCATCATATTCCTTTAATCCAATACTGATAGCATAAGGATGAAACCCATGCAGGAAATTAGTCGTACCATCGAGAGGATCAATTACCCAACTGTACTTCAGACCGATTTTTTTTGATGTTCCTTCCTCAGTAACAAATCCGGCTTCAGGTAGGAGGAGGCTCAATTTTTCAACAAGCATTTTTTCGGAGCCTTTATCAACATAACTGACAAAATCATTCGCTCCTTTTTTTTCTGTCCTGGTGATGTCGAATCCCTCAGATTCTTTAAGAATAAAAGAACTTGTTTCCATGGCGGCTTTTTCAAGTTCCATACATACATATTTAAGATCAATCATTTGTTATTCAATTAGTTCAATAATCATTCTTCCTGATGGAGATATCCCGTTCAACCTGACTTTTTTTATCAGTCCTGTAAGTCTGGTTTCCCATGGATATTCTACCCTGATATAATTGGGTGTAAACCCCGTTATTAGTCCTTCATTTCGTGTACCTTCAAACAAAACATTTGTTATCTGACCAATATTCAGTTCTTTAAATATATGGTTTTTCTTTTGAGCCAGACCAATGAGACTTTTACTCCTTTTCTCTTTATTCTTGTATAATACTTTTCCGGAAAGCTGTTCTGCCACTGTATCCGGTCTCTCGGAATAAGTGAAAACATGAAGGTAGGATAGAGGAGTCTCATCAAGTAAGGAATATGTATCATCAAAATCAGAATCTGATTCACCCGGAAATCCAACAATAACATCAGCTCCAATTCCTGCTAAAGGCAATTTCTCCTTAACCATTTTTATCTTGTCGGCGAAGATATCCCTGGTATATCTTCTTCTCATAAGTCCCAAGATTTTATTATTACCGCTTTGCAGAGGGATATGGAAATGAGGCAGGATCTTTTCATTTTTCAGTGTCAGTTCAATAAGTTCATCAGTCAACAGATTTGGTTCAATAGAAGAAATTCTGAACCTTTCAATACCCTGAACCTTAACCAGTTTTTTAAGCAATCCTGTAAATGAATCTCCGGTCGACTTTCCAAAATCACCAATATTTACTCCTGTTATGACAATCTCTTTGACACCTCTTCCGGCAATGAGTTTTGCTTCATGCACTATTGTGGAAATTTCAGGATTCCTGCTTCGTCCGCGTGCAAGTGGGATTGTGCAATATGAACACCAGTAGTCACATCCATCCTGAACTTTGAGAAATGACCGTGTTCTGTCGCCCATTGAATATGAGGGGCTAAAGCTATCGGTCGAATTAAGATCGCAGGAATGGATTTCTGTTTTTTGTTTCTTATTTAAACCGGTTAAATAGTCGGATATGTCGAACTTCTCATTTGTTCCAAGTACTAGATCTACTCCAGGGATCGAAGCTATTTCCTGAGGCTTCAACTGTGCATAACAACCAATAACTGCAATAAATGCCCCAGGCGAGAGATTTATGAATTTTTTTATTGCCTGTCTGCATTTTTTGTCTGCCGTATCAGTGACAGAACAGGTATTGATTATGTAAATATCAGCTTTTGTGCTTGCAGGAACTCTTTCAAATTTCTCTTCAGGAAATGATCTTGAAATAGTTGATGTCTCGGCAAAGTTAAGTTTACATCCGAGCGTGAGGAAAGCTACTTTCTTTTTATTAAGGCTCATTATAATTGATTTTCAAGCAACCTGTGGCAGAAAGCTATTATAGAGTATAGTCAGATTATTTTTCAAGTTTATCCAGGTATACATTTCTGAATTCAACATCCTTTCCCTCACTCTGAAGGCATATGCTCCCCTTGGTTACTGATACATTTGTTCCTTTATTTTGAAGAATCCCATTTACAGTTACCTTAATTGTGCTTCCATCACAGATTACCTCCATTGTATTCCATTCACCTGTGGGTTTCTCAGAAGAAGCTGCGAGCTTTTTTACAAATGGTTTCGATTTATCTGTCCTTTCAGTCATGTCAGCTCCGTTCATACATACAAAATCCCCTGCATTTCCTGCCTGCAGCTGACATTCAACGCATTTCAACCAGATGGAATCGGGTTGCTGTGCATGCACAAAAACCCCACTGTTTGTTGCTTCCGTTGGCCAGCGCCATTCAGCATGAAGTTTGTAATCAGAGTAAATATCTTTTGTTCTCATATACCCGAACGGGTTACCTGAAATATGGATCAGCCCGTTCCTGATTGTAAAGACTGTTGCAGGATCAATTGAAGGGTCTTTCAGCTTAAATACCCAGTTGTTCAGATCTTTTCCGTTAAATAACAAGATGGTTTCACTTACTTTGTTTCCGGATATCTTTTTATCAGTTTCCCTGGTCTGGGCCATTGCAATATTTGAGACTGTGTTTAGAATTATTATCACCAATGCAAGTAGCCGGATTGATTTCATTTTCATATTATTTTATTTTGATTCTTATACTATATTTATTCTTTTCTTCCAACTTTTTTACCCCCAAACCACCCAAGGGGGGCTTTATCCAGTGATTTTTCTCTTTGCATTGCTTTGCTTCGTTTTCCTCAACCTCAACCTTAGAGTAATTTACTTGCAAGTTCAGCCAGGAAACTACGTTCCCCCTTTACAAGATTAACATGAGCAAATATCTCCTGATCCTTCATTTTATCCGAAAGGTAACTTAATCCGTTTGATGCTGTATCGAGATATGGTGAATCTATCTGCTCAATATCACCGGTAAAAACCATTTTAGTTCCTTCTCCCGCTCTTGTAATAATTGTTTTAATCTCGTGGGGTGTAAGATTCTGCGCTTCATCAACTATAAAGAAAATACTTGAAAGACTCCGGCCTCTTATGTAAGCCAGCGGTGTTATAACCAGCTTATCATCTTTCATCATATCATTGATCCTCAAAAATTCAGGGCTCTGGTGACTGAATTTATGTTTGATAACTGTGAGATTATCATACAGAGGTTGCATATAAGGGTCCATCTTTTCTTTAACATCGCCGGGTAAGAATCCAAGATCTCTATTAGCAAGAGGAACAATGGGTCGGGCAAGAAAAATCTGTTTATATCTCTTGTGTTGCTGTAAGGCAGCTGCAAGGGCAAGGAGCGTTTTTCCGGTTCCTGCTTTGCCGGTTAATGAGACAAGCTGAATATCAGGATTTGACAGAGCTTCGATAGCGAATGTCTGTTCGGCATTCCTTGGATCGATCCCGTATGTTGTTTGTTTGATTACCCTGCTCAGGGTTTTGTTAACAGGGTTATAATGAGCAAGAGCGCTTGATCCGTTGTTTTTCATTATAAAAAACTGATGACCTGTAAGGTTTGGTTCAAGATTGAATTCTCCTGACCCGACCCCTTCCGGAACTTCATAAAGCTTACTTATTGATTCCTGACTGACCCCTTCGAGTATCCTGATCCCCTTGTATAGATCATCAACATTGGCAACCTTGTCGTTTTCGTAGTCCTGGGCAATTATTCCCAGCGATTTTGCCTTCATCCTGAGATTAATGTCCTTGGTAATCAGTACCACTGTCTTATCTTTATTTGCACTACACACATATTCGGCAATTGCCAGAATTCTATGATCAGCTGTCCTTTCGGGGAAAGATTGACTTACCTTTTCCGAGAAGTCTTTCCCAGTCTCAATATGCATGTTTCCAAGGTTTTCTCCAAGAGGAATATTGGCAGTCAGCAGCATATCACCTGAAAGTTTGTCCAGCTCCCGTGTAAACTCACGGGCATGAAAGTTGATAAGATCGTTGCCCCTCTTAAATTTATCGAGCTCTTCAAGTACTACAATGGGAATAATAATATCATTCTCTTCAAAATTGTAAATACATTTATAATCATGAAGTAAAACGTTGGTATCTATAATAAAAAGTTTTTTGTTATGTTTCTTTATCATCGTTAGTGATTTAATATCAATAGCTTACATCTTAATAAACAGACATGATCATACCCTGCAAAAATAACTATTTTAAGGTATAAATTGTAATGTAACTGTTAAGTTTGTTATTTTACCTGGAAAAGATGAAATAAGTTGATATTTATTGAAATAAATTGTAAGAAATATAACAGTCGCCTGGCGCTGATTGCCAGACGCCTCTTACAATTAACAAACAACACTAAACTATGACTTACACCCAAACTCTCGACTTCCTGTTCAGCCAGCTTCCTGCTTATCACAGGATAGGAAAAGCTGCCTACAGGAGCGACCTGAAAAACATAATTCTGCTTGACAATTATTTTAAAAATCCTCACCTTAAATACCCAACAATTCATGTTGCCGGAACAAATGGCAAAGGTTCCGTTACACATATGATTGCTTCTGTTTTGCAGGAGGCAGGTTATAAAACCGGATTATATACTTCTCCTCATCTTAAAGATTTCAGGGAAAGAATAAAAGTGAACGGTGAGATGATTTCAGAAAATGAGGTGGTTACTTTTGTTACAAAACATAAGGATATCATTGAGTCTTTAAAACCATCTTTTTTTGAAATGACTGTAGCTATGGCTTTCAATTACTTTGCTGAATGCAACGTTGATGTTGCGGTTATTGAAGTTGGTCTGGGAGGGAGACTCGATTCAACAAATATTATAAAACCGGTCTTATCGGTAATTACAAACATTGGCCATGATCATCTGGATCTGCTTGGTGACACTCTCGAAAAGATTGCTGTGGAAAAGGCAGGAATCATAAAGAGGAATATACCGGTGATAATAAGCGAAACACAAACTGAAACGAAAAATGTCTTTATTAACAAAGCTGAAGAAAATGATACTTCAATAATGTTTGCTGATGAGGTTTTCTCATGTGATCTCAAACAAAACAAAAATCTGACAAGTGGAAGAGAATATCTGATGACTGAATTATCAACAAATAATAAATTAAAAGGCAAAACATTCCTTGGCGGTGATTACCAGTCAAAAAATCTCCAGGCGGTTTTCGCAGCTTTTAAATTGTTAGAAAATATTTTTACAGTTTCAGAAGAGAATGTTTCTGAAGGTATCAGGAATGTCATCATAAACACTGGTATTCAGGGACGATGGCAGATATTGAGCTCTTCCCCTTTAACAATTTGTGATACAGGGCACAACAAAGAGGGTTTAGAGTATGTTATGAATCAGATTAAAAGGGTCCCAAGGTCAGCTTTGCATATAGTAATAGGTTTTGTTAATGATAAGGATCTCGGATCAGTTCTACCTCTTTTCCCAACCGATGCAATTTACTATTTCACAAAGGCTTCAGTACCCAGAGCTCTTAATGAGCTTAAGCTCAAAATGGAAGCTGAGAAATACGGACTCGCCGGACAGAGTTATCCTGATGTCAGAACGGCTCTTTATTCGGCTAGGAAGCAAGCAAATGAATCAGACGTGATTTTCATTGGAGGCAGTACTTTTGTAGTAGCTGAGATTGTATAAGTTATGTCATCCCAATAGTTTAATGGGATTTATTAATTAAATTTGTGAATAACCATTCTCCTTATATGAAAAAAAGTTTAGCGTTTTTTATCTGGTTTATTACGGTCATTACACTTAACGGTCAAACAGAAAAGAAGATTACAATTCTTCATACAAATGACCTTCATTCCCGTCTTATTGGGTATGCTCCTGAATCACAATATTCACCGCTTAGTGTGAATGATGATAAAACCGTGGGAGGATTTGCCAGAATAGCTTCTATAATTAAATCTGAAAAAGAAAGCAGCAAAGGAATAACTCTCGTACTTGACGCCGGTGATTTCATGATGGGAACACTTTTCCCAGCTGTTGAAAAAAAATCAGGATTCCAGTTGCGGTTAATGAAATCGATGGGATATGAGGTCACTTGCTTCGGTAACCATGAATTTGATTTCGGACCCGAATGGCTGGCTACCGTAATAAATACTTCCCATAGTAAAGGAGAGATTCCTCAGATACTTGTAGGGAATGCAATGTTTGATAAAAAAGATTTGAGAGACGATGCTCTTGAAAAACTTTTTTCCGACAATGTCATTGCCAGGAAACTTATTATGACGAAAGATGGCATTAAATTCGGTTTTTTTTCAATTCTTGGGAAAGATGCTGTTAAAGATGCTCCCCGTGCGGTTCCGGTCACTTTTGAGAAACAATCCTCTTTTGCAAAGAAAATGGTGAAGGAGCTCAAGGCAGAAAAATGTAACATTATAATTTGTATTTCACATTCAGGTGTGACTAAAGAAAAAAATGGAGAATGGGGAGGTGAAGATGTTGACCTTGCCAGAAAAGTTAAAGGGATTGACATTATTATCGGAGGACATACACATACTAAATTGGATCAGCCAATAATAGTAAATGGTATCCCTATTGTTCAGGCTGGAGAATTTGGTCAGTTTGTCGGTTGTCTGAAATTGTCATATTCCTCTGAAAAACTGAAAGTCGAAAGTTACAGACTTATTCCTGTTGATGATAATGTATCAGGAGATGAACATATAAGCAAACTTATTGATGAACAGAAAGAAAAGATCAATGAGGAAATCCTCAAACCGATCGGGATGGATTATAGCAGACCTGTTGTCGAATCGGGTTTCAGGCTTGAAGGGAATGATGTCGGAGATTATGTAAATAGCAATATCGGACCGCTTATTGCCGATGCAATACATTATTATGTTAATATTCACAATAGCAAAGGAACAGATATCAGCATGGTTGCCGCCGGCATGATATTCGATCGGATAGTTCCAGGTGTACAGACGGCACCTGATATTTTCAGGGTGATGCCTCTGGGATCGGGGAATGATGAAATTCCAGGTTATGCGCTTTCCAGATTGTATGTTACTGGCAGGGAGTTGAAGAATGTTCTTGAAATATTACAGGTAGCTGCTAAATCGAAACCCGAAGATTATTGTTACTATTCAGGTCTGAGAGTTGACTATGATCCTGAAAAAGGATTATTTCATAAAATTAAAAGGATTGATATAGTTCATAATGATGGAAGCATGATAAAAGTTGATTTTTCCAGGAAGAATAAATCTCTCTATTCAATAACTGCCGATTCGTATATGCTTGATTTCATTGGTATCATTAAAAAAATGAGTTTTGGTCTTATTAATGTGGTTCCAAAAGATGAAGCCGGGAATAAAATAAAAGATATGAAAAACGCTGTCATTGATATGGATGAAAATCGTGCCGGGGTACAGGAGGGGAAAGAGTGGCTGGCACTAATTGAATTTCTTGGCTCGATGAAAGATATAAATGGTGATGGAATTCCGGATATTGATAGGAAATATGCTGTTCCCATAAAATGTTTTGTGACTGTTCAAGCCAGATGAAAATAATCTGCAGAATTCACAATCTTTGATCTTTCAACCAGGATACATGTTCATTAATCTGTTCAAAATTTACCATGGCTATTGAAGCTGAACTGATAAATTTATGTTGAAGAACCCATAAAACAGCTTCTTTGTAACTAGGTTCAATATCTTTCGACGGAGAGTATTTCCCTCCGGAGCAGGTTTTCATGGCTATAACTCCAATGCCTTTGTTTCCTGCTTCAGTGAGAATTGAAATAAGTTTTGCCTGGTTCCATTCAGAGTAACTACCTGTTAATGAATGATTAAATGAGCCATTATGGTTAAAAGGTAACATTATCACGTCATAAAAACCTTCCGAATTATTTCTATCAGGAAGGTTCATAAAATCGTTATGAGTTGAGAAACCGTGTGCTTTAATGACTCCTGATTTTTTCATATCTGAAAAAAAACTCATGGTTTCCTGATGAAAAAGAAGATTCTCATCAGTTGCTTCATGATATAACAATATATCGATATAGTCGGTATTGAGAGCATGAAGACTGGCCTGAAGTTTTTCCGACAGAACATTCCTTATTTCAGAAGCTCCTTTCCTCCCTTTCCCTTTTAAAGGCAGCTCGTTCTTTTCAAGCCTGATCTTGGATTGAATAATAACATTTCTCCTTATTCCGGCTATCGACCTGCCAACCAGCTTCTCATTATTCCCATTACCGTATGCACGACCTGTATCGATAAAGTTAATTCCTTTTGCAAGGGCATATTTTATTAGCGATTCATCATTTGTCCTTGGAGCTCCAAAACAGATCGGACTGACCATTATGCCCGTTTTTCCGACAGCTCGCAATTCAGGACCTGGCGAAAGGAACCCGGTCATATTCTTTGATACCAAACTAACCCCGGCGATCGCGGTTAGTGCTTTAGTAAAGAATTCCTTACGAGTTATTATATTTTTCTCCATCTACAGCATGGATTATCAACAACGAATTAAAGAAATATTTTCATAAGTTTGCAGGCTAATGTCAATTTAATGGGAACAAGCATTTATTTCTGGATTGGATTCCATGTTTTCATATTCATAATGCTTGCACTTGACCTGGGTGTTTTTCATAAACATACTCATAAAGTACCTGTAAAAGAAGCAATAATATGGAGTTGCGTTTGGATAGCACTTGCTCTGCTGTTTGATTTTTTTATTTATACAGATAAAGATTTCGGACCAATTAAAGCTCTGGAATTCCTTACCGGATACGTAATTGAATATTCACTTAGCGTTGATAATATTTTCGTCTTCATTCTTATATTTTCTTATTTTGCAGTTAATAATCAATATCAACATAAAATTTTGTTCTGGGGTATACTTGGAGCATTGATAATGAGAGGAATATTTATTTTTACAGGAGTGGCTCTCATTAACCGTTTCCAATGGGTTATTATTATTTTTGGAGCGTTTCTTGTTTTTACCGGGATAAGGATGTTGATTCAGAAAGAAACACAAGTTGATCCTGAAAAGAATGCAGTTGTCAAATTTTTCAGACGATTTCTTCCGGTTACCGAATCATTACATGGAGATAGATTAATTATTGTCCGGGACAGGAAGTTGTTTGCCACCCCATTATTTCTTGTTCTCCTGATCATTGAATCTTCTGATCTAATATTTGCGGTTGACAGCATCCCTGCGGTTCTTGCAATAAGTAAGAGCACTTTCATCGTTTATACGTCAAACATTTTTGCAATAATGGGATTGCGTTCGCTCTATTTTGCTGTAGCAGGAATTATAGGATACTTCCGATTTCTGAAAATAGGTCTGGCATTTGTACTTACTTTTGTCGGATTGAAAATGCTTGCCTCATTTTTCCATTTTGAGATACCAATACTCATATCCCTGGGAGTAATTATTTCAATCCTTCTGGTATCAATTCTTGCTTCGGTCTTTATTAAACGGGAAGAATAATGATTACACAAAGGAAAAAGCCGCCTGACGTATGGCCATTAGTGGTCCTTTTCTTTATGATAACAGTGAGCGCAATTGTAATTGGATTTGTTTATTATAATTATCAGAAAAAAGCTCTATTAACTGAATCACAACAAGAGCTCTCGGCAATTTCATATCTTAAGATCAGGCAGATCACTCAATGGCGGTTTGAACGGATTGGTGACGGAAAATTTCTTGGCGATAACCTTCTATTGGTCAGAAAATTCATTGAATTTCTTAAAAACCCTGCTAAACTGTCTTTAAGTAATGAAATACAGCAGTGTCTGAAGTCTCTTACCGAAACATACGATTATAAAAGTGTTCTTCTGATAGATACCTCCGGAAACGCCAGAGTGGCTTTTCCGAATTCCGATACGCTGGTTGGAGATCATCTGCGACCTATGTTACCTGGAATTATTGAGCAACGTGAAGTCGTCCTTACTGATTTGCACAAAGCTAATCTGGCAAGGTTTGTCCATCTGGATCTCATTGTTCCTTTGATTGATCGCAGCCGGAATGATAATCTTGTAATAGGTTTGCTTGCATTGAGGATTGACCCCCAACAAATATTATACCCTTTGCTGCAATCATGGCCGACTTCCAGCAAGAGTGCTGAAACTCTTTTATTGAGGAAAGATGGAGATGAGATTGTTTATCTGAATGAATTAAGACACCTCAGGAATACCGCATTAATACTGAAGAAACCTGCCTCGTCGGAGAATCTTCCGGCGGCAATGGCAATTAGGGGCATTACAGGAACCATCGATGGAATAGATTACAGAAATATACCTGTTGTAGCTGCTATGAATAAAGTGCCCGGAACACAATGGTATATGGTAGCCAAGATGGATCGTGAGGAGATATTGTCTGCTCTGAAAAACCAGGTAAAAATGATAGTGCTCATTATTATACTTGTCATCATTACTTCCGGCTCATTTCTGGGTTTTATTATCAGGAATCAACGAGTTACATTTTATCGCGAGAAATATGAAACTGAGCTTGATCGACTTACGCTGATCAAACACTTCGATTATATTCTGAAATTTGCAAATGATATCATATTATTAATTGACAAAGATTTGAATATCGTTGAGGCAAACGATCGTGCATTAGAGTTATATCAGTACACCCGTGATGAATTCATCGGAATGCAGTTGGAAAAGATCCGGGCAACATCAAGTATATCACAACTCCCTGTTAATCTTAATAATGTAAATGACAATGAGTCGGCAACTTTTGAAACTGTTCATAGAAGGAAGGACAATACCACTTTCCCTGTTGAAATCAGCTCGAGGATAATTACCATTGAAGGGTCACAATATTATCAATCCATAGCCCGGGATATAACTGAGCGTAAAAGTGTTGAAAATATAATGAAAGAAAGCGAAGAACGGTTCAGAAAAATTTTTGAGGAGAGTCCTTTTTCAATATTAATGACCGATAAAGATTTTAGTATAATCAGGGCAAATCAATCGTTCTGCAATTTTATTGGTTACAGGGAAGAAGAATTGAAATCATTTACCTTCAGAGATTTTACTCATTCCGATTATATTACTAATGATGAGATTTCACTTCTGGAACTGGTATCAGGTAAGATTCCGGTTTACAATACTGAAAAGAGGTATATCAGAAATGGTGGTTCTGTAATCTGGGGATCAACAACTGTAAACATTATCCGTAACAAACAAGATGAGGTTCAGTTCTTCCTTGTGATGATTGAGGATATCACTTCGCGGAAAAAAGTTGCTGCAGAACTCGAACATTCAGTTTCTCTTTTAAAAGCTACTTTTGAGTCAACAGAAGACGGCCTTCTTGTTGTGAACTCATCAGGGGAAATTGTTCAATTCAACCAGAAGTTTATTGATATGTGGAGAATTCCTGAGGAAGTGCTGGCTACAGGTGAAGATATTGATACTTTGGAGTATGCAAAAAGCCAGTTGATTAATCCGGATTCTTTTTTGGAGAACGTAAAACACCTTTACTCAGTACCTGAAGCAACAAGTTTTGATTTACTTGAATTCGCAGACGGACGTTTTTATGAACGCTATTCGCAGCCTCAGAAAATTAATGGAAATAGTGTAGGACGAGTATGGAGTTTTCGGGATATTACTAATCAGAAAAAGGCGGAAGCTGATCTTATTGCAGCGAAGGAGAAAGCAGAGGAGAGCGACAGGCTGAAGACTGCTTTCTTGCATAATGTGTCACATGAGATTCGTACACCGATGAATGCGATCATCGGTTTTTCAACATTATTAAATGATCCTGAACTTTCTGAAGAGGATAGGCATCAATATATTGATATCATATTTCAGAGCGGGAGTCAGCTACTTTCAATAATTAATGATATTGTCGATATAGCTAATGTTGAGAGTGGTCAGGCTAAGGTTAATCTTGCTGAAATCAATCTTAATGCTTTGATGAAAAGTCTGAATGAACAGTTCAGTATTAATGCGAAAGAGAGTAATATTTCTATTAATCTGAAAGCGACATCTCCAGATAAAGACTCAACAATTGTTACTGATAATACCAAGCTTATTCAGATACTTTCAAACTTAATAAATAATGCCATTAAGTTCACAAAGAATGGCCAGATAGATTTTGGCTATACTCTGAAGGATAAGTTTATTGAATTCTTTGTAAGTGATACTGGAATTGGTATCCCGCCCGAGTATCATTCCCGGATATTTGACAGGTTCTTCCAGGTCGATAGCGCAGTATCCAGACAATACAGCGGTACCGGATTAGGGCTTTCGATATGTAAAGGATATGTTGAACTGCTGGGTGGTGACATTAAAGTTGAATCAGAATCTGGAAAGGGAACACTCTTTCTTTTTACCATTCCCTATTTAAAGGTCTAAGCTGCCTCTAACTAAGGAATCTATGCTTAGTCTATCAAAGATATATATCACTTAACCAAGATTTATCCCCCAAAAAATAATTAATCTTTTTTAACGAACATAATGGATTTTTATATGTTTAATTAGTCTAAATATAAATAAAAACCATAGTTCTTATGAAAAAGATTTTATTATTTATTCTGGCTGTTTTTTTTGTGACAAATCTGTGGTCACAAAATGCATCCATTTCATCAGCCAAAAATGTTGTTAAAGAAGACAGAAATTTCCGGATCCCTTTAATTGGGGAGAGCGCTCCTTCATTTACTGCTGAATCCACTAACGGGACAATTAATTTTCCTGGTGATTTTGGACGTAAATGGAAAATATTGTTTAGTCACCCTCAGGATTTTACGCCTGTCTGTTCCACTGAAATTCTGGAACTGGCATACTTGCAGGATGAATTCGACAAGCTTGGAGTTAAGCTTGTAGTTGTTTCTACAGATGCTCTTGATACTCATGTTCAGTGGAAAAAATCATTGGAAAGTCTTAATTTGAATAACAGGGGCCTGGTTAAAATCAAATTTCCAATTGTTGACGATAATGCGAAATCTGTATCAAAAAAATATGGCATGATACATTCTGCAACTAATACAACACATGATGTAAGGGGTGTATTTATAATTGATCCTGACAATATTATTCAGGCTATCTTTTTTTATCCACCGAGGGTAGGCAGGAATACGGATGAACTGCTAAGAACAATTACAGCTCTTCAGACTACAGCCGCAGATAAAGTTATGACTCCGGTTAACTGGAAAGCAGGTAATGATCTTCTTGTACCTCTTCCCCCGAAGGCAGATGCTAATGGTACCATTGCTGCTCCTGAAGGTTTTTACAGTCCGATTTGGTACCTTATGTATAAAAAAGCAAGCAAATAGGATAATGATATTTATCGATCAGTTTTGGATCTGATCGATACAATATAGAAGAGGCCGTCTCAATTATGTTATGAGACGGCCTCTTTTTGTTGTGGGGGTTGAGGGATTCGAACCCCCGACCCTCCCGACTTTCAGTCGGGATGCTCTGAACCGGAATTAATCAGCTTTTTTAATCGTTCTCTGTTTTTCCACTTTTTAAGTTGTTTTTCTCTGGCCATTGCATCTTTTTTATTTTCAAATGCTTCGGTATAGACAATTGTCCAGGGTTTACCAGAAGATGAAAAACCTTTAGAATTTCTATTGTGTTTGCAAAGTCTATCATGGATATTGGAAGAAAATCCAATATAATATTTATCAATTCTCTGGGAGTAAATAATATAGACGATGTACATAAGCTAAAAAGCCCCGAAAAATGTGGGGCTAATTGTCTGTGGGGGTTGAGGGATTCGAANNTTTCATTTCTGCAAAAGATTATTGAAATTAATATCAGGGATCATTTCAACAGTACAGGTTACTTACGGGGAATTCATACAATACTTTTACTGTAGAAAACAGGATTTGTCAAACTATTCGGTNNATATAGTGTCATCTTACTGAGATTATTAAAGAAGTTACGGTTAATATAATAAGTCTTGTTAATATGTTGAAAACACTTTATAATTAGTATGATACACGTGAAAGAAAAATGCTTACATTCGCTATTGTAAGAAATTGAGATACTAAACCTGTGGCTTAAAAGGGTAGAGTATAACCTTATAGGTCGTATTTGATTGATATATAGTAGATTATATTTAGATAAAAATATTTGAACCTGATCTGTATGGAAAGTAAAAATCCAATTTACGCGATGAATTCACAAACCTCGTCTTCTCTCTTCTCTTCCTTTTTAAAACGCAATAGAGGGACAGATAGTTTTTTTAACCTGGCTTCGGTGGTTAAACGGGCTACTATAGTTGTAATGTTGTTTTTTGCTTTTGTGATGACTTCATGGGGGCAAACAATTTTTACACTAAATTTGGCTGCTAATGCAAACTGGACGACTGCCGGATGGGTTAAAACCGGGACAGCCACACTCGCAACTTATCCTGGTCAGGTTGGAAGTGAGACACATATTGTTGTGATTAATGGAGCCGGAGCTGCAAACTCAACTTTAACCCTTGATGCAAATATTACTCAAAGCGTTTCAGATGTCTCAATTAATATCGCTGCGCCGAGCACGCCAACATTATCAATCGGAGCTAATACTTTAACAATGTCTGGCAACCTGTCTGGTAATGGCACGGTAACCATGGCAGCTGGAATATTGAATATAGGTGGTAATAATTCTATTTCAGGAACCTTTACATGTGGTTCAGGCACAGTCAATTACGACGGAGTTGCCCAGAATGTAGCAGGTTTAACCTATAACAACCTGACTATTTCGGGTGGCAATACAAAAGCTCTTTCCGGCTCCACTACAGTTGGAGGTACTTTAACACTTACTTCAGGGGTGTTAAGACTTGGTACAAACAATCTGACTCTTATAAACACCACTGCTGTTGCCGGTTCACCATTCAGTAGCTCAAATATGATCGAAACGAATAGTACCGGTCGTTTTATTCGTTCGGTAAATGCAATAAATCCTCTCTTTAGCGGGACCTACCCGATTGGCAGTAATGGATATTATAACCCTCTGATTATATCTTCGTTACCAGCTGGTGGAGCTGCTGCAAGAAGTGTATCAGTCAGAGCGGTTCCTACAAATCCTGGTATTCTGACAAATGGCCTGAATAAATACTGGGATATTGTTACTTCCGGTATTTCAACTGATGTCACTACTGTACTTTCATTTCAGTATAATGCCGGTGAAGTAGTCGGTAATCCTCTATTATTCCTTCCATACACAAATACTTCGGGAAGTTGGGCAGTTGCCACCGGGCCATCATTCCCTGGCACTAATCCTGCAACATCCACAGGAAGCTTAACGATTGATGGTTTCTGGACTGCTGGTTCGCCCGACACTTTTTATTCTTACCAGACAGGCTTTTGGGATCAGGCAAGTACCTGGACTTTTGATCCGGGAGGAACAACCGGACCTGGAACGCTGGTTCCAGGGCCAAATGATAAGGTGGTTATTCTTACAGGGCGAACAGTATCTCTGCAGGCTATTAATTCAACCCAAAACCTTGATATTACAATTAATAACGGGGGAATTCTTGATCAATCAACTTATAATTTTACAAACACATTAGCAGCGCTCAGGGGGAACGGTTCCCTTAAGCTTTCTTCTTCGAGTTTTCCTGCTGCCACAATAAATACGTTTGTCAGTACTGATGGTGGTATAACGGAGTATAATAACTCCGGCACTATGTCAGCTACGCAGGCAACCTATTATCATCTTGTTATCAGGTCCTCCGGTGCAGTTATTCAGGTAAGGGATATTACTCTTAATGGTAATCTGAATGTAAAACAGGGGACTTTTCAGATTAATGATGCTACCAGCAGAAGGCTCAAACTTGTCATTAAAGGTGATGTTGCGGTAGATAATACATGTTCAATAACTGTTGGAACAGGGACCACAAACACTCAGGCTTCACCTTTAGGTATTACAGGAAACAGTGTGCCTCCATTCCTTGATTATTATGAGCTTGAATCACACAGGGTACAGATTAACGGAGATTTTACTAATAATGGAATAGTCAGGTTCTCCAATCTGACCTATCCTATATATAATCAGTTGCCTGCAAATGGATTTGCGACTGTCTATTTTCAGGGATTAAGTGACAAGTCCTTAAACTGTAATGGACAAACTGATTTTTATAACCTTGTAGTTGATAAAGGAAATGACCAGACCTTTAAGCTTACTGTTAATTCTTCTGCATATAGTAATTTCAGATTGTTTGGTGCAAACATATCAGCAGGTGATCTCACTAACCCTGTGACAACGGCAGCCAACCCAAACCTGAAAAAAGC
>PMNJ01000048.1:2611-2799 GCA_003162595.1 Bacteroidales bacterium | reverse complement strand
TGGCCACGACCAATAGGTATCATGGCATCTATTGCTTTAATACCGGTCTGAAGTGGCTGTCTTACAGGCTGCCGGAAAATAACTCCCGGAGCTTTTCTCTCAAATGGAAGGTTAAAAAGTTCACCTTTTATAGGGCCCTTACCATCGAGCGGTTGCCCGGTAGGAGTAATTACTCTTCCCAGTAATCC
>PMNJ01000048.1:1053-2534 GCA_003162595.1 Bacteroidales bacterium | reverse complement strand
GCTGGTTTAATATTTGCCATATTATATCTTCTTAAAAATCTCTATTTGTTTATCCTTTTACTCAGTAGTTATGACACTGCTTATTAATTCTTTCTTTATTTTTCGTAGTTTATTCTTTATACTGGCATCGATGTAATTATCATCAACCTGAAGAATGAAGCCTCCAACTATTTCAGGATCAATATTTTCTTTAAGCTCGACTTTTGTTTTGAAAACCTCTGAAATAAGATCAGTTATCTGCTTTTTGACTTTATCATCAACTCTTACAGCAGTAGTAAGGACCGACTCGGTAATTCCCTTATATTTCTTAGTTTCGTGTATAAAATTTCTTACAATTGCAGGAATAAAGGTTTCTCTTCCATTTTGCACAATCAGGTCGATCAGCGAAAGAGTTATATGTTCCACATTATCTCCAAGAATGTTGTGAAATATAGCTTCCTTCTTTGAGGGAACAATAATTGGGCTTTGAAGGAACTCCTTCATCTCAGGCATCTTACAGATCTCTGAAATAAAAATCATGTCCTGATTTACCTTATCAAGTATCTTCTTTTCCAGAGCTGCCTGAAATATTGCCCTGCAGTATCTTACAGATATTTTGCTGTCGTTCATTTCAGATCCCGCTTCCTAATTCTTTTTAATATCAATCTCCTTCAGGTAAGTATCGATCAGTTTTGCCTGTTCGCCTGTTGGTTTAAGTTTTTCACCAAGAAGTTTAGAGGCTATATCAACTGAAAGAGTTGCAACCTGTTCGTGAATATCGGCAAGCGCTTTCAGCTTTTCGTTTTCAATTCCTGTTCTGGCTTTCTCAATAAGTTTATCAGCCTCTTCCGTTGCTTTGCCTTTAGCTTCGGAAATAAGCTTATCGCGAATTTCCCTGGCTTCCTTCAGGATATTCTCACGCTCTTCTCTTGCTTTGCGGAGAATTACTTCATTATCGCTCTGCAGCTTCAACATATCCTCTCTTGCTTTTGCTGCTGATTCGAGTGAGTCTTTGATCATCTCATCCCGTGATTTCACTGCAGAAAGAATAGGTTTCCATGCAAATTTTGTCAGCAAAAGAAAAAACAAAATGAAAATAAATGCTGACCAAAAGAGAGTTCCTACTGCAGGGGTGACCAGACTATTTGCTAATAATATCATATAAATTAATTTAACTGTTCCAACAAAATGAAGCACTGCAACCAACCGTTGCAGGCTTCATAACTTTAAATTACTTCAATAGAGAAACTACAATTGCAAAAAAAGCAACTCCTTCGATAAGAGCGGCTGAAATGATCATTGCAAGTTGTATCTTGGAATATGCTTCCGGCTGGCGTGCAATTGCATCCATTGCTGAACCTCCTATCCTGCCGATACCAAGTCCTGCACCTATTACTGCGAGACCTGCTCCAACTGCTGCTAATGTTCCTGTCATAATTAATATATTAAGTTAAACAAAAATTCTAATGCTCTTCCTGAATTGCCATACCTATAAATAAGGC
>PMNJ01000048.1:304-973 GCA_003162595.1 Bacteroidales bacterium | reverse complement strand
CAGTACATCTTGTTACCACTGAATTGTATAATTATAAATGTACATATAGCAAGGATAAGTGTGATTGCAATATTCCCGGTGACAATCGCTCCGAAAGGAGGAGGAGTAGGAATAAGTCCCATTAAATTGTTGATCAGTATAAAGAAGAACACTGTCAGAAGATAAGGCATGTATTTTTCATATTTATGACCAAGGTTTGGTATTGCGATATCATCACGGATAAACAGAATGACCGNNTTTCTTATATGACCGTGCCAGCGACAGGAATAACAGAAGCCCAATTATGGCGGCAGATATCATCCCTATAACAGCTTTTGTCAGGGATAGGTCAAGAGGTAGGTTTTTCTCATCGGCTATTCCAGCTTCATTTACAGTTACAATTGTTCCTTTCAGGTCACCTTCTTCTTCAAGTTTGAAACCTTTGTATACATTTTCTTTCGCAAGGCGTCTTGATGAAAAGATAATGAGTCCTTTCTCCTTAGTGTATAAAATGACGGGGAGATAGATTGCTAAGCTCTCACCATTTTGTTTTGTATAAAGATGCCATTCATGAGAATCAGCAACGTGATCAAGGATGAATGCATTAGCGTCAAATTTTTCTGTTGTTTCACCTGTTCCTTTAACTTCCTGCCCAAAAAGTGAAATTGTGGTTCCGTTAATCAAAAGAAA
>PMNJ01000048.1:0-282 GCA_003162595.1 Bacteroidales bacterium | reverse complement strand
CTGAATACTACCTGACTATCCGGTTCTTTAGTCTGACCCTTTAGAAAAATAAAAGTAGTAACAGCGGAAATCACTGAAAATAAACAAGATAAGATAATTATTTCGTTAAACAAAAAAACATAATTTATTATTGTGGTCAATAAATATCCTGGCAAAAGTAACAGTATATTTAACGAGAGCAGTAGAAGAAAGTATTCTTTAATTTGTTTCAAGAAAGAAAATTACTTTGTAAATTCTTTTATTACAGTATAGATTGCTGCACTAACTCCAAAGAGCGAAAGG
>PMNJ01000219.1 GCA_003162595.1 Bacteroidales bacterium | reverse complement strand
ACCAGCACCGAAGCCCAGATTCCCTGCCACAAAAGTGAGTTGGAGGGAACATTAGCACTGTTAATTTTCGTGATACCTTGAAAGAAAAGCTTTTCACGCGCCATAGCATAATAAGGACGGGCTCCTGTAAGTATACTGGCGTTGGTGCATCCAAGAGTAGTGACAAGAATTAATAACGAAATAAACAACACCCCTCCTTTTCCCCAGAAAGTTCTGACAGCTTCAACTGCTGCAATCTGATTGCCTGATTCGTGAATATGGACAAGTTGTGGAATGGATAAGAGTGTCAGGTAGGTCACATTGACCAGCAGATAAATAAATATCACAATAAAAACACCTGTTACAATTCCCTTTGGGATGTTTCTTGTAGGGTCTTTAACCTCTCCTCCGATGAATCCGACAGAAACCCAACCCTGGTAAGCCCAGAAGGCAGCCAGCATAGCTGTATAAAAGGATGACAGAGTTATAGTTCCGCTTGTCAAATCTTTAAAGTCCATGAAATTTGCCGGCTTGCCTGTGGTACTGCTCAAACCAAAAAAAACAATCGTCAGGAGGCCTATGAAAACCAGAACTGTCAGGGCTTTACTGACCCCAGCTCCGCTTTTTAATCCGGAGATGTTCAACCCTGTTAATATTAGAATAAGCAGTATTGCCGTTATCTTGACTCCGAAGTCCTGAAATGGGTAGAAAACACCTCCTATAGTAAAATGCTGAAGGGAGCTAAAAATCGCGGGTATTGTGATTATACTGTTCAGGGATTGTGCAAAAACATATGCAAGCGATGAAATTGTAGCTGTCTGAATGACTGTAAAGAGTGACCATCCATACATAAATGCAAAAAAACGGTTGTAAATTTTTTTAAAATAGACAAATTCGCCCCCCGTATCTGCCAGTAATCCGGCAACTTCAGCATTACTTAACGCACCAAAAAGGGTGATAATACCTCCGACTATCCATGCTATAAGAATCCAGATGGAAGAATGAAGTTCGGAAGCCATTGGAGCAATTTTTTTATATACTCCTGATCCAATGATATTTGCAACCACAAAAATAATGACATAACCCATACCGAGCGTCCTGACCAACTTCCTGGGATTATCCATAACCAGATTTTAGAATTAAATGAAGATCCTAAATTAAGAATTAAATAAACATTCAATTGTTTCTACTATCAAAGGGCAGAGATATAAACAGAAAAAGAGGTCAATTTCGACCTCTTTCTTATATTTGGGACCACTGTCCAACTGGAAAAACCAGTGGCTCTGATCACCTATTTTTGGAGAAATTTACTACCCAAACTCAGAGTTAAATAATCGTTAAGTGAATATAAAATGTACTCAGACCGGACAAATCCGGTCAAGAAACCAGGTTTTTGCAATTGAATGACCTACTATTTAAAATATTCTCTGACAAAAGTTTGCATTTGACTTTCAGTCATTTTATCAGAATTTTTTACCTCAATTTTAATATCCTCAAAGAGATGGTCAGTTTTTACCATGTTTAATAATTCGTTTTTGGCATCTGTTGGCCCGAACAAGACTACCTCTTGATAATTTTTAATAATATCACCAATTTTTTTGTAATAGTTTATTTGCAGGTGCTGCTCTTTTTTATGAATAAGTTTTTCACCCTTGTAATGATTTAATTCCGCTTCCTGGTTTGATGATTCTGATACAACTCTATATGTCAGAATCGCGTCATTTGTAAGTTCCATCAAATAGGCATTTGAATGGTCCAACCAGATACCAAGTTGTCTTATATTTTTCATTTTTATTATTTCTACGGTCCTTTTGGTCCGACAGCTTATGCTTCAAACCTAATACTGGTGAGCGATCACCATTTTCTTCTGGAAGCTATCCATCCAAGCAGGAAACCCAGACCCAGACTAATCAGAATCTGTCCCCAGTGCAAATTTGTCATTCCAATAGAACCGTGGCCATGTCCTAACCCTTTTAACCAGGGTCCGCCACCTAAAAGCAAAAAAGCAATCACTATAATTGCAATTGCAACTACATAATAAATTATTCTTGTTTCTCTTCTTGTGCTCATGATTTTTCTTTATAAAGTAATTTTGACAATATTCTTCAGTTATTAAAAAAATCTATTGCAAAGGTAGGCTGCTGTTCCTGAGTAATCGTTACACTATTCCTTAACAGATTTATATAATTCACTTATTTTACAATTTTCAGAGTTTGACATTCCGAAAGCGACTTAATGGCGCTAATAATTTGATCTGCAAGATTATGAATATTGAAAACTCCTCTGTTTAAACATTTAGAGTTCTTTCAAAAAGCCGCAATTATCAAAAATCAGGAGTACAGATTAACTTCCTTAAGAAACTAATATTAAGAAGTCTTGTATTGAGCAGGATACATATAGGAAACAAATTGAAGCTCTTCGCAGCAAGCAACGGAGAACCGAGTTTACGAGCTCGGCGAAGCCAATGCGCTCGCGGGGATTCAAACCTGCCTTTTGCACGTAAGTTACTTCATTTCTTAACCAGATCTTTTGCAGCAGTTTCCATTAACAAATAAAAAGCCTGACCTTCAGGTGCGACATAAGGCCGGTCAAAGTTTGGAATACCACATACATTCTGAACATAACCCAGATTGTCTACATGCTTATTGGCAGCCTTTCTCATTTTTTCTGCTTTTTCCAGATAGGTAGATTCAAAATATCCGGCAGCAACCCCTCTGAAAATTGTATAGCTTATCATCTGGCTTAGATTAACTTCTATAAAAGAATCTGGCTTATTAATGACATTATGAAATAAGCCATCTTCACGCAGGTAATTCAGGCAACCATCCACTACATCTTTTACATATAAAATTAACCTTTTTTTATCTTCCGTTCTATTGTCAGGTAAAAGCTTTATCACTCTGGTCAAGCCGGCTGCTGTCCAGCCATTGCCTACGCCCCAAAAATCCTCTCTGGCGAATTTTTTATTTGGGGCATCCCAGATATGTGAATAAAGATGCTCCTTCTCATTGTACAAATACTTTCTATAGCCCTCAATCTGTTTCAAAGCTTCGTCATATTCTCCGGCGGCAGCAAGAAAAGGTGGTAGCATATAAAAAGAATCCGACATGAAGAATTTTGTTGGTTCCTGGGTGTGATAAATAATTCCTTCATTGTTCTTGTGATTTGTGTTTTTTATCACATCAAGCATTTCATTTGCTCCTTTTAAAAAAATTGGATCACCTGTTAATTTCCCTGCAAACAAAACAGCCTCACCTATACTGGAACAATCATTTATAGGCATGTTTCCACTTATCACAGAGAAGCGTCCCTCTACCTGTCGCATAATTGCAGCCCTGGCAAAGGAAACAACCAAATCATATTCACCCATTTCCAAAAGAGCCTGGGCAACCGTACCTTGTTCCCAGTTAAAACGCTGCATTCCAATTGTAGCGACCAACACTCTTTCAATTCTATCCTGAAGCGATGAAGGTTTACCTGAAAAGAGATTACCACGTTTTTTTGCCGATGGTTTCGGGCTAGATGTATTTGATTGACAATAAATGGCGCCAGATGTCAATCCCGCCAGTCCTAATGAAATTACACCTGTGTTTTTAATAAAATTTCTTCGTGAATTATTGTTCCCTGAATTTCCCAATTTTCCCATTTCGGTTTTAAATTATTAGTTTCTTTTACTGAGTGTAACTTCCTTAACTCCTTTCCCGGTATTGAAAAGCAAATTGCCACCTGGCAGAATCCAGACATCATTGCAGTTCTCTGCAGGATATTCCCATTCTTCCTTCCCGTTGGCTGAAATGCTAAAGACCTTACCCTGGGTGTAATCAGTGCAAATAAATGAATGATGAACTTCAGTCTGTTCCCCTGTTTGAGCAATTGTTGCATCAATTAAAAGGAGAATAATTATTACAGTAAATATTGAATGTTGTTTTTTCACCTGAGTATACTTGCTTTGAAGGTCTGTTTTTGCATCACCTGATTATTCAGGACTGCCAGTAAATTTATGAATATTTACCTATTTTTTGACTACCTCGGAGTTTTGATTCGGATTTTAAGCGTTCGAAACGAATTTCTTCTTTACAACTCTCAGATGTTTTAGCATAAATAGGGATTTAAACTTTTTTCACTTTGGAGCGGATTAATGAATTCAATAGAAAAATGACCATCATTAGGATTAGGAAAAAGTTTAACAACATCACCGGGAAGAATACGGGTTGACAAAGTTAACTGAACTTTGGTCCCTGAAATAGCAACTGTACTGACACTCCTGGCTGCTGAATTGACCAGAACCGAAAAAGCTGAAGCAGCAGGAACAATATTGGCAAGAGTCAGATTATATGTCATTTCAAGGATAGATGGAGTTGCATTGGCGACAGCGGAAGAGGTATATACCGGACCAGCAGGAGTCGAACCTGACTGTGCTTCGAAAGCTCCAAGATCCGGGGCTTTACCAGTATATGGCAGCCCGATATCCACCAATATGATCGGTTTCCATTTGTTCAAATGTGGAATTGGTAACATTATTCCATAATATAAGACCATATTGAAAAGTTGACGATTATGGTTGGTTAATACCAGTTACCCTGATTCCTTTCATATAGAGATAACTAACATCACTAATATTTATACCAATAAGCTGTGAAGTAAATGTTTCATTATTATAATTAATAATAGGCTTTTCACCGGGATATGCAAGAATACTAATCAGGTTGCCTGAAGTACCGCTTTTGCCTGTCAGACTTGAACCAGTGTTATTATACCTATAGGTACCACATATAGATTATATCTCCAGCAGAAACAACTGACCATGCTTTATTTAAGGTAAAAAATGGCTGGCCGATAGTCCCGGGATTTGAATCACTACCACTTGGCGAAACATAATATATAGCTCCAGATATCGTCAAGCTACAGCAAAAGAATAGCAGTATAAGTAAATTTCTCATATATTTAGNNTTACACTAAAATATTTAATATTTTGCTTATTTTGTTGGTAAATAAACTTGGTCTCCTATAAATTTCTGAATGCCAATGCTATAGATAACTATGATGCAATTAAATTTTTTATTTCTTTTAATGCAACTTAGTATACCTGATTAAAGTAAAATTTGGGTTGTGATTTTGTTTTGTGCAGATAACCTGCTCTAATTAGTTAAATTTTAATATTTCTGTGACCAGTTAATAATTTTAGATTTCCTATTGAAAATCATGATAATTGCAATATTCATCAGTGTTTAATTTACTATTATCTGGTATTTATTAGCAAAAACTCAACAAAACCTGTGTTTTTTTTGTTTTATTTCAGAGATCAAAGGGAAAGGAGGTAAAAATGCATGATTTTTTATGCCCAAAATGCAGGCAATATCTTAGGGTAGGAGAAAACATCATTTTCAAAGTAAAAAACAGCAAGAAACAGTCTGCGCTGCTTTTATTAAGCCCACAGATAGGCAATTATACCAGCCACAAGCACCCTTCATTCGAAATTCAGACAGGCGAATCTCTCGAGTTTTATTGCCCCCTGTGTAATACATCCCTTATTTCAGAAATTCATAAAAACCTTGCTCATGTTATTATGGTGGATAGTATGGGTGATAGCCATAACGTCTATTTTTCTCAGGTAATGGGAGAACACAGTACATTTGAGACAGATGGTGAATCTGTGCATGTTGCCGGAGAAGATGCCGGCAGATATACTTATTTTAAAATCGGAGATAAATTCCGGAAGTATTTTTGATGCTTCAAAATTAATAGGTTTTTTATAGCTTTACAAATAATCTATTAAACTACCATTAAGAACTCAATTATGAAAACGAAAACAATTTTAGTAGCCTTATCCCTGCTATTATTTTTACCGGCTTTAACTATTTATGCTCAGAAAGCAGATTTTTCAGGGGAATGGAAATTAAACAAAGAAAAGACAGTTCTGGCTGATAATCAGTTATTTCTTTCCGGAATTACAATTCAAATTAAAAAAGACAGTTTACTTACAACCCGTGTTTATGAAAACGGGAACGGAGAAGAGTATCCTTTTGAGGAGAATATATCATTAGATGGGAAGGATTGCAAGATCGTTATTTTTGATATGCCAAGAACATCAAAGGCTACCATTTCAGATACTGACGGATCTATCATGATTGCATCAACAACCACTTTTAGTGGCAATAACGGTCAGGAAGACATGATTGCCAAAGAAACATTTAAGGTTGATAATGAAGGGAAAACTATGACTCTCGAATTCACTAACAAAATGTCAGGTAATGAGATTACAGGTACTTACTATTATAATAAAGTAAAGTAGCTCTTTTAATTAATCTCTTAATTTCATTTTTCTTTATGTATCTCTGTGTCTTCTCCATGTCATTCTTCATAACTAATAATTAAAAACTGTGACAGAGGAGACACAACTTGTCCCGATTTATCGGGAGAGTGTTACTGAGGTTTGTATAAATTGAAATCAGGACTATTTCAGTAAAAGTTCCTGATTGCTCACATTCCAACCCGAAATTTTAATTGCCGGATTTCTACCATTTAGTTTTACAATCGGACAACTAACGATAACCGTTATGGTTTCAGAAGGTGCCAGAGTGAAATAATTCGATGTCCAGTAACTTGGAAGAACTTCATCTTCGGCAACTATTAACTGAGGACGAATAAAAAAGGCCAGCTTATCTGAGGTATTTGTAATCTGAATGGTCCAGCTGTTTTCACTTTTCTCTTTTACGCAAGAAATCACTTTGGCATCCACTTTGGTTTTTTGCATCTCGTTTAACAACCTGTAATCTCCTTCATTTGAAAACCAGTAGACATTATGGGATATTGACTTCCCTGTATTGTTTTTCAAATTTAATACAACAAAATTTACACCCTTAGCTCCTGCTAAAACAGAAGCTATTGAAGCTGTCTCTTTCACATCGGTAGCTGAAAGACTTATATTCTTCTCTTCATGAAATATTGATTTGGAATCCTGGCCGAAAACATCAATCTGAGCTATCAACCCGGGAAAGGAATTATATGTCCTGTTAACAGCAAGTACTTTCTTGTCTATAGGATTCAGTTGAATATGTATCGGTTCAAGTGCATTCTGCATAAAATAATAACCGGCATTTGGCATGAGAAACCAGTCATATACTTGCCATATAACGCTCGGAAAAGCCGAATTTATTTTCCACAGCAATACTCCACCTATTTCGTTCAGTTTATGGCCTGCTGCTTCAAAAATACCCTGGTAACCCACTGCATTCATCAACTGCATCTTATTGCAGAAATCCTCCATATTAACAGGGTCACCATATCGTTTAATCATTTCTTTATAATAAAGGTCATACCTGCCATTTCCTGTTGCAGCATCATGATAACCCCANNATTTTTGACATAATATTATATGGCGGTTGGGATGGTATCCCGGTTTCATCTTTAAATACCCAATCTTTACCTGTTATAGCTTTAAAATAGTAAACTTTCGGATCCTGCCACGAATATGGTCCCCCACTGTAAACACCGGAAGGCAGATTATCAGGCCATGCCCCGTTCCATCCTTCTGGCAATCTTGCAAATCCTGATGAACTTGGAATAAAGGGCCTTGTTCCATCAAGAGTTATAATGCTTTCTCTCATTGCATCATAGAGCGCTTTTCGGGTATGACCTTCATTACCTCCTGTCCATACAAGAAGACTGGGATGATTACGGATCCGAAGAATTGTGCTCTTAACATTTTTGATATATACATTTGCTTCCAGTGGCCAGTCAGGTGACCCTTTAAATTCCCCATGAGTATCACCGGTGATCCAGAAATCTGACCATACCAATAATCCGTATCTGTCAGCAGCTTCAAAAAATTCATCACAGGGAGTCACTCCGCCTCCCCAGATTCTGACAAGGTTAATATTTGAGTTTCTGCACAGATGCATCTCATAATCATACCTGGTAGAATCGCGATTAAGCATCATATCCGGAACCCATGCCCCACCCGTCAGATGAACTCGTCTATCATTCACGTAGAAGTCGCGTCGGTATGAGCCATTGACATCTAATGCCTTTGTACTAACAGTTCTTATTCCAAAAACAAAAGATGTATCATCAGAAATCCCTGAATTGTTGGAGTACTGAAGCCTGATTCTGTAGAGATTTGGTTTCCCATAGCCATTTGGCCACCAGAGTATTGGATTATTTATATTCAGTTCGTTTGTATTGTCTCCATCAAAATCAATTATTGTCGGGGAATCTTTTGTTATCGCTACATTTTTTGAAAATTGCAGAAGCCTGCCTTTAAAATTTTCTGGCGTTATTGTGACTGTCAGCTTTCCATTTTCGTCTATCATATTATGATTCTGCAATTTGAGATTCAGAGATATCTTTGCGAGTGTTGTATCAGGTAACTTGGGAAGTGATGTGACAATCTTAGGATCAGCAAATGTGACACCTCCTGTTGTTCTCAGATAAACAGGCAGCCAAATGCCCATATTCCGGTCCCTGACAGGTGGAATCCAGTCCCAGCCGACAGAGCAAAGCATAGTGACATTTTTGCCAATATCTCCGGTAGGACCACCGTTTTCGAAGAAATCACCGAGAGCTTTCAATTGTTCGGAAGCGGGCAATCCCGGATAATCAAGTGGATAAATCTTTACAGCAAGCACATTTACAGAGCCTGCCTTGATTTGTTTGCTTACATCGAAGCTGTATTCTGCAAACATCCCGGCCATCTCTGTTGAATCGGCTATCTGTTTACCATTAAGCCATACAGATGCACGATAATTTATGCCTTTAAAGATCAACTGGAAACAACGACCCTGGTCATTTGCAGAAACATTAAATGTTGTACGATACCAGTAAGGTTTTTTCCAGGGGTTCGGGTTGTTAGGAAGATGACTGAATTGCTCCAGGTTATATTTTTTGTTAAATTCATCTGAAGCATCCGGAATCAACATATTGTTAAGCCCGGAATATGGATCAGGGTAGACTTTATTGGCAACCAATCCGGTAAGAACAGTAGATGGTACTCTCACCGGGAACCAGTAAACTTTAGACTTATATTCCGTTGATGAAATTTCAGCTCCTGAAGAAGAAATCAAAGCAGATGATTGTAATTCAAAACAGCTAAGTTTTTCTTGTTTTACTTTTCCGTTCTGAGAATTAGTCTGCTCAGAAAAAGCAAAGAATATAATCAGTAGCAGAGTAAATGAATAAATGTGTTTTTTCATGGTTTTAATGTTAAGCGCAAAGGACAAAGAAATCTATAATAATAAAGAATACAAGGGTTTCATTTTTGAATGGTGACCTTCCAGATATCTGAAGAAATACCATCTTCTGCGTGTATGCGTATCTCAACTTTTCTTGAAAAATCCATAATTCCTGAATTTTTAAGTATCTCATTTTTACCTATCCATGCAGTTGCCCCCGGGGAAAGCTCAAATTGAACCGGAAGATGCTTTAGATCAGCAGATTCATCTACCCGAAGGAGAATTGATCTGGCTGAAGAATTTATATTTACCGATTTAGTCAATCCTGTAACTGCAAAAGAGAGAACATCACAAGCCATGTTTTTTGCATTCCGTACGTTTACTGTCCATTCTTTCTGAATTGCCCGGTTTTCAGCATAAATCCTGTAGATCAATGGATTATAAAAGTTGTTGAGTGTATTCTTACTCACCTGCAGGTTACCTGCTACTTTTGCATATGCCCCTGGAGAAAGCATAAAAGCTGCCAAAAGAGATCCGCGATTAGTTCCGTATGGCATCACGACTGAAATAGTGGATTTTAGTGTATCGACTGAGCAAAATTTTTGTCCGGTAATGCTGAATGATTCAAAATCTGCATGTTCAGATCCTTTATGCCAGTGGATCGGATGAAGAAGTATTATAACCCTATCTCCTTCCTGCAACTGATTCAGATCGAGCATTCCAATATTCCACCGTACTCCATTAATTAATTTTGCATCCGAGAAATATTTATTATTATTCAGAAAATATGCTTCATACAGAAGCCCAAAATCATTCAGCTTTCCTTTTATTAAAGTAATATTCTTATTTCCAACAGGCACAGTTAAATTATTATTGAAATTTGTCACTACCGGGGAAGTGCATTCCTCAAAAAAATAATAGTTAATATAATGGTAAATCTTACAATAATTAGACCCGTGAGATGCTGTACCAACTATATTTATCCCGTTTGACCGAAGCCAATTCAGTTCATTATGGAGGAATGTAACCGGATTTATATTATACATTATCTGAAGTGTAACCAGATCATTATGCCACCCAATTTCGAAATGCCTCTTGTCCTGCATAGTTTTCAAAAAGGGAATAATCTTTTCTGAATGAACATCCATATTATTTGAATTTGCCAGATAATATGGTGCAGTATGTAAAATAAAATATGTTGAACGGAATCCAAGCTTATATTCGACTTCAGAAAACTGATAAGCTACATTAAGATCATTATCAATATCATGCCTTAATCCTATTATAATCTTCCTGCTGTTGAAAGTCTGACGGAATTCATTCAGGGGAAGAACAATATATTTGCTGGTATCTGATATTTTATTAAGAAATGAAGCATATTTCTCCCATGTAAAATTGGTATCAGGTTCCTCGCCCGAAACACTCCGTTTTTTCCATCCGTAGGAAGAATCCTGGCTTTCGGTATTTTCCTCTTTAAATAAACTTAATCTGGCCGGATCGGATTTCTGCCCTGATAGCTTATTGATAAAGAAGAGAAGGGCTATAAAAAAGATATATATTATGAATAAGATCCTGTTCTTTTTAAGAATCATAGCAGAGATTTAATTATTGTTGTATGCTGAAATATATTTTGCAAAAATATATTTTTGAAAACTATTTAAGCAACTTTTTTATATTATATAGTTTATTTAAGGCTTCAACAGGAGTAAGGTTATCGATATCAATTTCAAGTATTTCGTCACGGATTTGTTTAAGCACAGGATCATCGAGCTGAAAGATACTTAGTTGCATTCCTTCCCTGTGTCCGGCTATGTCAGCAATTGGTTTTGCAAGCTCTTTTTTGTCATGCCCCTGTTCCAGTTCCTTAAGAATCTCATCGGCCCGGGCTACAACACTTCTTGGCATGCCTGCCATTCTCGCCACATGTATTCCAAAACTATGCTCGCTGCCGCCCCTTTTGAGTTTTCTTAGAAAAATGACTTTATTGTTAAGTTCCTTTATTGAAACATTATAGTTTTTTATTCTTGAAAATGAGTTCTCCATCTCATTAAGTTCATGATAATGAGTAGCAAACAGTGTTTTTGCTCTTAGTTTGTTTTCATGAAGATATTCAACCATTGCCCATGCAATTGAAATTCCGTCATAAGTGCTTGTCCCCCTGCCTATTTCATCGAGAAGCACGAGGCTGCGATCAGACAGATTATTAAGGATACTGGCAGTTTCATTCATTTCAACCATAAAAGTCGATTCTCCGAGACTTATATTATCAGAGGCACCGACTCTCGTAAATATTTTATCGACCATGCCGATATTTGCTGCTTTTGCAGGAACAAAACAACCTGTTTGTGCCATTAGTACAATCAAGGCTGTTTGTCGCAGAAGTGCAGATTTCCCTGACATGTTAGGTCCGGTAAGTATAATAATCTGCTGATCTTCAGTATCAAGTATCATATCATTTGGAACATATGACTCACCAACAGGTAATTGTTTTTCAATAACCGGATGGCGGCCTTCAGTTACTTCAAGCGTCCTGGAGTCATTCAGAACCGGTCTTATATAATCGTTTTCCACAGCAATTACAGCGAACGACTGCAGGCAATCAAGCCTGGCAAT
>PMNJ01000051.1:1422-3172 GCA_003162595.1 Bacteroidales bacterium | reverse complement strand
TGAAGGAAAACTTCACGACCGGTTGGGTAAAGAAGGTGATTTTTCAAACGCTATCATATTATTTACATCCAATATAGGAAGCAAGTATATTGTTGATTCTTTTGAAAAAGGAGAAATTCCACCATCTGATAAACTGATGGAAATTATGTGCAATCACTTCCGTCCGGAATTTCTTGGAAGGTTGACAGAAATTGTACCATNNGATATCCACATGAAAAGTTTATACAAATCACTGAAAGACAAAGGCATAAATCTTGATATAGATCAAAATGTAAAAGAGAAGCTTGCTATGTCAGGGTTTTCCCCAAAGTATGGTGCCAGACCTATTGTTGGGATTATAAGAAGCCAGCTTCGGCGTCCTCTTTCGAAAATGATCATTGCCGATGAAATCCGGAGGGGATCTGCAGTAAAACTCACACTTGGAAAGGATGGGAATATAGTTTGGAACATTGTTTAATTTTCATATAGATTAAAATAAATATTATTCACTAAATCAAAAATAAATATGGACGAATATGGAATTGGTGGTACTGAAGTGAAAGGCGATGCCAGTGAAGCCATCCTTGAAATATCACAAAACCGGACCCTGATGATTGAAAAACTGACTGCCGAATCACCGGTAAAACCTGAGATTGTGGAAGGACTGACCAGCATTGACGATGTTTTTAACCACTTCAGACCGGCAATTGATATTGACTTCGAAGATACCGAAGGCAAATCAAAGGAAGAAAAGCTCACATTTCATAACCTGGCCGATTTTGGTACTAAGGGCATCGTTGCACAAAGTTCCGTACTCAAGGATCTGAAAATTCAGAAGGAACAGTATTTCAAAATCATCAAGCAGCTAAAGAGCAACAATCTGTTGCGTAAAGCGCTGGCGAATCCTGAAACACGGCAAGCTATTCTCAACGCAATTTATGCAATGAGCAAAGAGATTGAGCAGGCATAATTGATGAACTTTAAAAACTGAATAACATGGCATTACAGGAAAAATCAAAACAAAACATAGAGCAGTACAAAGAGAAAGTAGCTGAGAATATTAGCCAGGTTGACAAACCTGAGGAGCTGCTCACTGGTTCGTTGAAACAATTNNTCAGAACCTGAATCCCGAAAGGAAAGCCCGCAAAAAGATCTTCCTTTCTGAGGCAGCCCGTAAAGACGAAAGGGAAGAATTGAAAAAGGTACTTGGATTGTGGGCTGCTGTCCTTAATTCATCAAACGACATTTCAGAAATGATTGAAAACTGCCAGGCAAATGCAGAAGTTGTAGAAACAACCCTGAATAACAATCTGTCCAGAGCAGTGGAGGCCACCCGTGATCTGGAAAAATCATATCGCACAATGGCATTGTTCTTCAAAAATACAGGCAGCAGTAAGGTAAAAAATGTTAGTTTTATGAATGCCTCTCCGGAACAGCTGAAAGATCTCGACGACACACGTTTTATTGATAGCATACGCGAAGAACTTGTTCAGAAATACGACAGGCTTGACTTGAGGGGAAAACTATAGTATCCTTGTTGTACCCGGTTATCTTGGCTCCAACAAGGTAGTTGAAAAATGGGCTAAAATTGCCAATGAAAACAAAGTGATGCTTGTTACAGATTTTGAACATCTCGATACACCGGATGATGTGATGGAACTCTTTGAAGCAAGTAACCTGACAGGAGGCGACATGTACCGGTCGAATGTTATGATGACATGCAACTGGCTGGTAGGACGTGATAAATTCTCAGAAATTGGTGAAAAGGACG
>PMNJ01000051.1:0-1404 GCA_003162595.1 Bacteroidales bacterium | reverse complement strand
GGTTTAATGGCGATAACCTCGGCCTGCAAACTTATTCTGTTGTAAGGGTTTTCGATTATGTGACCAAAGTTCTGATGGATTTCCTGAACCGCAGGGCCTTCGAGAATTTTAATGCGAAAACAAGGAAAGAAATAATGGAGCAGATTGTCCGCTTCCTGGATGGCATAACCGGACCTGGTAAACTGATTGAAAAATTCAGTGTCAAGCGGTTTGANNCTAATGTCTTGAAAGTTTTTTAAAGATAAATTTCAATGACAGAATTCTAAACTCTCTTTAGAACAAAGAAATTTAATTTTATTGATTTATAAATGTTTCTAAACCTTTAAAATCTAAAAAATCATGTCATTTAAAGCAGTTTTCAAGGTTGACGGGAAAGATTACAATGTTCTTTCCTGCAATTACAGTATGCACCAGGATTATGATGTCACTGGGAGACCATCATCAGTANNCCTGGTTGTAGAATCAACAGATAGTAGTAAATTGTTTGAATGGATGTGCGACAGCTATATGAAAAAGGATGCCACCATCACTTTTAATAAACGCGAAGAAAATGCTAAACTAAAAGAGCTTGAGATTAAAGAAGCTTATATGGTTGGCTACCAGGAGTCATTTGACAGTATTGGAAACGGAGCTATGACCGAATCTCTTTCCCTATCCTCAAAATCCATTAAAATTGGCGACGGAGAAATGCAAAACGAGTGGCCTATCTGAAATTCAGAAAATTATTAAAAGTCAGGTTGACTTTTAACAACAACATTATCATCCTGAAGTTTAGCTGTATTGACTTCCAGGATGTAAAGTTTATGATTTAAGTTCTAAATTGCGATCATTCATAATATTATGTCAATAACCGCCCGACTTTATATCGAAGGAAACAATAAAGGAATAAGAATTCTGGCTTGTGACTTTAGTTTTTCTCAGGATGTGGATGCACAAGGTAAGGTGAATTCTAAAGTTCGGGCAGGTTTGATAAATATAACCATTCCCGGAATTGATGATACTGAAATCATCCAGTGGATGCTTGGTCGTGACGATAAAAAAGACTGTAAAATCTCTTATTCAGGTTTTATCGATACNNTTACCATGAAAGTTATTCTGAAGCTAACGATATAGTTATTCATTTGACGTTCTCATCCCGTATCATTAAAATTAAAGGTGTCACGTATGAAAGCAACTGGACACCTCCCGAAAGCTAAAAATTTTATTTATGTCTTTGATTTCGGAAATATTGATTGATATTCATGGACAAAAGCCTTTGAATTTCGAATATGTAACCCTAAATGAGAACATTTATGGAATTGACAGTTTCGCAATTACCTGCAGATATGATGCTCTTGAGAAACTCGATGGATTCCTGATTGAAAACGCCAAAGGATTCCTTGGATTGCCTATAACAATTCAAAC
>PMNJ01000191.1 GCA_003162595.1 Bacteroidales bacterium | reverse complement strand
GCTCCAATCCTGTCGATAGTATAGACTCCTTTGATTATGTCAGTTATTTTGAACTCAACGGAAACAAAACGGGCCGCAAGAAGAGTATCTGTATTTATTCCTTTAAATGCAGTCGAATTAAAGTCGGGAGATGAATGAACAAGTACATTTTTAAGTTCAAGTGATGCTTTCGGGAAATTTCTTAAAAATGACAGACTGTACGAACCAACGTCAAGTTTAGTTGAGAGATTTTTATTAAGGGATTTCAGAATAATAAATCCAACCTTATCTTTTAGCAGAATTGAGGCTGAGATGAGAATTATTGAAACTGTGAGGATCAGTATTGCAAACAGTTTCCCTATTTTCAGGAGTATTTTCATTTGAATAAAAGAAATATCTGTCGACTGATAGAATAGCAGGGAAGCAAAGTTAGTTCATTTGATTTAAATAAGTTCTTTTATTTAAAAGGGAAGTTAATTGTAGTGCCTAAAGTTCGGTCTCCGAACCCCTCCAGAGAATTTTGTTTCGCGATATTTACCCCCTTTCATCCCCCCAAGGGGGGGAAAATCCTCTGCATTCTAGTGTAATTCAGCTGATATTATGATTCTCAGAAACATTAGTTACATTATAGATATTGAAAGTATTGGTCAGGATATTAATCATAAGAACCTTACCGCACAGGATGTCGCCCGTTTCTGTAATAATCTTAATTACTTCATTTGCAAGGTATGCTCCTATTATTCCCGTTAGCATGCCAAATAAGCCCACTTCTGAGGGGGAAGGGTTTTTAAAATCATCATTGTTTGTCTGGGGATTATAACATCTGTAAGTTGGTCCTCCTTTATAATTAAAAACAGAAATTATTCCTTCAAATTTATAGACAGCTCCATGAACCATGGGTTTTTCCAGAATGACACAGGCATCATTGATTATGTATCTGGAACTGAGATTATCTGTAGCATCAACAATAACATCCCAATTTTTTAAAATCCTGAGAGAATTTGAAGTGTCACATCTGAGATTAAATATTTCTAACTCTACATTTGAGTTTAAATATTCCAGACGGTTTTTTACTATTATTGATTTGAGTTTTCCTACATCTGNNTTCCCCACTCCAGCTGCCGTCAGATATTGAAGAACAGGGCATCCTAATCCGCCGGCTCCAATAACCAGGACTTTAGCATTTTTAAGTTTTTCCTGACCGTGCAGCCCGATTTCAGGGAGCATGATCTGTTTGCTGTATCTTCTTATTTCCCTGGCAGATAATTTATCACCATCCATCATTAAAGTATCTGAACATTACAAATATACACCAGATGAGTGCAACAAACAATATTAAACTTGTAGAGACGTTCAAATTGGACGTCTCTACACAAAAAACACATTAAAATTTATTATTATTTAGTCTTATAGACCCTTACCCAGTCGATTTCCATCGACGTTAATCCATTAATTGGTTTATCAAGTCCGCCAGCAAGAAGAACATACATTGGTTCCTGTGGCATATCTGAAGTTTGCGAGAAGACCTCGGTGTTATTTATTTTCCAAACAAGTTTATCGGATGTCCACTCAAGGGTATAGATAAAATAATCATTAGAATACCTAGACCCTATAGAAGTTTTTGAGGCATTTCCCTTAGATGAGAAGTAATCGAACCAAACTTTCCCCGATGATGTCCGGCAAATATCAAGATGNNCCAAGTTTGATTTTTGCAGTGAAAACTCCGTATTTCTGCCTGAAACTGTTACCTGAATTGATAAGTCCTGATGTGTAGGTGAATTCCTTTGTTGAAAAACCCTGGGCAGCTGACCACACTTTCCCTGAGATTCTCTGCGGTTTAGTGTTGATCTTCAGAATGCTGTTACGTATTTCAAAGTTTTCTTTTTCGGTATATGTCTGAAGATCTGATTCAACAGAATATCTGTCTTTTAGCAATTTCTCTCCCCAGTAATAGTTTGTCAGCCATTTTTTAGTATCAAGTTTTTCACTATCAAATTCATCGCTAAATGTCAATTCCCTGTGCTTCAGGATATCGAATTTATCTGAATCCTTAACTTTGAAATACCAGATAATATCCTTGTTTTTCTTCAGTTTATCATACTCCTGAATCTCTTTAAACATTTCAGTTTTCTCAAATCTCTTTTTATCCAGAAGGTATTCCTTCTTTTGTTTAAACTCTGTGGTGGCAACATACTCTTTGAGTTCATGGTACCTTTTAAGTCGTGCCGAGCCATCGGTATTCAGGTAATTTGAATACTCTTTCGAGGATTTGAACTTATAAAACTCCTTTATTTCGAGAGTTCCTTTTAGTCTTTTGTACTCAAGAAGCTTCTTATATTCTTCAGAATCCTTGAAGGTTACCGGCCTCATATTTTTCTTTGCAAGGAATTCCGATGATTTTATGAAACTATCAAGTTCTTCAAACCTTAATACGGATTTGGTTTTTTTAATCTCTTCTTTCCGTTTGGATTTCAAAAATGACCTGATTTCGGGATCACGTTTGAGTGCCTTGTATTCATCAAACTTTCTGTATTCATCAGTGTCTTTGAAGGTGAAAGGCTTCATCTTTTGTTTTTCCCTGAAAGCCGGAGATTCAATAAATTTTTCAAGGGTTTCAAATTCATTTATTTTACTTGAACCGTCCATATCTTTAAACCTTTTCAGCATAGACCCGGAAGTGGTTTTAAAATACAGAACAATATCCTTTGCTTTCTGAAGGGAATTAAACTCTTTCTCTTTTAGATATTCTTCAGAGTTTTTATACTGAATTGTTTTGATTTCTTTGCATTTCTGAACGAAATCGGAAGAATTTACCAGTCCGTTTAGCTTATTGTATCTTGTTAAAACCTCGGATTCTGAAAAAACATGGAGCTTCTCAAATTCAGAAATCAAAGCGTTTTCAGCCTGCTCGATTTTAGAAGTCGATGGGATCATTCCCAGTAAAAGCTTGAGACTTGCCATTGTAAAATTGGTTTATGTACAATTGATAAAGATAAAAAATCTTTCCAGAATAATTAGTCAGGAATCTTCAAATAATTGTTTTCAAGGAATTCCGGAGGCACAAAAGAATTATACAGGATTCCTCCGGTAAAAGTCAGTTCCCGAATTTTTTATACTTTTGCCTCATCACTAAAAAACCGAATGATGGCTCTGGTACATGAATTTGAGAATAGCGGAAACTGGTTATTCAAAAGGAGAAGCTGGCTTCCTGTATTTATTATCGCAGGTGGCATTCTGATGATGTACCTGGGTAACAGGCAGGCGATTCTGTATGATATGAACGACGAACTTATTTTTCTTGGAGTGAGCCTTTTTGGAGAAGTTATCAGGATATTAACAGTAGGTTTTACTCCGAGAAATACTTCCGGACGAAATACCATTAACGGTCAGGTCGCAGATGAATTAAATGTTACCGGGATCTATTCTCTTTTGCGGCACCCGCTTTACCTTGGAAATTTCTTAATGTGGCTTGGACCGGTTTTATTCCTGCGGTCGATTGGAGATGTAATAGTATTCATCTTACTATACTGGCTTTATTATGAACGTATTATGTTTGCTGAGGAACAATTCCTGAGGAGAAAATTCGGTGATATTTATGACAAATGGTCAGAAAAAGTAAGTTCTTTTATACCATATTCATTTAATTTTATCCGGCCAAGGCTTCCTTTTTCAGTAAAAAATGTTCTGAAAAGAGAATACAACAGCTTTGTCAATATTTTTATCATCTTCACAATACTTGATCTTTTCAGAAACTATTTTTTGTCAGAAAGGATATACCTGACTGATATGTGGATATATATGTTCGTTGGTGCCGGAGTGATATGGCTGGTTATCAGAACCATTGAAAAAAGGACTCACTGGCTGGATGTGGATGGAAGGTAAGACCCCTCTGCCGCTTCGCGGCATCTCCCTTGAAGGAATCCTGTTTCGGGTGTAAAACCCCTCTGTCCCGNNGGGGGTTTATCTCCTTGATCCTGTAAATATCATTATATAATACAGCAATGTTGCCAGCGATCCGAGAGCAGCAATCACATATGTATATGCAGCCCATTTAAGAGCATCCTGGGCCAAAGCATGATTCTGGTATGAAGTAATGCCGGCATTGGATAACCATGCAAGAGCCCTCCGGCTCGCATCTATTTCAACCGGTAGTGTTATAAAACTGAAAAGTGTTGTCAGTGCGAAGAGAATTATGCCTGCAAGCAATAGCGCAGGGAATGTTCTTACCATAAGTATCCCTGCGAGTAATATCCATTGTACCCATTTGGAGGCAAAACTTACAACCGGAACAAGGTTGGATCTGAATCCAAGCCATGCATAAGCCTTTGCATGCTGAACCGCGTGTCCGCATTCATGTGCTGCCACTGCTGCTGATGAAATACTCCGCCCATTGTAGACCTCCTGGCTGAGGTTGATTGTCTTATTGGCAGGATTATAATGGTCAGTTAATTGACCCTCAACGCTTCCAATTGTTACATCTGTAATTCCGTTTTCGCGAAGCATCTTTTCTGCTACCTCGCGGCCTGACATCCCATTATCAAGAGGTATTTTAGAATACTTACTAAACTTTGATTTCAGTGTTATGCTCACAATCCAGCTCAGGATCATGAATCCTATAAAAATTATCCAGATACTCATAATTTTATTTTCCTCCTAAATTTTAAAATTTCTCTATAGCATCAAAACCTTTGCCAAACTCATTCTGACAGTAATAATTCGACATTATGGCAGAAAAAAAGGCTCCCCTTCCGCTCTCATGCCTGATAACTGACGCCTCGCGCCTTTTGTACCTTGCAACTAGTATGACAGTTATTATCTTTGTATCATGTTCAAAGCCATCAATGCCATATTATCATTTCTGCTATCTCTTCCTGTGCTCTTTTACAAGCATTCAATTTCTCCGTTTCTGCGGCCCTCATGCCGTCATGTTCCGACCTGTTCACAATACATGCTTGATGCACTGAAGATTCACGGACCCTTCACCGGTCTGATCTTAGGAACCGGACGGATACTCAGATGCAGGCCCGGCGGGACCCATGGATATGATCCGGTTCCCCTTTTTATATTTCGGAAATATCGGCCATTATATTCAATATTTACAAAGTGGGAAAAGGGAAACAGGTTGAAGAGGTGAAGCCCCCATCCCCCCTAAAGGGGGGCTAATCCTCACACATTTAGAAGAATATGCTTTAAAATCGCGAATAAACCCCCCTACAGGGGGGAAGGCGTGTAAATGTATCAAAAGTTAAGCTCCTCTTTCAGGTGTTTATACCCGGCCCTGCTTACAGGAAGCTTATCTCCCGACTGAAGAATTGCAATATGGTTGTCCTTGCCATAAGGCTCGATACGTTTTATCTCTTCAACTTTTACTATATATGACCGGTGAATTCTCACAAAATCAGCTTTCGGAAGATTATCTTCACAAGACTTCATTGTTTGCTGCTTTAGAGCTTTACCGGCTGAATGATAGATCATTACGTAATCATCCTGTGCCTCAACGTACCTGATCTGTTCAACAGGTATCAGATTGATAGCATTTCCTTTGCGCACAACAATCCTGTTAACAGGTGAGGAAGGTTCAGGTTTTTTGGAAAGGAGCTGACTTGCCGGCTCTTTGTTTCCTGCCCCTGATCTGATCTTATCAATAGCCTTTTTAACGGCTTCCAGGAACCTTCTTTTCTGAAAAGGCTTCATAAGATAGTCTACGGCATTGAGCTCAAAAGCTCTTATTGCAAACTGGTCATAAGCTGTCGTAAAGATGATCTCGGGTTTCTCTGTAAGAACTTCAACCAGTTCAATTCCGGTAAGNNGATTTCAATCCTGAAAAGCCATCTGCACATTCAGCAATCACTTCTATGGAATCCACCTCATTTAAATAATGTTTGATTAATTCCCGGGCAGGGGTTTCATCATCAATTATTGCTATTCTGATCTTTTCCATCGTTTACTTCTTTGCCTGAATAGTTTAATAGGTCATGCTGATTTGTTTTGCCGAAATTTAGATATAAATTTTCAAATATCATTTATAAATTTTCTGTAGGAATGTACAGGCTAACTGTATAAATCCCATTTTCTTTGGTTGATTTTATTGATGCCTTGTTTCCGTAGAACAATTCCAGGCGTCTTGTTACATTTAAAAGACCGGTACCGGTTCCTTTCTTTAATGACGGGGATGAATCGTAATTATTGCTTATAGTAATTTCAAAGTACCCGTCAATGATCCGAGCCCGGGTTAAGATCCTGACACTCTCGGTGCTTTCATAAACACCATGCTTGACTGCATTTTCATAAAGTGGCTGAAGCAGCATTACGGGAAGTTTAAAATCAAGACAATCTGATTCAATATTCTCCTCCGTTGTAAGCTTATCTCCAAATCTGACTTGTTCAATATCCAGATATAACCGAAGGTTTTCAAGTTCGGCCTGCAGGGAGACAGGTTGTTCGTCCTTTCTTGAAAGAGCATATCTCATGAACTCCGATAGTTTTACAACCATATCTCTTGCTTTTTCGGGATCGGTAATTGTGAGGGAGCTTATCGAATTCAGGCTGTTGAAGAGAAAGTGAGGGTTGATTTGCGACCGGAGCATTTTAAGCTCAGTCTCCTTTACAAGGCTTTCAAGTCTTGCCTCTTTCGCGTTTTTTTCAGAAAGATTGCTCAGGCTCACGAAAAGATAATAAGTGAGAATAATGAGGCCATAAATAAAAACGCCTGACCCGACCCTGTACGGGAATGTTGCAGCCCAATATGCCTGGTAATTGATTTGTTCAGGCAATACAGTTGTCATTATGAACTTTGTTATAAGAACCCAAAGGGTGATGGAAAGCGCTCCACTCGCTACAAGGTTGGAAATAAGGACCATTGTCCTGGTTTCTCCGGAATTAAAAAACCTGAATGGATACCATAATGATAGGCCAATACCTGAATAAATAAGCAATGACACCAGGCTGTCGACCATACTAATTTCAATAAATCTTCCGAACGCATAATAATATAAAAGTGACTGGCCCAGAGCAAGAAAGATCCAGACCAGCCACCATGCTATGAAACGTATTTTATTTTCAAGAATAGGATGTTTCATCCAGATGTTGATTAATAGCTTTTTATTTCGCCGCCACCGAATACTACGGCTCCTTTAATAACGAGTTGCCTGGTCGTATCTATGGTCCTGCCGGGAACTAATTTCCTTTGATCACTGAATCCTCCAAGGACAGGGGTTACCTCGAGTGAAATATTCCAGTCATCGGGAACAATAAGTGTAGCTCCTCCGAATACGCATGCAATCTCGATTTCGTTTCTTCCGGGCGCCAATTTTGCCTTTGTGAGGTCGAGTTCCATTCCTCCAAAAACAGCAGATATTCTCCCACCCCTGAAGTTTTCTGAGACTATCTGACGTTCTCCGCCGCTGAATACGTTAACATAATCAATATAATCGTCTCCAATGACCCCGGTTGATGTAACAGAATTCCATCCGCGTCGTTTTGAGAATATGAAAATAACCCCGATAATAATAAAAATCGAAGGCCAGAACATATTATACTCGTGGAAGGTTTCACGGAATATCATGGGAATCAGAAAAAAACCACCCACGGCCATTACAATTACCCCGGATGTCTTTTCTGCAGCTCCAAGAGTCATTACAAGTCCGATACAAACAAGCAACATAGGCCAGCTGAAGACAACATGATCAATAAATTCAGGAAAGACACCTGTGTTTCTCATTACGAGGAATAGCCCTGCCAATACAAGAATCACACCTATAATCGGGCGGTTTTGATGAAGGTGATGATGTTCGCGTTTTAACTGACGACGTTCATCTCTGTAGTTTCCATTTGTTTCCATGATCGTAAATTTATTTATTTTTCAATTATCATTTTAAGTTTTTCTTTTAAAAAAGGATAACAAGATAAAAGTAAGGCCAAGTATAACTATTACTGCAGGCCAATAGAAATTTCTGAAGATTTCGGGTGAAACTAAGAAGATATGATCCTTTAAGAACCAGATTCCTCCGGCAATAAGCAACAACCCTCCTGTAAAATGAAGGTTTAAGAGCAGTAAAACGCCAATGAAAATCATTGCTGTTTCCCAGGTAAAATATCTGCTGACACTTCCCAGGTTCAGCAAGTCATTTGTTGCAACCAGGAGTGCCACTCCAAGGACAATAAAGAATAACCCTATGCTTATCCTGGGGTGATGTTCCCTGTCACTGAAGCGGGGATAGTCTCTGTAGTGCTGATAATCTCTGTGTCTCATGATTTTTAAAAATTTAACCTATGACAAATCTAATTCTTAAACAGGAAGCGACTAAGAGAAATTCGGCGAACAGCGTTTTTTTATCGGTATATGGTCTATTATGACAATAAATGTTACTTTTTTGTTGATAATTTTTTTAATTGAAGAAGGATTCATATTTTTGCAAACCAAAATTTAAAGAGATGTCCTCTTCATATACCATACAGTTGAGTGGATTAAAGGAAGGGCACCACACAATTGATTTTGAGATTGATAAAGCGTTTTTTGAACAGTTTGAGGAATCGGAAGTTAAGGAAGGCAGCCTTGTTGCTAATGTTGAGATCGATAAGAGATCTACTCATATGGATATGCTTTTAACGGTCTCCGGATGCGTTAAAATAAGCTGTGACAGGTGTCTTGAAATGTTTTCCCAACCCATTAACAGTGAAAACAGGGTACTTGTTAAATTCGGGAAAAGTTTCGAAGATACAGATCCGGACATACTTTCACTTCCGGCAGATGTATACGAATTGGATCTGCAACAGCAGATATTTGAATTCATTATGCTGGCACTACCGATAAAAAGGGTGCATCCTGTTGATAAACACGGAAAAAATACATGCGATCCGGTGATGATAAAGAAACTGGAAGAGTTTATTATAGAAGAGGAAAAAGAGAACGACCCGAGATGGGATGAATTGAAAAAACTAATGAACGATAATTAAAATTTATTTAAAATGGCACATCCTAAACACAAACATTCTAAGACCAGAAGAGATAAACGCAGAACACATTATAAAGCAACTGCACCCACAGTGGCAAGTTGTTCAAACTGCGGATCTTCAGTTCTATATCACAGGGTATGTCCTGAATGTGGCTTTTACAGAGGTAAGCTTGCTATTGAGAAAAAGGCAACAGTCTGAACTCGGCTAACTTAAAAAGTGTACTATGAGAATTGGCCTTGATGTCATGGGTGGTGATTTTGCACCTGAATCAATCATTGAGGGCGCTGTTGATTCCCTTCAGCATTTATCGGTTAACGAGAAGCTTGTCCTTATCGGGGATGAGCCTTCTATTTTAAGGAAGCTGAAAGAGATGCAGATCGATCCCTCTTTGTTTGATGTTGTTCACACATCCCAGGTAATAGAAATGGCGGATCATCCTGCCAAAGCATTCTCACAAAAAAAAGATTCCAGTATCGCGGTGGGATATGAGATGCTTAAAAATGAAGATCTGGATGGCTTTTGCAGTGCTGGAAACACTGGTGCAATGCTGGTTGGAGCAAGCTATACTGTTAATGTGATCCCGGGAGTCATAAGACCCGCGCTGGCCACAGTACTTCCTTGCATAGATAACCGCAATTTTGTTTTACTTGATGTTGGATTAAACCCTGACTGCAAATCAGATGTCCTTTTGCAGTATGGAATACTTGGCAGTATTTACGCAAAATGTGTTCTGGGGAAAGAAAATCCCACTGTCGGGTTACTCAACATCGGTGAAGAAGAAACGAAAGGGACTCCTACTGTAAAAGCTGCATTTGAATTGATGAAGGAACATCCCGAAATAAATTTCGCGGGGAATATTGAAGGAAATGCACTTTTCAGGGAAACCATGACTGATGTTATCGTTTGCGACGGCTTTGTGGGAAATGTTATTCTAAAGATGGGAGAAGCATTTCATCACTTATATAAAATCAGAAATCTTAAAGATGCATACTTTGATCGTCTTGACTGGGAAAACATTGGAGGAACACCGATTGTCGGTATCAATGCCAATGTTGTAATCGGACATGGAATTTCAAAGAGAAGAGCCATTATGAACATGGTCCTGCAAACCAGGGGTGTGGTACACGCTAACCTGGCACAAAAGATTAAAGAAGCAATATAATTATGGAAAAAATACGGGCAGCCATTACAGGAATCAATGCCTGGGTACCGGAATACAAGCTGACTAATCAGGAACTTTCGAAAATGGTTGATACTTCCGATGAGTGGATCATGCAACGGGTAGGAATTAAAGAGAGGCGAATATTAAAAGGTGAGGGCCTGGGAAGTTCAGATCTGGGAGAGCAGGCAGTACATGGTTTATTATTGAAAACAAATACCGGCCCAGAAGAAATTGATCTGTTGATTTGTGCCACTGCCACTCCCGATATGTTTTTCCCTGCAACAGCAAATATAATATCCGATAAATGTGGTATTAAAAATGCATTCAGCTTTGACCTTAACGCGGCATGTTCGGGATTTCTTTTTGCTTTGCAAACCGGGGCAGCTTATGTTGAAAGCGGCAGATATAAAAAGGTTATTATTGTCGGAGCTGATAAAATGTCATCAATTACCGATTACACCGACCGTACAACATGCCCGTTGTTTGGAGATGCTTCCGGCGCAGTCATGCTTGAACCTACAAATGAGGAATTCGGGATAATGGATTATATCTTTCATACGGACGGCTCAGGACGTAAATACCTGCATCTTAAAGCCGGTGGCTCTCTTAAACCTGCTTCACATGAAACAGTAGATGCAAAAGAGCATTTCATATACCAGGAAGGACAAAGCGTCTTTAAATTTGCTGTCTCAAAAATGGCTGATGTTGCAGTAGAGATTATGGAACGTAATAATCTTAAATCTGATGACATTGCCTGGCTGGTTCCTCATCAGGCAAATCTGCGCATTATCGATGCTACCGGCAGAAGAATGGGGCTTGCCCCTGAAAAGGTAATGATCAATATTGAAAACTACGGTAATACAACAAATGCCACTATTCCTTTATGTATATGGGAATATGAAAAAAAGCTCAAAAAGGGAGATATTCTTATACTTGCAGCATTCGGAGGAGGATTTACCTGGGGTTCTATCTACCTGAAATGGGCTTACGATCCTAAATAATCCCTTATCACTTTATTATTCTCTGCAATAGTTTTTATATTTGTGAGTTATTAAGTTTGTATCTCTTAACTTTTAAATATTATGGCAAAGTTCAATGAACCAGATAACACCGCGATAAACCTTATAAGTATCGGGACGGACATAACCGGTGATATTAAATCAAATGGTGATATCCGTATCGATGGATCTCTTACCGGAAATCTTAGCACAAAGGGTAAAGTTGTTATTGGTGCAACAGGTAAAGTTAAAGGTGAAATTATTTGCAAAAACTCAGAAGTAGCAGGAATTATTGAAGGCAAAATTACTGTCGGGCAATTACTTAACCTGAAAGCCTCTTCAAAAATTCATGGGGATATAGTTACTTCAAAACTTTCTATTGAACCCGGAGCTGTATTTTCTGGAAACTGTAAAATGAGTGATACTGAAGTCAATGCAGGAGCAGGAATCATCAAAGAAAAAGAACCCGAAAAATCTGCAAAATAAGGGGATCAGAGACTTTGCCAGGTATTCAGGTTTGGCATTCCAGATGATAGGAATTATTCTGGTTACCGTCTGGGGTGGCGTAAAACTTGATAAACTGACAGGTTGGAAAACCCCTGTTTTTACTATAGTCCTTTCGCTTCTGGGTGTATTTGCGGCAATATACACCGCAGTTAAAGATTTTATTAAGTGACCCGTATTCTTGAAACTAATTCATAAATACACATTATTGCTGCTTCTATTAAATGTGTTGTTGCTATTAACTGCATATTTACTCGTTTCTGTGGGAAAAGCAAATCTTTACTTTCCTGACACTGTAATTTTAGCTTCCTCTTTTTCAGTGGTTGCATTAATTACTCTTTTCATT